>JAIQEZ010000165.1 GCA_020073545.1 Terriglobia bacterium | reverse complement strand
CATGTGATCGTCGATCAACAGAATGCTGAGTAGGGCGGTTGGGTCTTTCTCAGCGGCGGCCTTTTGAATGCCCTCCATCATTGCGTCATTGTACCCATTGTCGAAATACCAAAACGCGCTCTTACCTTTGGCCACGTGGCGCTTTGCCCACAGTGCAAGTACTGGCGTTTCCCGTCCGGCATAAACTCTCTTGCCATCCGGCATCCGGCGAAGGTGAAGAAGATTGCCGCGATGGCCGCGAACCTGAACCCGAGCGAGGAAGCCATCTACCCGGAAGTCATCGCCTTCGCCAAGTCCATCATGATGGACTCGATGCCGGCTGCCGCCAGGGAAACGCCACAGGGCAAACGCGAGTTGAAGGTGACGCAAATGTTGTTCGACGAGCCTCACATCGACGCCAAGGCGCTTGAGGCGATCACCGCACCCACGCTTGTGCTGGCGGGCGATCACGATGCGATCCGCGACGAGCACACGCTGGAGATTTACCACCACATCCCCAACAGCCAGCTCTGCATCTTCCCGAACGCGACGCATATGGTTCCTTACGATGATCCCGGGCTCTTCAACGCGACGGTCGAACGCTTCTTCCGCGCGCCTTTTGCGAAGAAGGATCGCGTAAAAGACTTATTCAAGTCTTTGCAGGCAATGAAAACCCCCCAACAGTAAGTAACAGTGGGCTGTAGCACAAGGTATCGATCGCATGACCACCACCTCGTTTGCATACTCACGGCGTGTAATCGCTAGTGGGAGATTGGCAGGCTATCCAGGAACGGCGTTGTGGGAAATACCTCAAGCCTTGTCGCCAAGGGTTCACCGATGATCGCGTGCGGGTACGGAGCGCTCTGGTCGTAACGGCGCACCCGGAAACTATCAGACTAGCGGCAGATGAACCGCCCACCGCGAGAACAACTTCCGTGCGGGTGACGATACAGGAGTTGAGCGACTTCGCTCTACCCTACAGCGTTCCCAGCGAGTGCTATGCCACCACAAACTTCCTCGAATGGGACTTCGGGACAATAAGGATCTGGTGACGGTCAATGTCCTGACAGCCCTGGTCAGGGATCATAGGGCGGCAGCAAGGTCAGGGCCTGACCAGGATTTGTCTGCCCCCCTATCCCTTTCCGGGTGTAGAATCTTGCCAGAGTAGCTCACAACTCTGATTTTGAGAGGCCAGGAAGCCAGCATTAAGACGGATAGATTCCAGGTACAACTGAGGACCGGGGAGAAGGGCAGACGACGATTCATGCGTCAATCTCCAGAATGCGCGACGTGTGTCTCACCCGGACAAAGAATAAAGGTGGAATCCGGCAAGCTGCTTTCGGAGGCAACCCCAACCATGAGCCAAAACCGCCGCCATTTTCTACAAACTCTCAGTGCCGCGGGCGCTGCAGCAACACTTGGGAATATTCGGAGCTCAAGCGCACAAGGTGTTGGCTCGTCACGCTCCCGGCGCTACCAATTTGTACAAATGGACGTATTCACCTCGAAGCGCCTGGAAGGAAATCCGCTTTCCGTGTTTCCCGATGCGCGAGGACTGAGCGACAAAGAGATGCAAGACCTAGCGCGGGAGACCAATCTGCAGGAGACCACGTTTGTTTTTCCGCGAGATCCGAAGATTGAGCAGGAACGCGGGGTCAAGGTGCGAATTTTTGTGCCGGAGGAAGAAATACCCTTTGGCGGCCACCCGACATTGGGAACGGCGATGGTTCTGCGCAACCTACGCTTGGCAGATGGAAAACGTGCACAGACCGCAGGCGAAAATCGGAATGAAATTGTGCTCGACCTGCAGGTGGGCAAGGTGCCAGTGGATTTCCGCGAAGACGGTTCCGGAAACGTGTTTGGAGAAATGCACCAAGTGGAGCCGGTGTTTGGCCCTCTCCATGATCGGGAGACGGTGGCGGGTTTACTGGATTTGAAGCCCAGCGACATCGCAGAGGATTGGCCGATCCAGACAGTTTCTACGGGATTACCATTTGCGATCGTGCCGCTCAAGCATCTCGACGCGCTGCAGTCGTTGCGGCTGGACCAGCGCAAAATAAGCGATTACCTCGACCGGCAGGAGCCGAAGTGCGGCTTCTACTATATAACGCGCGAAACGAAGGATCCTCAGGTCGGGTTGCGATCCCGATCCATTTACACGAATGGAGAAGACCCGGCAACGGGTTCCGCGGCAGGATGCACAGCGGCGTGGATGGTGCTCAACGGAATCGCCAAACCCGAGGAAACCGTTCACATCCTGCAGGGCGTGGAAATCAAGCGTCCAAGTCATATTTACGTGCGCGCGGGGAAACAGGGAGAAAAGATCGGCAAGGTGCGCGTGGGAGGTCACGCGGTGGAGATCATGCGAGGCGAGGCCTTCCTATGAAGGAGCGAAAGAAGCGCACGATCTGCAGATTTGGAGAGGGGCGGCGAAGTCGGACCCCTTCTTTATCGCGAAGGAGCACGGCCCCGGCCACCTTACGGCAGCGCACGCTTCCCACATCGGGACTTTTCATTCCCAATCCATTTTGTGTGCGCCCAGCACCCGCAATGCGCATAGGAGCCCTTGGGGAAATCTTGGTCTGCTGTCGGGATCACTTCACGGTTGATCCAGCACGGAGAGGTGTTGCTGTAGAGGGCGCTTCTGCGAACCCCATCCCCACCTTGAACTCCTCCCGTTAGACCTGCCGCGTTGACTTAGCTGCAAACGCGGCCTAAGATGGCACCCAACGGCTGGTTCCTCGCATGATTGGCAAGACCATTTCCCACTACCGCATCCTGGAGAAGCTGGGTGGCGGCGGCATGGGTGTGGTCTACAAGGCCGAAGATACGTCCCTCGGCCGACTTGTTGCCCTGAAGTTCCTACCGGAAGCACTGCCCCGTGACCCCCAGGGACTCGAGCGCTTCAAGCGCGAGGCGCGCGCAGCGGCGGCACTCAATCACCCCAACATCTGCACGATCCACGAAATCGGCGAGCACGACGGCCAGCCCTTCATGGCGATGGAGCTGCTCGAAGGCCAAACGCTGGAGCTTCGCATTGCCACCCGGCCATTCAGGACCGAGGAAGCGCTGGACCCGGCGATCCAGATCGCAGATGCACTGGAGGCGGCGCACGCCAAGGGCATCATCCATCGGGACATCAAGCCGGCGAATATCTTTGTCACCCGGCGCGGCCAAGCCAAGATTCTGGATTTTGGGCTGGCAATGTTGGCGTCGAAGCCTCAGCGGGTAGCGGAAGCGGTGGGAGCCTCAGCTTTGCCGACCGCCACGGCGGGAACCACGGAAGAACACTTGACCAGCCCCGGCGTGGCGATGGGCACTGTTGCCTACATGTCGCCGGAGCACGCGCTGGGAGAGGAGTTGGATGCGCGGACGGACCTGTTTTCATTCGGGGCGGTTCTGTATGAAATGGTCACCGGGCGTCTGGCATTCTCAGGCACTACCACGGCGGCGATCCACGATGCCATTCTCCACAAGACACCCGTTCCACCGGTGCGGTTGAACCCCGAGCTGCCTGCGGAGTTGGAGCGCATCATCAACAAGGCGCTGGAAAAAGACCGAGACGTTCGCGACCAGAGCGCTGCCGAACTTCGCGCCGACCTGAAGCGGCTAAAACGAGATTCAACGTCGGGGCGAAGTTCCCAGGCTGTGGCGGTGCACGATGCCATCCCATCCGTGATCGGCTCAACCGGCCGGAAATACATCGCCTTGGCCGCCTGCGTAGCACTTCTCGTAGGGGCGATTGCCACTTATCACTTCTGGTCTCGGTCCAAGGGTTCGGCGGGCCCGCCGAAGCTTGCGCAAGTCAGCCACTGGAACAAGCCGATGAGTGGCGCGAAGCTTTCGCCGGACGGCCACACCCTGGCGTTTAGTTCGCCGGTTGGGGGCATCGTGCAGGTCTTCGTGATATTGACCTCGGGCGGGGAACCGCTACAGTTGACGCACGACGAGGGCGATAAACTTGTGGATAGCTTCGCGCCTGACGGGACGGAGATTTATTACGGGCGTTCCCTGGGCCGCGACGAGGAATGGGCCGTGCCCACCCTCGGGGGGACGCCGCGACGGGTAGCCTCGGGCCGATACCTGGTTCCTTCTCCCGATGGCAGTTCATTCTTCTATCTCAAGTCGGACAGCCGCGCGATCTTTCGCGCGGAGAAATCCGGGCTGAGCGAAGAGACCGTATTCACCTTCGACAATCCTCCCCTCATACCCCTTTCACTCCTGCCCTATCCTGACGGCAACAACCTGCTGGTGGTCTCTGCGGCCCGAATGGGAGATGAGCAAGGACATTTCTTTGAAGTGAATGTACCCAGCCGTTCGGTTCGCGACTTGGGCACGCTTGCCGGACGTCCGTCCGGCGAAGCATGGGCTGTGCCCGGAAAGACCTTGCTGCTCAGCCGTACGCTCAATGGACTCACGAACCTTTGGGAATACAGTTTGAATGACCAGGTTCTGACGCAGATTACCTCCGGACCCGGCCCTGATTTATCACCCATACCGGACCCCACCGGAAAAGGCATCTACTTTGTGAGTGGCAAGACATCTGGTTATTTGACCGCTTACCACGTTCATAGCAGGGAGTCCGTGGACATCGTCTCGGAGAACGCGACGCAACCCCTCATTTCCCGGGATGGAAAGCAGGTAATGTACATAAAGTTCCCAGGAGTCGACAGAAGCGACCCCTGGGTAGTCGACAGAAGTGAACTCTGGGTATCGAACCTCGAGGGCAGCCATCAAATCAAGCTGGCCTCCTCCTCCGGGTCCCTGGGGACTGCGGATTGGTCTCACGACAGCACGCAGCTTACCTTTACTAGCGGAGCGAGCAAGGGTTTCATCGTTGGGGCAGACGGCAGCGGTCTTCGCCAGATCTCGCCCGTGGAAGGGTTGCTCAACTCGATCGTCTGGTCGGCGGATGACAAATCCCTCTACTTGAGCAGCGTGTGGGGCCATTCATTACACAGCCTTTGGAAAGCGAACGTGGATGGGTCGAATGTCCAAAAGCTCCTGGACGGCTGCGGCGTTGTCGAGGATATTGCGCCAGACGGGAAATATCTGTTGAGCACCGAGATGTGGGGTGCAGGCGTAGGCATTTATGAGATTCCTCTCCCTGACAACAAGTGCACTCTATTGCTGCCCGGCGTAGAAACCTATATGATTCGGTTTGCACCCGATGGGAAGTCCTTCCTGTACGCGCTTTCCTCCCGCAGCGAGGTCACCTTATATCGCCAAGCTTGGTCGAACGGCAAAACCATCGGCAAACCTCAAATCGCGTTCAAGCTCCCCTTCGTTTTTGGGCAGTATTACTACGGCAACGCCTACGACTTCTCGCCCGACCTTTCCACCGTCGTCTACGCCCGCCCGGGCGGGCAAGCCGACCTCTACCTCCTCAGCCACCCGCAGTAGGCCTGGAGCGTGCGGAAACCCTGTGGTTTTGACCTGCCTCATTCGTGCAGATCTTGCATTGATTGCTCAATCACTTTGACGGGCATGTGAGCGGCTCGCTTCTGGCACAGCTGACCGCGGGCAGTCATCAGCTTCCGCGTCGTCGCCACCGACGCGGAGATACTCAGGCGGGAGTTCGCCACCATACTGCCGGCGCCGAACCGGGCCATCCCCAGGGCCCCGTTACCGTGAAAACGTTCCCCGCTTTCCCGCGCCAGGGCACCGAGAACGACAAGGCCCGCGTCATCGAGGCGAGTCTTCGCCACTACAGTCGTCCCCCCGCCGAGGTGGATGCGAGTCTTAACAGATTCCTTTCGCCCACCTAGGCTGTCCCACGCAGGGTGGCCCCATCCCTCGGAGCGATATCGCTGCCCTTGACAGCTCTTCAGGAAGTGCTATCCTTCATGCAAGGAAGTCTGGATTTCCGACTTCCGGAAATTGATCGCCATGAGCACTATCGTTAAAGTACAGCGCAAGGGCCAAGTGACCATTCCCACCCGGCTTCGTGTCCAGGTGGGCTTGGTTGATGGCGACCTAGTGGAAGCCAAAGCAGAAAGGGGCAAGATCGTTCTCACGCCAAAACTGATTGTTGACCGCGAATACACGCCGGCCCAGCGCCGGGTCATTGATGCCCGCCTCGCTGTGTCGCTGGAACAGGCGAAAAAAGGCGAAACGTACGGGCCTTTTGAGACCCACGAAGAGATGACCACCTTTCTCCACGGCAAAGCCAAGAAAGCCAGACCAAAGAAAGCCACATCTGTTAAACACAGTGCCCGATGAAGCGCCAACTGACGGCCGCCGCTGTAAAGGACTACACTGAGGCTCCCCCCGCCGTCCAGAAAGCATTCGACAAACAAGTGAAACTGCTGCTGCAGAACTTCCGCCACCCGTCTCTCCGCGCCAAGAAATACGATGAGCCGCGCAATGTCTGGCAGGCCCGCGTAAACCGCGACTGGCGCTTCTATTTCGTCATCACCGGTGACACCTACCTCATTTTGAACATCATCCCTCATCCCAAATAACACTTAATAAGACTTGATAATTCTCCCGTTCTCCACCCCGTCACTTTTCTCTGCAACCAGGCTGTTCGCCCGCGCGTGCCGAAGGGTTTCCTGGCGGGCCGAACGGAAGAGTCCGCGCCAGAGGAGATGCTGCTGGTAATTGATCGCCTGGTCCACCTCCTGCCGCCGGACTATCAGGCGCGCCTTGCGAACCATTCCGAGGAAGCAGAATCCGAGGCGGCCCGAAGATGCTGAGGAAGGTGAAGCGGATCAAGCTGGGGAAGCAGATTTATGGCCGCTTGATGAAGCGCGTGCTGGAACGGGACGGCTGGCGGCGCCGGAAGTGCGGCTCGCTGGAGAATCTGCAGGTCCACCACAAGATCAAGAGAAGCCAGCAGGGAAATGACGCGCTCGAGAATCTCGTGACTCTGTGTGCCTACTGCCACATAGAAGAGCATGGGCAGCTGAGCTACCCCACTCCAGCCGCCAGAGTGTGCAGCAAGCCCAAGCCACGTGCGAAGTGAAGATCTTGCCTGCAGTAATTTCGGGAGTTGACAATCCGCGGTCGCCGGCAAAAGGCGATGGACGAGCCCTTGAGGTGCGGGTTCTGAAATCGCTGTTCGGAGGAGTCGAGCCTGGTATCTTGTTCGCCCGAGGCTGAAAACTCCGGTCCAGTTTTTGAGTCCGTGGGCGATTTAGGCGACACACACAGCGAAGCTTACAGGGTGCCCACGGATTTACCTTGCAAATCCTCCATAGCTTGGCATAATTACAATGTTGTGATCCCGCGACTTGCTACAAAACGGCTCCGGGGGGCACTGCGCGCGTTCCCGGCGGTGGTCTTGCTCGGCGCCCGTCAAGTCGGCAAAACCACGCTGGCTACCCTGCTCGCGGACGAGGAGGGCGACCGCGCCCTGTATCTCGACCTGGAGCTTCCGTCGGACCGCGCCAAACTGACCGATCCCGAGCTTTACTTAGCCAGCCGCGAGGACAAACTCGTCATTCTGGACGAGATCCATCGCACCCCCGGCATCTTTCAGGTGCTCCGTGGCGTCATTGACCGCCGGCGGCGGAAGGGGACCAAAGTCGGCCAATTCCTCATGCTCGGCTCGGCCTCGATGGACCTGCTCCAGCAGTCTGCTGAAACGCTGGCTGGCCGCGTAACTTATCTTGAGCTCACCCCGTTTTGCGCCGCCGAGGTGGTTAAAAACGGTACTTCGGTGGCAGACCAGCTTTGGGTGCGGGGCGGATTCCCGGACAGCTTCCTGGCTTCGCGTGAGACGGCCAGCTTTGAATGGCGGCGGGCCTTCATGCAGACCTACCTGGAGCGCGACATTCCGATGCTGGGGCCCCGCATCCCGGCCGAGACGCTGCATCGTTTTTGGCAGATGCTGGCGCACGCGCAGGGCCAACTCTTTCATGCCGCCCCGCTGGCCTCTGGCCTGGGAGTCAGCGGCCAAAGCGTAACGCGCTACTTGGATGTCTTGGTGGACCTGCTGCTCGTGCGCCGGCTGCAACCCTGGGCCGGAAACCTCAAGAAGCGGCTGGTGCGCTCTCCCAAGGTCTATGTGCGCGACAGCGGCTTGGTGCATACGCTGCTCGGCATTCGCGACCAAGAAGAGTTGCTGGGTCATCCGGTCGTCGGGCCAAGTTGGGAGGGCTTCGTGATCGAGAACCTGCTGGCGCAGGCGGCGCCGAGTACGAATGCCTGGTTCTATCGCAGCTCGGCCGGTGCGGAGATTGACTTACTTTTGGAACTCGCCGGCGGCCACCTGCACGCCGTGGAGATCAAACGCTCGGTAAGCGATCCGCGGCCGAGCAAGGGATTCCACCTAGCCTGCGACAACTTGAAGGTGCGGGGGCGGTGGGTCATCCACCCGGGGCGGGAGCGGTATCCGCTCGATGCCCGTACCGAGGCCATCCCCTTCACCGAGGCGGCGCGACCAGATTCCCGGTGGTTGGCCAACTCCCGCTGATATCGCGGATTTCATAGCACCTCTCGGAACTCGCCCCACCATCTTCGCACGGAGGACGTTCTCACGCGCCCGGTAATTAGGGAAGGACGACGACCTGGCACCGAGTTGGCCAGCTCCACCTATTTCTGAATTCCATCCCACGTCGCAGGGACGGGAAGCGGGCAGCTTTTCTATTCAGTCCCAGCAGCCAAAATGTGCACCAAGCCCAAGCCACGTGTGAAGTGAAGACCTTGCCTGCAGCAATTCCCGGAGTTGACAATCTGCGGTCGCCGACAAATGGCGACGTACGGGCTCTTGAGGTCGGGGCGGGATGAAATTCTCTGCTCTGGCGCTACCCTTGCCGACGCCAGCGAGACTCGCGACTGGCGTATTTACCGCGACTTTGCCCAACCCTTGATTCGCCTCGCCCGCGACCTCTACCGCGACGAGTCGTTCGGCAGGGAATGGTCCGAGACTGTGTATGCCTTCGACTCGACCACCCTCGATGGGTGTCGGTCACTGTTTCCCTGGGGCCCGTTTCGCCGCCAGAGTGCGGTCCATCTCCATACCTTGCTGGACGTGCGCGGCGGCATTCCGACCCGTGTTGAGGTGAGC
>JAIQEZ010000022.1 GCA_020073545.1 Terriglobia bacterium | reverse complement strand
TTATCCTACTTGGTATTGGAGTTCTCGCGCTTTGGGAGTGGCGGAGGCGGCTTGGCACGTTCGATCTGATCATCTACAATGCCAGGATCTTCGATTGGGAGCGAATGCTAAACCGAGGGCTGTGTGTAGGGATTGGCGACGGGAAAATCTCGAGCGTTGGCATCCTCTATGCCGCGCGGGCTCGGCGTTGGCTGAACGCACACGGGCAGGTGCTCGCCCCTGGCTTTATTGACGTTCACACTCACGTGGAACGTAATATTCCAAGGAACCGACCTTTTCGGGCTCCGAACTTCGTTCGGCAAGGCGTTACGACCCTAATCACAGGTAACTGCGGAACGTCTTCGGTAGAGATTGGCGCTTTGCTGAGTGGTCTGGCGAAACACGGGAGCCAAGTGAATGTGGCCACCCTCGTGGGGCATAACTCAGTTCGCGAAGCGATTATGGGCCATTCCGCAGAGGCTGCGTCTGATGACGCTATCGCCAAAATGTCCGGTATCGTCGAGCGAAACATGGCTGCAGGAGCACTTGGATTTTCCTCAGGCCTCGCATATTCGCCGGGCTGCTTCGCCAAGCGCGATGAAATTGTGAGGCTTGCTCAGGTCGCCGGTCGCCATGGCGGGATGTATGTCACGCACTTGCGAGATGAAGGAATCGCCGGGGAGCAGGCTCTGGAAGAAGCCATCCAAATTGCACGCATGGCAAGAACTCCTCTTCATGTCTCCCATTTCAAGATCGCGGTAGCTAGTAAATGGGGCTCAGCAGCGGCCCGCCTGGAAAGACTCGATCATGAGCGATCCGCGGGCCTGCGGATCACACTGGACGTCTACGGGTACCACGCCTCTTCGACTTCTATGGAACTCCTATTGCCGAAGGAACTCCGCGGGAACGAGATAAACTGGCGGCGGCTAGAAAACGATCCGGCAAGGAGGACGGTCGTCGTGAAGAGCATTCTTGCCCGGCTTGAGGCAACGGGGTTCCCCAGTTTTTCGTATGCGAGGATCGCGTACTTCGGGTTTGACCGGGGGCTGGAAGGCAGTACGATCACGGACGTGGCCTCGGCGCGGGACCTCGGGAAAGGCAAATCGGCGCCCGATTTGCGGGCTCAGGTCGACGCTATCCTGTACCTGCTCTCGCACGGCGGAGCTCAGATGGTTTACACAGATATGAAAGAGGAGGATGTCGAGACCATCCTCCAGGACCCGTACACTTCGTTTGGGACTGACAGTGCTGTCCGCGGCGGTGAACAGTCCTTTGTGCATCCTCGCGGCGTCGGCAACTTTGCTCGGATCTTGGGACACTACGTCCGGGAGGCACACGTACTGACACTCGAAGAAGCGCTGCGGAAGATGACCAGTCTCGCAGCGGACACATTTGGCCTGAACCATCGAGGCCGCGTGATGGCGGGATACGCTGCGGATCTGGTGATCTTTGACCCCGATCACATCGAAGACCATGCGACCTATGACGCGCCGCTGGATCCGCCCACCGGGATATCTTTTGTTTTCGTCAACGGCGCACTCGCTCTAGACCATGGCCAAACCACCGACCGGAACGCTGGCCGGCCTCTTCGAAGAGTCCAAACCGATACTCGCGGGCCGCTCTCAGCCCTCAAACCGAAGTCGCAAGAGTAGGTGCGCCCCTACAAGACCCGCGCCTCGGCAAACCATAACATCCCCAGCCGTCCGGCGGCGCAACACGGCGCGCCTTGACGCGAGACGTACGCCAATTCTGGTCTGCCTGCGCTGGCACCGCGCGGGCACGTCGGCCATTCATACATTCATAACATTCATACGCCCACGATCCGCGCCAGCGCCGTATGGCCCGAATGTAGAATGAAAGACTTAGCCTAAACTTGACCGTACCAAGCGCGGCGGTCCGGGCCAGTTTCGAGCGCAACCTTTTCAGCCAAGTGAAGCACGGTCCAAAACGGAGATGGCGACTTTGCGCGAATTTGAGTAGCCCTTTTAGAATCAACAGTTTTGGAATAACCACACCGCTCTTGCGGTGCGCACCGCTGGCAACGTTCCGCGGACGCTGCCACGGCTCAAAAGAACGGACACGTGAGACGGGGAACCGAATCGGTTCCCCGCTCTCGTTTTTGGTCCACGAATCCCCGCCCCCTGCCCTCAGCCCTTGATTTGCTGGCAGCAGGAGGCGGTACGTTGACACGGCAATAGGGACGCTCAGACTAAGGCTTTTGTTTCCCATGAATTCCGTCATATTTTCAATTAGTTAGGGCCACTCGTCCTTGTGCTGCATTTCGCTAGTTATTGCCGGATTTCTGCCCTCTCCAGACACTAATCGGACACCGGCTTCTGACCAGACCTGGAGCTGTCAACCCTTCACGGGAACCCTTGGCGAACTGATTCAGCGACTCGCCAGACCTGGGCATTCCACGTGTCCGCTGGATAAGGCGGTCGAGGGCATGTGGGGCTATGCATCTGAGATGGGAAGACACCTCCGGGAGGGACGAGTTCCTGACCGAGAGGGAGCTGAGTTACTATTAATTATGATTGTCATTTCACTGACGCGGATACGCGGCGCAAGGAGGGCGCTTGGTGGTGCCGAGAACTGAAAGAAGTCTACTCCCCGCCCGCGGGAATTCGGGAAGAAACGCGCTGACAACGGGGGCAGGAAGACCGGAAGGCTATTTCACAGGCCAGGCTTGATGCACACCCAGGTGAGTAACGCCATACGAGTGCACTCCTTCTTGGGGGAGCGCTTCCACATGCGCAATCCGCGCGCTTGAGAAAATATTGCCGGCACCCGGCGCATAAGGAACACAGACTTCCACAATCTGACCCACGCCAAACCGCTCGGTGCTTTTGAACGAGAACCCACCGCGCGAGACGTTTTCGGCCATCACCACAACCTCTCCGAGGGCTTTCGTCCGGATGCAAGCCTGCATCCGCAGGCTCAAGCGTTTTTCCCTGCGCCTTTCCTGCCTGACCTGCGGAGGCGCCGATGACCCCTGGAGGGATGCGGAAGGCGGAGGAGCCTTGGCCCCAGGCACGGCCGAAGTAGCCGGCGCCGGTGCGCTTCCCGGCCGCTTCCACAGGGTATGATCCTTGCAGGACCTGCAGGGCAGTGAGATCGCCTCGTGGGCCTGGAAAACTTCCACTTCAAACTCGTTCAGATAAACCAGCGAACGGCCGTGGCACCGGGCGCACTCGAGCAACACCTTGGCCACTGCATTTTCGGATTCAACGAGCGGAGGGAAATTAACCCCCCAGATGTTGACCGAGGGATTGAGGAATCCCACACCGTAACAAAACCCCTCAGGGCAGTCGGTGATCTGACCGATGACGCGCATATCCGCTTCCTCGCCCGTTCCGATGTTGCGGACATTGATCTCCTGACCGGCTTTAAGGGTGCACTTGAGAATCATTTTGGCCCCGTATCGGCTAACCACGACTGTCTTGGTTTCTTCCACAAAAACGAATCCCATCGCGTCGGTACCGGCCACGAGGATGGGAATGGCCAGCACGATCCGGTCCGTCCGGCGGGTTTGAGCTTCACTCATTCCGATAGCGCCTCACAATAAACACGAATTTCCATTATGAGTTCGCGGTCGACCGGTAACATACCCCTAACGGCTTCTCCATGCAATGGCCAGTCGGGTTTTCAGCGTTCGGTGCCTCCAGCCCCCCGGGAAGCGGCCAGTTTTGCCACTTCTGCCAATGCCAAAGCCCGAAACTGCCGTTTCTTCGCCCCATTCCTCCGACATTTTTCCTTCCCTAGTCTCCCTCGTCGCCGAAATATGGTCCGATCTACGGTTCGCCCGCACTGCTGGCATTAGTGCCTTCTCAATGCCGATTTCCTGGTTTAGTGAGGAAGGGGATTTGCGGCGGGTATGCCGCCGCGCTGGCGGGGAACCGGGCCGATCTTCTACGGATGGTCCTTGGCATCCACGCCTTTGGGGGCTTCGGTTGCGGGCTCGGGGGTAGGAATATGGCACTGGCCGTCGAAGAACCCTCCGGGGTCCACCAGCAGGCAGGGCGTGTGGATGTCGCCCAGCACGATGCCGTGTTTCTTGATTTCGACGCGTTCCGTGGCGTGAATCGTCCCTTTCACCTTGCCCGTGACGCTCACCACTTTCGCTTGGATATCGCCCTCCACTTCTCCCTGGTCGTGGATCACCACCACGCCCTCCGAAAGGATCTCGCCCTTAAAGTGCGAGTTCAGGCGGACGAGCCCGACGGTGACCTTCATCTTCCCTTCCAGTTCCAGGCCCGGCTCGATCCAGCCGACCCAGTCGTCGGGCAAGTCGGCAAGCTCCTGCCGACGCGTTGTGGGTTTGCCCATGCCGAATGCCATCGTGTCCTCCCGCCAGCGTCGCTGGTGCGACGCGGCCCAAAGCGAAGTGAAATCTGATCACCAAGCTGAATGCCGCCACAACGGTGGCAGTGCCAACAACGCGGTCTGTCAAGGAACGTCGGGGTTTCACCCCTGCCGCCACCACCTTCGGATGCAGTCTCCCACGGTTTGACACTGAAGCTAGAAATCCCGGATCAGCTTCAATTCGTCTGAGTGAAGGATTTCGTAAAGCTCGTGAGCAGGGATGACGGCTGCTATGCCTACATTCGTTTGCGACTCCACATCGGCAAAAAAAACTCTCCATTACACCAGCCAATTTCAGCATCGGGTTGCCAACATAGAGGACACGTGGCTCCCTCTCTTCACCCAGGTAAACCGGAATTTCCCTTTTGACTTCGCGATCGACTAGTAATATAGCCTAAGCCGCTTCTCAATGCAATGGCCAGTCGGGTTTTCAGCGTTCGGAGCCTCCAGCGTCGACGGAAGGGGCCAGTCTCGCAACTCCTGAGAATCCCAAGGGCCGAAACTGCCTCTCCTCCGACCGATGGCGCGACATGGTTCCTTGTCCCTCCATCGCCACCGAAATCCGCTCTGCCTGCTGCTCGCTCAAGCCCCTGGTGAGGATACCCTTGGGCTCTCCGTCTTGTTTGCACGGCACCGGGGGTGCCGTTTTCGCGAAGGATCAAAACAGATCCCTTAACCTCCTTGCGGGCGTGTCTATTCACAGAAGACTTCTCAGACGCCTCAGATAGGGCTGATGCTTTCAGTGTTCGGCGTGGCCTTGCACTTCGCCTATTACAATTTTGTTCGGGCTTACAGGGCTCTCAGAGGTGCTCCAGCAGTGACCGCACAGTTAACAGATCATTTGTGGGAGATGCCGAGCTTCTAGAGGCGATTGCCTAAGTATATAAGCCGTTTCCATTGGCAAGGGCATCCCGCGCAAAATGATGGACAGAGTCCTTAGCTGGAATTCCCGCACAACATCCGGAATGGGTCGCTGCTGGTAGTGGGCCCCGTTGAACGCCGTCACGTTGCAGAAACTGCGGTTCAATGGATAGCCGCGTGTGGTCTGAATGGCTCCGAAGGCATATCCCGTAGCCTGCAAATCATGGCGGGCGAGCGGGACATCTTCCATCTCGGCTAGCCCTCGGTCATATCGGCGCTACGGGCTGCCAAGGCGGGCGTGCTCCAGGACCTGTGGCCAGATGGCCTCGTGCACGCACATCGTTGCATGAATGCCCCTCGATCGGCTTGGACGCAGCTTTGAGAATATAAGCTCGAGACGCGGGCAACTGGTGTACAATGGATAAGGATAGTTCCTAAACAATAGGCGTCGTGCGACCGGCGAGGATTGCAGCCGTCAGCGCTAAGGCCACAAAGAGCATCGTCGCCCCGCGTCAACGACAGTCGAGTTCCAGGAATTGCCGTTTCGATGAGTCGATAGGGGCGCCCAGAGCATCTTCTCGATAATGGCATGGTCTTAAGAAACGGAATGCTGATTTTAGCCGTCCGTTCAGGGGAGAAACCTTTGTCGCTTGTGCTTCAGGAACAGGATGACCGGGTCAGCAGCCTCATCAACTTGGGCAAGGAACGCGGTTATGTCCTTTATGACGAAGTGAACGACATCCTGCCAAGCGAGGCGCACACATCGGCGGAGATCGACAGGCTGTTCTCCGCCTTCGAGCGCAACCACGTCCATATCTGCGAAGACGCTCCTGTGGCGAAGGCTGCACGCGGTGTGCTCGGGGTTCCTGAACGCGTGGAAATCAAGGTGCGGGAAGATCCCGTCCACGGTGAAGAGGCCGAACTCGACGAGACCGCACACCTTCTGGACAAAACCAGCGATCCGGTCCGGCTATATCTCCGCGAGATGGGCAGCGTACCGCTGTTAAAGCGAGAACGCGAGGTGGCGATCGCCAAACGCATGGAGCGCGGCCACGGGCTGGTGCTCAAGACAATTTCTCGTTCTCCGCTGGTGCTCAATGAGCTCATCGGAATTGGCCGGGAGCTGCGCAACGGTACGCGTTCGATTAGAGAAGTTGTCCAGTTCGATGAAGAAGAGTTGACCGCAGAAAAAATCGAGAAGAAGACCCGCCACACGCTCTGGATTATCGATGAGATTAAGAGGCTCCACGGTGCGGGGCTTAGGCAGGCGGCTCGGCAAAATAACATTCCGAGATCGAGCCAACGTGCTCACCTGCGGGCCCGTCGCCAGTTGTCGCGGACGCGGGTTGAGATGTCGCGGCTGGCTCGCTCGATGGGGTTACACCCGCTCGAAAAGAAGCGCCTGATTGACAAGTTACGGCACGAGGTCGAGCGGATTCATTCCTTGGAGCGCGAGTCCGCCCGGCTTGAGCGGCGCACCGGAGCCGCTCGCGGGAAAGTCGCCGCATCACGCAAGGAACTGCGTTCGCGCCGCTCGCAGCTAAAGGCGATCGAGAAATCGAGCGAGGTCGGGCTCACCGCCCTGAAACGTTCGCTCGCTCTGATCCTGCGCGGCGAGGCCGAAGCCGAACGGGCGAAGAGGGAGCTGACCGAGGCGAACCTTCGCCTCGTTGTGTCCATCGCCAAGAAGTACGTGAACCGGGGCCTGGAGTTTCTCGACTTGATCCAGGAAGGGAATATTGGCCTGATGAGGGGAGCTGACAAATTCGACTGGCGCCGAGGGTACAAGTTCTCCACCTATGCCACATGGTGGATTCGTCAGGCGGTCTCGCGTGCGATCGCCGATAAGGCGCGCACGATTCGAGTGCCTGTACACATGTTCGGGGCGATCCTTAAGCAGATTCGTACCAGCCGACAACTCCTACAGGAGCTAGGCCGCGAGCCCACCTCCGAAGAGATCGCCCAGCGCTTGGAGGTAGCTGTCGAGAAGGTGCGCAGCACCAAGAAGGTTTCGCAGCAGCCCATGTCTTTGGGAACCCCCATTGGGAAGGACGGAGAGTCGGCCCTGGGTGACTTAATCGAGGATAAGGCTGTTGCATCGCCGTCGGACGCAGTCATCAACCTCAACCTGAAGGAACAAGTGGCATCCATGCTGAAAACGCTCACGGCTCGCGAGGAAGCAATTATCCGGATGCGGTTTGGCCTGGACGATGACAGCGAGTGCACTCTCGAGGAAGTCGGCCGGATCTTCGCCGTTACTCGCGAGCGCATCCGCCAGATCGAAGCGAAGGTGCTGCGAAAACTCCGCCATCCGTCGCGGTCGGGCCATTTCCGGCTCTTTGTCTAAAACTCTTTGTAGGACAAACCTGGAGGGCGGCCGCGCCGGTGCTCGAAACTGTGCGTCTCCGACGGGGTATTGTAGTCAAGGGAGAAAAATGAAAAACCTCTTTGTAGGCAATATGAGCTTCCAAACGACGGAAAGCGATTTGACCGCGCTGTTCAAAGGGTTCGGGCAGGTTACACGGGTCCACGTAGCGATGGATCGGGAGACTGGCCGAGCCCGCGGTTTTGCTTTCGTGGAAATGCCCAATGATGAAGAAGCGGCCAAGGCGATTGCTGGCCTTGATGGGAAAGAGTTCGGTGGCCGCAATCTTAAGGTGAACGAAGCACGTCCCAAGACGGAGCGGACCCCACCGCGTAGCAGTAAGGGTGGAGGGCGAGGACCGGGCGGATTCTCTAACGAAGATTACCGCGAAGCCCCGCGTCAGCCGCGTGAACCTCGCTGGTAGTCCCAAACGAAGCGTTTGGGGTATTGTCAGCTTGCATTCGGATTCGAAGGAGACTCGATGGCCACTACATTCCAGAAGCGTCAGAAGGAAATGAAGAGGATGGAAAAGCAGCGTGGGAAGGCCGAACGCCGCGCACAGAGAAAACTCGCCAACCGTAAGCAGAACGAACTTCCAGCCGAAAGCACGAGTCCTGCCGGCAATGAAGCCTCGATAGCAAGCGTAGTCGTACCCCCCGTGTCGGAGTCGCAAAATTGATCCCGGTGGGCTGACGCGGCCCCTTTCCTCATCACGGGATCGTTCCACCCGCGGCCGCCGGTGTTCTACGTTGCGTCAAAAACAGGATCACATTTCCTTATGTTCAGGCCTCCGAGTTCGCTTGCCTCGCAGGTCGCTGCCACTGCTGCGCCCTGCGGCCGCCGAGGCTCTTGCGTTCGGGCATATCGTGCTTCGTTGCTTCCATACGCGCCGGATGTGCTAACCGCCCGACTACAGGTAATTGACGGCACGAGGACTTTCACCCCGCAAGGTTCGTAGCCTTGTCGGCCACTCCGCCTTCTCGCTTACTTGCCACTTGCCAATATCGTGACTGGAGAAAGCCGGGTAGAGGCTCTCTTGCGCTTGGCTGGCAGGAGTTTTGGCGGAGGGGCTTCGTCGGTCAGTTCAACGACCATGAGCTTGGTGGCAAATTTCTTGGGTCCGTGGAGGCGGCAGTTGTCGGGAGCAGCCCGGAGAGTAACTTCCGAGTGGGCGACTTTGGGAGAGCGATGTGGAGAACCGACGGCAACAATTTGCGAACGTGCTAATTGCATCATCGTCGGGGCGATGGGGATCTGTCTCCCCGTAGGATGAGCGTCCGTGTGTCGAAAACCTGCCCGGTTCTGACCCGATAAGTGGTTGTATGGGGGTTTTGCGCAGCCGGACGAGGACTGCGTGCCGGAACCACATCGACAAGGTACTCACAGGAAATGATCTACGGGGTGCGAAAATGGAGGGGGTCTCTGAGGCTCTGCAATTCACGGTAATAATAGAGTGGGGTGGGCCGCTTTCCCTTGAACCGGAGCTTCCTTAGAAACTCAATTTCATCCTGGGTGGCATTCCCGCTGAGAGAACGATCCTGGAGGAATTCTCTTAATCCAGGTTCCTCCCTAGAAGGCTGCTCGCGTTCCTTTTCCATAAACTCAAATCTCATTGGCTGCCCCGGGACCACTCTCCGGTTCAAAACAATCTCCATGCCGAAATTCGCCAAGTCGATGTCCCAAGATTCAATCAGCGGATCCAGGAAGGCGCTGCAATTCTCCAACGACACGTTGAAGATATCCGTATCCAGGAACTCGAGCACGATGACCCGCATCTGTTCATAGCTCCGGTTGCTCAGTCGAGCCACCAAGCGAAGCCAGTTTTCGCTTTCCAGTTCCCCCTCGACAATTCTCTTGGCCACGTCCAAAAGCTTCTGGGTGACCAGGCGTTCCAGTTCGCCGAAAGGCTGGGTCTCAAAAATCGCGCGTACCTCCCTTTCTTTGTCGGGAGCGCACTTGCGGAGAATCGACTCTCGAACCTCTTTGAACAGGGGAGCAGGTGGGTCCCCGAGTTTCTTCTTCAGTTCTTCCCTACGTTGCAGGTCTGCCAGCTTCGCAAGCTCACCACTCGGGAACTTCAGAAAATCTCCCATCTTGTCATAAATATCAGTGCGGCTTGGCGCGGGGGGCACTTTTTTGCAGGTCAGCAACTGTGAGATGTAGGACTCCGTGACTTGCGCGGCGGTTGCCAAGTCCCGTTGCTCAAGCTCTAACTGTTCAAGGCGCTGCCTGATTACCCACGCGACATTCACCAGATTCTCCTGGCCTTAACTAGGCCTGATTAATTCTTCAACAAACTAGCAGATTTAACTTGACAAGTCAAGGAGATTAACCTAATCTAGTTAAGGAGATGAGTCCTCTCACTCTCATCTTCCGGGTCATCTGAACTAATTCAGGTTATCTGAAATCAAACCTCTTAGATGAGATCCAGGGAGGTTAACATGGTCGCTCGCCACGTTTCCATGCATCTGAAGCCCAACAGCGTTGCGGAGTTTACGCGGACGCTTGACCAGGAAATCATTCCCGTGCTGCGGAAACTGCGAGGCTTCCAGGACGAAATTGCGTTCGTCGTCCCCGGTGGAACGGAAGCGGTGGGAATCAGTCTGTGGGACCGGAAAGAGGATGCGGATGCTTACGACCGCCGAACGTATCCACAGGTGCTCAAGGCCCTGGCGCGAGTGGTCGAAGGAAATCCTAGTATTCAAACCTATGAGGTGTCCAACTCGACGTTTCACACACTAGCTGCGCGCGCCGCAGGTTAAGGTGGAAGGGCCTTGCATCCGGTAAGGGGCGGCAAGTCCACCCCCTCACGTGACTGTCTCTGCCCACGCGAGACATAATTCAGGAGAGTATGTTTCTGTTCCACGCCCCACGCCTTACGGAAAGGAGGGAACTGTGTCGGGAAGAAATGGTGACAAATCCAGGTTTGGCCGGGAACGAAAGCGCAAGATTCTCGAACGAAGGCGCATCCGAGATTTGCGGAAGGTGCTGGAAAACAATGCGCCAGGGACGACCATCGCCGCGTCCGAGTTAGCCAGTACCGTGTCAGGGACTCTGGAGCCGATTGGCTCGGGTCGGTTCGGCTGACCTCTGTCGAGTTGAACGCGCGCTGCAATCGCAACGTATCAAGTCCCCGGAAGGAGAACTTCCATGATTAGCATTCGTGACATCGCCATCACAGTCTCTTGGGCCATGCTGTCGGTATCTTTGATTTATGCGCAAGATGTGAAATCGACTGAGGCCAGGGCGATCCACCCACGCCTTCCGGTGATTCAAAAAATGGACCTGCAACCCCATAGCTTTCTCCGTCCTGGGCTCCCAACGGACCCAGCCATGGCGCGTCTGACGGACGCGCACGACCTTTCCAGGTACCGGGACTTTCAATTTGGGATGAACCTGCCCGCGGTCGCGAGGCTCGTCGACATGAAAGCGTCGGAGGCGAAGGCGATCCATCAACGTCCGGCGGTGATTCAAGAACTGACCTGGCAGCCCCGGCTCTCTCTCAGTTCTTCACCCCAAGCGGACCCGCTCAGGGTCATCCTGTTCAGCTTTTACAACGGGGAGCTCTATCGGATCGTGGTCAATTACGATCGGTATAGAACCGAAGGGCTGACAACTAAGGACCTGGTCGAAGCGATTTCGACGCAGTACGGGACTGCCACAAACCCCGCCACCGAGATCACCTTCTCTTCGTCTCAAGTCTATAACGAGAGCGAGGTGGTCCTCGCGCGTTGGGAAGACTCCCAATACTCGTTCAACCTCTTCCGTTCCACCTATCAGCCGACTTTTGGGATGGTGGGATTTTCGAAACGGCTTGATGCCCTGGCTGGGGCCGCTATCGTCGAGGCGATCCGGCTGGACGAGCAAGAGGCTCCCCAACGAGAAATTGATCGTCAGAAGAAACAAGATACGGAGGACCGCGCCGAGCAAGACAAGGCCAGGGTACCGAACAAACCAAACTTTCGCCCCTAGCACGAGAAAGCAACCCTGACTGCGGCATCCTGCGCAGGCAAGTTTTTCAGTGAACGTAACCCGGCGGACCTCCCAAGGCCGCTTTCAATTGGAGGATCGGATGGCTACTAAACTTTTCGTAGGTAATATTCCCCATAGCACGACCGACGGTCAACTCAACGATTTTGTCACTCAAGCCGGCTTTCAAGTGGCGTCGGCGGTGGTGATTCGCGACAAGATGACGGGGACGCCGCGGGGATTCGGCTTTGTCGAGCTTGCTGAAGGCGAAGACCTCCAGCGGGCAATCGCCGGATTGAATGGTCAGTCTCTTGAGGGCCGTGCGTTGACGGTGAATGAGGCGAAGCCCCAGCGGACGGGGTTTGGCAGAGGCCCAGGCGGTGGCGACCGAGGTGACCGAGGTCGCTACGGACGCGGCGGGCGCTTCTGAGTACGGAGCAGCCAATGAAACTGAAGCTTGGGCAATACGTTCGCCACGGCAGGTTCGGATGGGGCACGATCTTGGAGTGTGCCCGCCATCATACGACGGTGTATTTTTGCCGCGTGGGCGTGAGAAAGCTAACGGTATCTGAGGCGGTCTTCCAAGTGGTTGAAGACCAAGATGCCCTGAAGAGGCGCGGAGGCTGATCGTCGCGCCCGGGGTTCCGCCTCATGTCGATCATGCCATCGAGCTCTGCGGATTGAAGTCGTGACTATGGGGAGACTGGTGTACCAGCGCCGGCGCTCGTACACCGGTCGTAAACAGTCATCCAGGTTCGGCCCCCCCCGTGAACGCGGCACGAGGACGCAAGCGTGAATCCTTAACGCCGATTGCCCACCAGGGACGCGGTGGCTCCACGCTCTCAGAGATCACGAAAGGTTGCTGCCATGTACATACAGTACGTCGGCTTGGATAATTCCGTTGGTTCTCGTATATATACTTTTCACGTTGTCGATCCACCCCGAGAGGCCCGCGAGTTCACGGTCAAAATCCGATCCGAGGAGTTCAGTGCGGACCGCTTGAAATTCCAGGATGGCCCCGGCATCAGTTCTGCCCGGCTGCAGCGGGAATTGAAGGGGGAGACACAAGAGTCGCGCGCGGAAGCCGATCTGTGTATCGAAGAGCTGGATGTCCGGGAATACCGAGCCCAGCACTACCCACACACAAAGCGTGCGGGCGGAACGGACAGGACGCTGAGGATTTCCCACGCACCGCCGCCGCCCGAAAAGCATTTCCAGAACCGCGGGTATTGGCCCCTGGGGCCCACACGACATCCTGGGTCCGAAGAAATCTCGACACTGCTCCTGCACGAACTCGGAGACCCTCTGGATGCGCTGAAATCGGCTCTAGAAGCTCAGTCTGTGAAGGTGTGCTCCTTGCGGAGTTTCCAGGAAGCTCAGCCTCTGCTGGCGGGACCGAACCCACCGCACCTGATCTTCACTCAGCCCAAGCTCCCGGACGGCATCTGGGCGGACGTGGTGAGCCTGGCGATGAAGGCCCCCAAGCCCGTGAACGTCATCGTCGTGGCGCGCCCGGCGAATGCCGGCCTCTACCTCCAAACGATCACCGGGGGCGCGTTTGACTTTATTGTTGCTCCTCTCACCGGTTATCAGCTCACCCACGTCGTACGCTGCGCCATCGAGAACGTTCTGAGCCGCCGAGAAGCGCAAGCGCGTCCCGCATAGCAGGGCCCAGAACGCTCTGATCCCCTTCCGTGTCCGCAAATCCTCACTGCGGCGGTGCCGAGCATGGTTGCTCACGACTGCTTCAGGAGGGGATTCCCTACAATCTTGGTCGGAAGATCAACGCAGGCGGGGCGGGTCCGTCCGCGCCGGTGCCCAGCCCATCTGTTCAGATGCTCAGGCTGTGCGCTGGGCCGGTAGTTGGGGATCGAGAGAGAAGGGCTTGCGCGGCCGCGGCTTGAACTTGAGTTCCAGCGCCTGGGCGAGCAGGCGGAGGATGGGACCTCGGTTTTGGAGAAGGACCCCGACCCATTCCCGCCGCTTCATCTGCGGAAAATAAATTCCCCGGAAGGCCAGACAGCCGAGCAGATGAATCAGGCGATCGGGAAAAGACTTCGATTCCAACCATCTGATGGCGGAGGCGATGGTCTTGGGACTGTAAGACGACGCCCAGGCCTGGCAAAGCTCCGCCTCCGCTTGCTCGGCGGTAATCCCTAAAGGTGTGAAGTCCATGGTGAAAGCTTTGAACTCCAACCAGTGTTTCGGGCGGGGGAGCCGGCCGGCTGCAGCTAACCGGTCATAGAGCGGAGTCGAAGGGTAGGGCGTCAGCAACCCGAATACAGGAAGCCCTGGCGGCCAGGAGCGAATCACCTCCAGCGTGCGCGCCGCCACACCCGGGCGGTCGCTATCCATCCCAAAAATGAAGGAGGTGATGGCATAAAGGTTGTGTCGCGCGAGGCGCTCCAGAATAGGCTTATATTCGCCCGGCTTGTTGAATCCTTTGCTGACACTCTTGAGGTTCTCCGGGTCAATGGACTCGAGGCCTATGAAGATCCACCTGCCGCCGCTTTGGGCAATCAGGGAGATCAATTCCTCGTCGCGCAGCAGGTTCACGCTGATTTGCGCTACCCAGGGCACCTGGGCGCCGCGTGCGATGATCTCACGCAGTAAGGACTTGGTGCGCCGGGGATTGATCGCGAAGTTGTCGTCGATGAAGAAGACTGCGACCTTTCCTTTCTGGTGCTTCTCCAGTGCCTTCAGCATCAGCAGTTCATTGACGACGCTTTCATTCGACCGGAACCGGATCGAGTCACCGAAGAAACCCGTCACCGTGCAGAACTCGCACCCGTAGGGACAGCCACGGCCGGTCTCAATCGGAAGCAGGTGGAAGCTCTGCCACGTCATGCCGAAAAGTGACAGCAGGCGCCGCGCCATCCTGGGGAAATGCTTGATCAGGTTGAACTGGTCAAGGTCCATGCGGTCCCAGGGGATCACCGGGTAGTCATCCAGGGAAGGCTTGACCTCTTTGCCGTCCATATTTAGTGGGGCATAGATTTCCTTCAGCTCTCCGCGCTCGGCATCGGCAACGATGGCCGGCCAGGTCTGGTCGGCCTCCCCCAGGGCCACAGCGTCAGCGTGGCGAGGTTCACCGTCACGTCCCAGCGGTTCGTCGGGCACCTCGGTGACGTGTGGACCTCCCATCACAACGGGGACGCCCGCTGCCCGCACGGCATCCGCCATCGAGTAAGCCTTCCGGATCATGCGCGTCATGGCGCCAATCCCCACGAGGTCGATGTGATTCTCCCGGATGTAATCGACCAGTTGTTCCTTGGTCAAACGCTTCGCGTTGCCATCAACCAAAAACACTTTGTGGCCGGGCGGCGTGAGCGATTTCAGGAGGAACATCCAAAGATGCGGCATGAAGTTGTTGGTGATTTCGTTGTCCGGGTTATAGAGCAGAATATTCATTTACTTTTCGCCTCGGGGCACGGAGTTGAGTGACGGGGCCGATCTCAGGAAGCAGTTGAGTCCGTACGTACTGCAACAGCATCCATCCAGGCAGTATTTTCGTTCGCGAGCCCGTTTCGGAGTGCGGAGATCCGCCTCAAGCTTCCCTAGGTTAACATCTTCGGGCGCGAAAATCTGTATAATATTGCTCACATTTCACATGATGAAAGGGACTCGACTCGGGCCTTTGTCGGCCCAAGGCATTCGCGAGCGGGCGACTCTAGTCATAGAGAACTACATTGAGGAGCGAACTGTGAACCCGCATGCCGCCGTTGTAATCGATGAAGCCGAGCTTGCGGAATTTGTTCATGAAGTGACTGACTCTCGACCGGGTCGCGCCGATCATTCCGGCCAGTGTTTCCTGGCTGATTTTCGCAATCACCGGCTCCCGCTTGCCATCCTTGCCAAAGTGAGCAAGCAGAAGCAGAACCCGTGCCAGCCGCTTCTCGCTCGAATTGAACAGTTGATCGACTAGGTCCTCCTCAAATCGAATGTTGCGGAAGAGCAGGTGGGCCGTGAAGAGCTCCGAGAATCTTGGGTCGGTGTGCAGCAGCCGGATCATGGCCTTTTTGCGGACACGAAGAACGGTTGTGTCTTCATTCGCCGTGGCCGTCGACATGCGCTGAAGTTGCCCTGCCAGGCATCCCTCACCAAAGAAGTCGTCCGTGCCCAGCAGGGCAACGATGGCTTCCTTCCCCTGCTTGGAGACCACGGTCAGCTTCACCCGACCTTTTTGTACGTAGAAGACCGCGTCGGCCGGATCGCCCTGCGCAAAGATCACTTGCTTCCGCCGGTAGGTCGCAATACTTTTCCCCTCGCAGACTCTTGCCAGGATAGCCTTCGGGTTCAAGGTCGGGACGCGTTTATGGGATTTTGCTGCCATCCTCGGATCGGCATATTTCTACCACAGATTCCACCCGCCGCTCAAGAGCCTCATCGACTTTGCGCCTCGCGCCAGCGCCCACCCCGACACATCCGACAAGCAACCTTGAAGGATGCTTCGGCATTAAGCCCCTGGAACCCCGCAGGCTGAGGTCTAACGGCGCACTCGGATATCTCACCACCACGGGCGTGGCGGACCCAAGACCCAGATACGCTCTGGTCGGAAACTGACTTACTACCAAAGGGTCCTCATCCTCCCGACAGGCGGGGCCCGCGTGGGGCTGATCGATGGAGATGCCGCCGAAAGTGTTATACTGAAAGTTTAGGGTGGAATTCCACGACCTCGCTGCAAGGAGTGACCGTGCGGGTGCGACCGCACAGGTTGTGGCTTCTTCTGAACGATGTGAAATCCTGAACATCTCATTCAAGGAGCGAACCAAAATGGCAGCACGAACCGCAGAAGCCGAATGGAAAGGCAATCTCCGCGAAGGCAAAGGGACGATGAAGCTCGGCAGTGGCGCTTACGAGGGCGCCTATTCCTTTGCCTCCAGATTCGAGAGCGGCACGGGCACCAACCCGGAAGAGCTGATTGGGGCGGCACATGCCGGCTGCTTTTCCATGGCCCTCTCGGCCGGACTGGGCCGCGCGGGCTTTACGCCCACGCGCATTCACACCACGGCCCGGGTGCATCTGGAGAAGGTCGGTGAGGGTTTCGGCATCACCCGGATTGAGCTCAACACCGAAGCCCAGATTCCCGGCATCGACGCCGCAACATTCGACAGGCATGCTGAGGACGCGAAGAAAGGCTGCCCGGTCTCCAAGGCGCTGGCGGGAGTCCAGATTAGCCTGACGGCCAAGCTGGTCTGATCTCGCGACGCCACCCCAAATTCCATATCCCTCTCCACCGGGGTCGAAGATCCGCCGCGGTGGGACGACCAAGAGGCTCGGGTGCTCGAGCCATTGAAAGGCTGAGCCTTCGATTCATTCCATGACTTCATCGCCCGATCACTCCGTCCCTGTCACTTGTCAACCCGGCTCCATCGCGACTCACACAAGGCGCTCACTGCCCACTGCGTAGTGCCTACTGCTGAGTGCTTCCTGCCTGCGGTTCTCCTTCGTTGCGTCGCGCTCTGGCGATGGACTAGAATGGCGCGGGAACCCGAGTGCATTCACACCACCATCCGCGGCTGGCGAGCTGGGTCGTAAGAATCGCGCTGCTGGCGACGCTCGGCCTCGTGGCCACGGAATTCGTGGCCGGGGTGCTCGCCCACAGCCTGGCCCTGGTAAGCGACGGCTGGCACAACCTTACCGACGTTCCCACGCTCGTCCTCTCCTGGATTGCGCTCTATCTCGAGCGCCGGCCCCCCGACCAGCAAAGGACTTATGGGTATCAGCGGGCGGGAGTCCTGGCGGCCTTCGTGAACGCCCTGATCCTGGTGGGCGTTGCGCTGTTTCTCTGCTACCAGGGCTACGAGCGAATCCTGCGGCCCGTGCCCGTCGCCTCCGGCACGATGCTGATCGTCGGCGCGGTCGCCCTGGTGGTGAACGGCGGAATCTCCTTCGCCCTGGCGAGTGAGCGAAGCGACCTGAATCTCCGCGCGGTGTTCATCCACAACCTCGGCGACGCGCTTTCCAACCTCGCGATCATCGCGGGCGCCTGGCTGATTCGCGCGACCGGCCGGACCATCATTGACCCCGCCATCGCCTTTCTGATTTCGGGGATGATTTTGTGGACGGCCGTGGGGATCATCACCGACTCGGCGAACATCCTGCTCGAGAGCTTACCCAAAGGTATGAGCCTGGAGGGCGTGGCGACCTGCATGCTGGGCGTCGCGGGGGTTAAAGAAGTCCACGACGTGCACATCTGGAGCCTGGGATCGAGTTCCCACGCGCTCTCCTGCCACGTTCACATTCTGGACATGCCCACTTCCGAAAGCGAGCAGATCGCCCACCAAATCCGTGAAGCGCTGGCCCGCGAATTCGGAATCCATCACACCACGATACAATTCGAGCACACCCACCCGCCCGGCGAATTCCACATCTACATGCCGGACTCGGCACCCGACAGATAACAGGTTATAGACGACAGGAGGGACTTGCTGGTCCCGGTTCTTACTGTTCCCTCTCACCTGTGACCTATTCCCTGTCTTTCCGACCCCGGACCGAGGCAGTAGGCAGTACGCGGTAGGTGGTAGGCGCGATGTGGCATGTGGGGGACGTCGATTTCAGATTATCGGATGGTCGGTGAACGACCCGACAGAGACCAAATCAAAAATGGCCGCAACCGGCGCAAGGGCAACATGAGGTGAATTGTAGCGCAATCCCGCCTCGCGGGATTGCCGGGACAGGTTCCACCCCGCCCTCCCACCAAACAGACACGCTCGTCGGGCTGAGGCGAATCCCCGTCAGAACACGAACTTGATCTGGCCCTGCCACACGCGCGGAGTCACAAAGTGCGTGCCGCTGAAGGTAGATAGGAAGTTGTAGAGAGCTTCCTGGTTGGTCAGGTTGATGACCGTGAATTGCAGATTCACCTTGAAGCGATCGGTGTGAAAGATGTTGTCGATGCCCGTGCCGAGGTCAAAGAGGTGCCGTGGAGCTACGCGGGGGGGATGGGTGTCGTCATTCTCAGTGCCCGGAGCCGGGATCGCGAGGCGCGTCGCGCCCCACTGCGGATAGGGTACGTTGCACGAGGTAATCGGGTTTGTGAGGCTCGCAACATTGCTGCCGCAGAAGAACCCGATCGCCGCCTGCTGATCTCCATCGAGAGCCAGAGCTGAGGCGAGATCCGGCACGGCGCCTGCCACCAGGCCGCTTTGATAATTCCAGGTGAGCGCAATCCAGGGACCCCGCTTGGGGAACTGGTATTGAAAGTGGGTGACCTGCTGGAATGCTTGGTCGTGGTCGATGCGGAAGACCGAGGTGTTGACCGGATTGTTAAAGATCACGCCCCCATTTTCCGGAGGAAAGTATCGGGCGCGGTTGTGGCCCATCACCGAGTACGCCGTGAATCCGTGATAGTTCGCCAGATTGACTCGGGCTCCGATGCCGTCGAGCTTGGATCTATTCCAACTGATGGGAAAGGCCAGAGGCGTATTGAAGAGCACGTCGAAATCGTAGCCATTGTGGGTGCGTTTATTGTAATAGTCCACATCCACAACCAACCAGCGACCGATGGCCTGCTCGAACCCGGCGTTGTACTGGTTTCGCCGGCCGGATTGCAGGGGCGCCGCTGCGAAGGCCCCGAAGACATTCGTGGCCAGCCCGCCCGCGCCCGTAGCGCTCGACAAAACCAGATTTTCGTTATAGGGGGTCTCCAGAAAGCGGCCATACGAGAAACGCAGCACCGTGTTCGTCGGTTTGACCGCATAAGCCACGCCCACTCGTGGCTCGGTTTGAACCGCATAGCTGAGACCATTATAGAAGTCGCGGCGCAGGCTCACATTCAGAGTCCACTGGTGGAGGGTTATGGTGTCCTGGGCATAGAGGGCAGTTTCCCTGACCGCCGCGCGACCGTGAAAATCAAAGAGCTGGCCTCCGCGGGTAAGGTCAAAGGGAAGCAATCCTGGCAGGAAAGCAGGGTTTGTCTGATACCCTGCCGCCGCGCAGTTGTTGGGGTTCGTGATACTCGGGTCGGTAACTGCGTTGCCGCTGGCCTCCACGCAGACCGCATTGAAGGTGGGATCGGTGATGCCGACGCCGAACCCTTCCGTCAGAGCGTTGTACTTGTATTGCACTCCCACCTTGGCGTTGTGGATGCCCTTCGAATAAGCCAGATCGACCCGGGCTCCGTAAACGCCCAGGCGCCGGTCTTGCACCAGAGTGGCTGGCAAGTCGGAGAAGGGATCAGGACCGGGGAAGTACTGGACGTGGTCAATACGGACGTAAGGGTTGATGCTGAGCAGAAGGCTCGGGCCGAAAAGGTGCGTGTATCCCGGAGCGATATTGATGGACCGAATCTGTTGGTGCTGGTCCTGGGTGACCGCCAATTGATCGTAAGTATTAGGAATCTGAAACCAGGAGCGCGAGACCTGAAGGTTGAGGTGCAAGGTGTCTTTTTCCGTCGGGTTGAAGTCGATCCGGTCAAACACACCTTCTCCGTTTCCTTTATCGTGGAAGTTCCCGAATTCCGGGGTGTCCAGGAAGCGGCTGGAGTTGGTGAAGTACCCTGCCAGGAAGTTCCCCCACTTGTTTCCTCCGGTCCCGAGAGTGAAGTTAGTCGCCGGCGTGCCGAACGATCCATACTGCGTCGAGAAGCTGCCGTGAGGAGTTGTATCGCCGATTCCGGACCGGCTCACGGCGTTGATCACCAAGCTGTCTTTATCTCCGTATTCGGCTTGGGGGGCTCCCGTCACGATCTCCAGCGACTGAACGGCATCAAGTGGGAGCTGATTGGAAAAGATTTTGCTGTACTGGTCAGTAATGGGCTGGTTGTCCAGCGAAATTTGAGCCTGGGCATGGTCTCCTGCGGGATGAAAGAAACCATTGGCGTCGGCCGCTACCGAAGGCGAGGTGTTGGCGATGACTTCGCTCAAACCGATGCCTTGGTTCCCAATCGGCAATCTGTCAATCAGGGTGCGATCCACGTCGGTGTGGGCTGTGGGCGTTTGCTCAATAAGGTCCGCCGCTTCTCCCTGAACGGTCACGACGGTTGCGGCGGTGGCGATTTGCATGGTGAACTTGAGGTCGATCGGCACGGACGTGCGGACCGGGACATCCTGAGCGATATCCTGGAAGCCGGTGGCACTCACTGCCAGGTGATAAGGGTTAAAGGGAACGTTCGAGAACTCAAAGTGGCCGGACGCGTCGGTTGTCGTGCTTCGATCATAACCGGAGACGGGATTGCGAATCTCAACCTTCGCTCCAATAAGGACAGCGCCCGAGGGATCAAAGACGGACCCCTGGATAGTTCCCGAAGTACCAAGGCTTTGACCAAACATCCGCGGGCTGGCGGTGGAAAGGAGCCACAGGGCCAGTGTGACCGTCGCAAGCCGACTGTACGAGGCCGCGCGGCCGGCGCGAGGCGCGCCCGCCAACCGCCATGACGGCAAAGATAATCGAGAAATGGTTCGAGAAGTCACTTCGTTACCTCCTGAGAGTTCTTGGGTTGACCCGGGATGTCGTAGAACTTTCAGGAGAGCGGAGGGGAGCGGGCGAGAAGGGTTTGTGCAAGGCGGTAGGAGTACTTTGCGTTGCGAGCGATCAGGTGGTAAGCCGCTTCACTACACGGGTTCGCGATAAGAGACCGGACTGCGGGGCGAACGGAACTGCTGCGAACAAGCTGGCAGAGGGGACAAAGAGGGCTGACGTCCTGGCTCGCGTGTAGGTACGATGCACCCTCGTGGCCAATCCGGCAAACTGCAACAGCCGCGTCATGATGGTGAAGAATTTCGACTGAGAAGAGGTGGATTTCACCAGTGAGCGCCAAACCCACGACGAGGGCGTGCACCCAATATCGGCGCCGAGATTTGTCAAGCCGTCTCAAGTTGTTCGATTCGCTTCTGGTTGACCCGGACTCAGTGCCTCCGGATAGCCCTGCCTTCACTATAATACTATGAAGCCTGCGAAGGTGGGACTGCCAAATACACGGTAAACCGGCGTCGCCCTTGGGATAGAGGATGCCTGCGCGCCATGGCGGGTTGCACGGGGGGACCATGATCATGCTGGCGGGCACTCCTGCAGGGAATTGCGTCTAGCGAATTCTGGAGCGCCGGCCTTTAGTGTTTTGGCAACAAACACTAAAGGTCCGCGCCACTGCGGCGCGGCGAGAAGCCGCGCCGGAGCACGGGCCCTGCAATGCCAGGTCGTAATTTCTTGTTTTCTTACCAGACATTCTTCGTCGCGCGTGTAGGGCCACCCCTTTGGCGATCTGGGCCGGGGCCCCCCGCTCGGAGCGGCCGGCCCTACACGACCCCACGCCATGTTCGGTTGCGGCCAGAGGCCGCGCTGCGCTACCGGCTACGGCAAGCGGATTGTCGAGGTATTTCGTAGACACTACGCTAGGTTTGCCGTGTGATGCGCTCGAGGCCGTCGAGGTAAGGGCGCAGGGCGGGGGGGACGATGACCGTGCCGTCGGCCTGCTGGTAGTTTTCGATAATGGCGAGCCAGGTGCGCCCGATGGCCAGCCCGCTGCCGTTCAAGGTATGCAGGAATTCCGTCTTGCCGGCCTTGCTGCGCCGGAAGCGCAGGTTGGCGCGGCGCGCCTGGAAAGCCTCAAAGTTCGAGCAGGAGGAGATTTCCTTGTACTCACGTGCGGCGGGCAGCCAAACTTCCAGGTCGTAGGTCTTGGCGGAGCTGAACCCCAGGTCGGCCGTGCACAACGCGACCACTCGGTAGGGCAGCTCCAGGCGCTGAAGGATCGTCTCCGCGTCGCGCGTCAGCGACTCCAGCTCGTCGTAGGAAGTTTCGGGGACTGTGAACTTCACCAGCTCGACCTTCTGGAACTGGTGCTGGCGGATGATGCCGCGCGTGTCCTTGCCGTAGGAGCCGGCCTCGCTGCGGAAACAGGCCGTCCAGGCGCAGTGTTTGACGGGCAGCTTCTCGGCCTCCAGCACCTCGTCTCGGTAGAGATTCGTTACCGGAACTTCCGCCGTTGGGATCAGCCAATAATCCGTACCCTCGAGCTTGAAAAGGTCCTCCTGGAACTTCGGCAACTGGCCCGTGCCGAAAAGGCTGGCGGAATTCACAATGAAGGGCGGCAGGATTTCCGTGTAGCCATGCTCGCGCGTGTGCAGGTCGAGCATGAAGTTGGCCAACGCCCGCTCCAGCCTGGCGCCCACCTGCGCATACACGGCGAAGCGCGCGCCGGCAATCTTGGTGGCGCGTTCGAAATCCAGAATTCCCAGCGCCGGGCCCAGGTCCCAGTGCGCCCGGGGCTCGAAATCGAACTGCCGCGGCTCTCCCCAGCGGCGAACTTCCTGGTTATCCTCGGCGCCGCGCCCCACGGGCACGCTCGAGTGCGGCACATTAGGAACGATGCGCAGCACCTCGCGAAGGCGCTCGTCGCAGGCCTTGGCCTGCTCGTCCAGTTGCTGGATCTCTTCGCTGAGCGGCTTCATTTCCGCGATAAGCTGCGAGGCGTCCTGCTTCCGCTTCTTGAGGGAGGCAATTTCATCGGAGACTTTATTCCGCCGCGCCCTGCGGCTCTCGACTTCCCCCAGCAGCTTGCGCCGCTCGCGGTCCAGCGCTTCGAAGTCTCCCAGCACGTCCGCCAGCCCGCGCTCGCGCATCTTCTGCTTCACCAGTTCCAGGTTGTCGCGGACAAAACTCAGATCCAGCATTTCTCTCCTTCGCTTGGAGCACCAGGAAAAATCACGGCCAGAGATCAGCAACAGCCAATCTAAACCACCCGTACGGGCCTGTCAAACGTGTGGGAAGGCCAGGCTTGTAAGGCTTTCCGAAGCGCGCAGGGAGAGCGCGAACCCCAGTGTGACTTCCGCTATGAACCGAGGCTAGAACTAGGAGAGGCTGAGTTTATGCGGACAGCCGGAGGGCCGGGGGCTACGCGAAGCCTGCGCCGCGAGTGCTTCAACATTGTGCAAAACTCCGCCCCGGAAATACCCGTCTAGCCAAGTCGATTTCTGTCCCCCCGCTAGACAGCTTGTCGTGATCGTAGCCCGTAACTCGTTGAAATCAAAAGGCAAAATCCTCCCATCCCTCGCGCACCCGCATGAATGGCGGCTGGCATGGCCTTCCCGTCTCGGGCAGATGAGCGTGCGTTTTCCACAACGATTTCCACAAGCTCTTTCCCCTCAGATTAGCAAGCACTTACGGCTCTTCGACGGCACTTAGCGTGGAAGCTCTCAGCCTCTCCCGCACCGACTCGGGGACCCGCGCTCGCACCCGGACTCGGCCTGCTTCGTACTGCGTGGAAACGACGGTTCCGGTGCGGTGCAGCAACGCCAAGTGCTTGCCGTCGCCCGGCGAAAGCTCGAAATCCGCTTCCACGAGCGGATCGGCGGCCAGTGCTTCGTCAATCCGCTGTCGTAGAACTTCCAAACCTTCCCCAGTCTGGGCGGAGATACTGACGTTGGCGGCGTCGGCCGCGAGTTTGCGCCGCTCCCCGGGTTCCAGCAGGTCCACCTTGTTCCATACGTGCAGACGGGGCGTGGAGACTACGCCCAGCTCTTCCAGCAGCGCCTCCACGGCCGCGTCTTGCGAGTCGCGCTGCGCGTCGGAAGCGTCTGTGACGTGCAGCAGCAGGCTCGAACCCTCCAGCTCTTCGAGTGTAGCGCGGAAGGCCGCGACCAGGTGCGGCGGCAACTTGCGAATAAAGCCTACGGTATCGGAAAGCAGCGCCGGCCGGTGAGAGGCCAGGGACAGTGCCCGCACGGTGGGATCGAGCGTGGCGAACAGGCGCGCGGAAGTCACCACTTCCGCCGAGGTCAGGGCGTTGAACAGCGTGGACTTTCCCGCGTTCGTGTATCCCACCAGCGCCACGGTCTGAAAGTTCTGGTCACGCCGATGGGCGCGATGCAGCGCCCGCTGCGAGCGGACGCACTCGATAGCCTCCGTCAGGTGACGGAGGCGCCGCCGGATGCGCCGCCGGTCGTACTCGAGCTGTTGCTCGCCGGGACCGCGCGTGCCGATGCCGCCGCCCAAACGCGAGAGCAGGGTTCCCCGCCCCGCGAGCCTCGGCAGCAGATAGTTCAACTGCGCCAGTTCCACCTGGAGCTGGCCTTCGCGGCTGCGCGCCCGGCGGGCGAAGATATCAAGGATGATCTGCGTGCGGTCGATGACCTTCAGGTCCAGTGATTTCTCGAGGTTGCGAAGCTGCGTGGGGGTCAAGTCGTGGTCGAGGATCACCAGGTCCGCGGCGGTGGTGCGCGCCTGCGTGCGCACTTCGTGAACCTTGCCGCGCCCCAGCAGCGTGGCCGGGTCGGGCTCGGGGGAACGTTGCAGCAACGTCCCCACCACCTGGGCCCCGGCGCTCGTAGCGAGCTCCCGCAGTTCCCGCAGGGAATCCTCGGCGTCCGCGCTGCCCAAGGTCACGCCTGAGCGCCGGGTGGATTCCCAGCTCACCAGAAATGCTCTCTCCAAGACTTTCGAGCGTCGAATGCTTCTATCCCTCCGGAATTGCCGAGGTGGCCGGCGCGGTGCTGGCGCGGGGCAGCACGACGGTGGCAATTGCGTGCTTGAATACCATCTGCTCCTGGTGGTTACTCTCCAGGATGAGCGAGTACCTGTCAAAACTCCGGATGCGTCCGGTCAGCTTGACCCCGCTCAAGAGGTAAACCGTCACCAGGAGTTTTTCCTTACGGGCGGAATTCAAAAAACCGTCCTGAATGTTCTGCGGTTGCTTTTCCATGTTTTTCTCTCTTTTTATTGTGACGATGTTCAAAAGTTGCCCTGACGCGAAAATCGCGGTGCTGGCGAAACCTCAGAGGGTGCAAGTACTGTTCCCTCTGCGGCGACCAGCCTCCGGCTCAGGGTCTCCATAATGCGGCGTTGAACGTGCGGGTCGTCGCCGAACCCTTCGAACCAAGTAATGTCCGCCTCGCGCCGGAACCAGGTCATCTGGCGCTTTGCGTAATGCCGGGTGGCGATTTGCGTCGCGCCCAGCGCTTCCCCTCGGCGCATCTTCCCTTCCAGCGCAGCGCACGCTTGCCGATAGCCCAAAGCGCCCAGGGCTTTGATGCGCTCCGCGTCCGGGCGGCTGAACATGGCCCGCGCCTCATCCCACAGGCCCGCCGCGAACATGCTTTCCACGCGCCGGTTGATCCGATCGTAAAGCTGTGCCCGGGGCGGATTCAGGCCGATCTTGATGACGCGAAAACCCCCCAGACCCGCTCGCCCGCGCGCGTGCAGCGTCGAGAGCGGTTGCCGCGCCAGGATGCACACCTCCAGCGCGCGGATCAGTTTCTGCGTGTCGCGGGGCTGAATGCGGACGGCCGCCGGCGCATCCAGGCGCGCCAGCAGGCGATGCAAGAACTCCCGCCCATGGCGGGCAGCCATCGCCCGTAATCGCTCCCGCAAGTCTTCGGAGCGCGCCGGTCCCTCGAAGAGTCCGAGAAACAACGCCCGCAGGTAAAGCCCCGTGCCGCCGGCGAAGATGGGCAGCTTCCCCCGCGCGCGCAGATCGGCCAGGACCTTGCGCGCCTCGCGCCGATAATCTCCCGCCGTGAAAACCTGGCTCGGTTCCAGGCAATCCAGCAGGTGGTGCGCGATGCCGTGCCGCTCCGCGGGCGCCAGCTTCCCCGAACCTACGTCGAACCCGCGGTACAGTTGCACGGAGTCGTAGTTCACAATCTCGCCGTCCAACCGCTCCGCCAGCGCCAGGGCCAGCGCGGACTTGCCGGCGGCCGTGGGGCCCACGATCGCGATCAGGGGAAAGTCACCCACGCCCGGCTCTGGCCTCTGGTGCGCTTGCGCCCGCGGGAGTGCGGCAGCTCCGTTGCCGCCCCCAGCCAGCGAGTCGGAATCCCCATCCTTGATCGAAAGAACCTCAGAGAGACTCGGGGTCGAATGGCGCGAACCGGAGTGGCCTTCCGGGGAAACGACCACGGAGGCACGTCCATCTTCTTGCGTTGTTGATTGGATTGCCACGCCAAAATTCTAACACAACCCGCCAGGTTTTTTCGGGGCAGCGTTTCGGGCCGCGATATCGCTCCTTGCCCTCGCCGCCCTCTTTGCGCGCCGGGTCCCCCGAGCATAGAGGGGAAACGCCCGGGGCACCGATATTTAACCTGCCCTTCACCATTCCCTCAAGTGTCCTTAATGGGCGGGAGGCACACTGGCTGCGGAACGCAATCATGGATTTCATGCCCAATGCTGCGATCGCTATGGCGATCGTACTACTCCTCGCGATCGGGCTTTGCCTCGCGCACATGATGTCGAGCCAGCGGCAGGACGCACGCCTGCAATTCCTCCTCAATCTCATGCAAACTCTTCCCGCCTCCGGCGATCAATTCGAGACCCCGCAGCTCCGAGGCACGCAGCAAGACCCGCCCGAACGAGCTGTGGTGGGAGCCTCGCGCCGCGCGGTCGCCCAGGCAACTGGGAGCCCCGCAGCTCCGGGCCCTGCGTGGGAGAGGAGGGGTTATGGAGGAGAAGATTAAGGCCCTGCTCGTGCAGGCCCGACCCGGTCCGTTCGACGCTCTGCGGCTGGCGCTGGAAGAGCAGTCGATGGAGATCCGCACCGCCCAGAATTGCGGAGAAGCAGCGCTGGCTCTCTGGTCCGATCGACCCCCGCACTTGGTGTTCACGGACGTCCAGCTTGCCGATGGCAACTGGGCAGATCTTTTGACCCTGGCGGCGAAAGCCTCCGCGCCGGTGAACGTGATTGTGGTGGCGCCGCTCGTAGACGTGAGCTTCTACGTCCAGGCCATTGAGCGCGGCGCCTTCGACTTTATCGTCCCGCCGCTCGCTGCGCCGGAGCTCCTGCACGTGGTGCGGATCGCGGCGGAGAACGCCCTCGCCCGCCGTCGCGAGCTGGCCCCCGCAGCCCCGCCACCGGAATCCGTCGCCATCGTGCCGCGGCCGGGAGATCGCGAGAATGAACCCGCCGTGGCCGGCGCCGAGGACTGACACCAAAACTCACCAGCCAAAGGTAATGCCCCATGAGCGTTTGCCCAAGCCGTGCTTGGCGTGACTCCCGGCGATTGCCTTGTGCCCTTGCAGGCAGGCCAGAGGTGACGGGGATGGTCACCCAAACGGCTAAGCGGATCACTACCGAGATGCAGCGGCGGGAAATCTGTCGCCGCAGGGAGGTCAGGATGTACTTTTCTGTGACGCGACCCTTGCGGAGGGCACCGTGGTGCGGGCCTGACGATGTAATCTACTTGTCACATCTTCCTCATATTCAGGTAATCGCCTTCCTGCAGGATAGACCGTGATTGGCAGACAACCAGGTAGGTCTTGCGCTGGGGGTGTGAGGATCACCCCGGGCAGTCTCATACTACAAATCAAGGAGTAAATGATGCAGACACGCAGGCTCGTCACATCTACGGTCGTGGGTTTGGCGGCGCTTCTGATGGGTTTGTCGCCCATCTTGATTTTTGCCAATGACCGCCCCTCTCCTCCGAAGGAGCAAACCGTCGCCTCCGCAGAGGTGGCCACAAAATCAGATCCAGGCGCCAATGATCAAGTCACGGCGTTGAAGGAACAGATGGCTCTGCAACAGAAGCAGATTGAGCAGCTGCAGAAAGCTCTGGACGACCAAAGACGGCTTCTGGAGCAACTCTTGAGCCCTGCCGCGGCCGCGCAGCAGGCTGCGCAGCCCCAATCGCCGAACCTGGGCCAGGTGGCCAGCGCCGTTCCCATGGTTCCCGCCGCCCCGAAGGCGGCTGGAGCTACACTTGCCCCTGTACCCAACCCTGGCGCGGCTCCTGTGACCCAGGCCGAGATGCAGGGCTACACCAAGAAGGTCGACCACCTCGACAAAACGCTGGACGCCCTCAATAAGGGCTTGGCCGGATTCAAACTCAGCGGAGACTTTCGCCTGCGCTCGGACAACGTCTTCCGCTCTTCCAACAGTGTTGCGGGGCCCCAGCAGAACGTCAGGGCGCGGTACCGGTTGCGGTTCAACGTTGACAGGGCGGCCAACGAGCAGACCGCCGTCCACCTTCAATTGGGGTCGGGGACCTTCAACTCTCCGCTGAGTTTCGACTCTGACTTCAACGGAAGCGTCGCCCGGGGACCGATCTTCCTCAGCGAGGTGTGGGGCGACTACCATCCCACCAAGAACCTCAGCTTCCGCGGTGGAAGGATGTCGGAGGTCTTCGCCGACAACGCCAGGTTCCTGATCGACGATGACGTCCGACTCGACGGGTTCCAACAAGTGATCCAAAAGCCCTTCTCCACCAGTTCGCTTGGCAAGGTGACAGTTGACGTCCGGGCCGGGCAGTACATTTTCACCAACCCCAACGTCCAGGTGTTGCCGACTGCAGAGCAGTGCGCGTCAGCCACGCCTCCAGCCGCCTGTGCCTATGTCGCTGCCGGCTTCCCGCCCGGACGAAAGGTGCCCAGCACGAACATGTTTGATCAGGGGATCACTGTAACCGCATCCAGCGAGCACTGGTCGAATCAATTCGCCTTCAACATGGAGTTCTGGCGAAATCCTAACTCCATCCAACTGGCTTCGCTGTCTTCCGGGTATCCCCTTCTGGGCAACTCCTTCTATGGGGCCGTCTTGACCGGGGGGTTCGGCGGAGCGGGGAACGGGACGACCACCAAGGGTGGAGCCATCCTCACCGCAAGTAGCTATCACATCGGCCAGGTGGTCTATCGACTTGACCACAACGGTTGGAAGTCAAGCCGGCAGGCTTGGCCCATATCTCTGGAATTCCACGGGGCGCAGAATTTTGGCGCTGACTTCTATGGCTACGCCTTCATGGGTCAGCTCTCCGCGGGGGAGACCAAGAAATTTGGCGACGTCGCGGTCAAGTATGCCTTCTTTTACAAGCAGGCCAATTCCATGATCTCCCAAATCACGGACGACGACGTCGGGACGGGTACCGGTGTGAACCTCAGAACTCACATGATCCGGATTGACCTAGGTTTCAACAAGCACATGGCTTGGCAAAACCTGTTGTTCATCCAGAATGAACTGGCCGGGGACGACCCCGCCCGGAATTTCTTCGTGAATGTGCAGAAAGGCACAAGTGCGCAGTACCGCCTTCAGAGCCAACTACAATTCACTTTCTAGTTTGCGAGCTTCAGGGGGGGTGGTCATCCACCCCCCGCTCCATCCTCAACCCGACTTCCCCAGCTTGACTGCAACTAACCAACCCTCATCTCGAACTGCCCAGCCGTGTAGGAGTATTCTCCGGGGTCGCGGGGAACGAACTCGCTGTGCTCGGCGATCCGACACACCTCACCGTGCGAAATCCGATGGTCGGCCTACCCGCGCCGGCGCGCCCCCCTCGGAGGCCGCACACGGAAGATCCTGATCTGCGTCGATCCCCTCAAGCTCCAGGCGCAGATCGCGAATACCACTGCAAAACACGATTACCAGATTCATTACGCCATCCTCACCTATCAGATTGGGCAGTTGCATTAAGACGGCGCAGGTCACTGTATTTCATGTCGACGAGCGCATCCCGGCTCGCCGTGCCGTCCATAGCGAGGTGACCTCCGAAGGGTGGCAATCTGTCGGTGCCCCCCTTTATCCTCACGCAACCGAGGCTTAATCTCCCCGTAACATTCCCGCCCGAAAATGATTACCTGCCGAGCACCTAAATCTGGGAATAACCGTGACTTAATTCCGCCGTAACACACTTCCACAACACTGACGGTGGAGGAGCCAACATGAAACTCAAATCTTCAATCGCTACGATCGCTTTGGGCGCGGCACTGATTGCGGCGGGAGTCATCACGCTTGTCGATTCCCCTGCGGCGGCCCCTGCCCCATCTCCACTCTTAATCAATGCGGCGGGAGCAACCTTCCCGTACCCGATCTATTCCAAGTGGTTCACCGAGTACAACCGGGTTCATCCCGACATCCAAATCAACTACCAATCCATCGGGTCCGGAGGTGGCATCCGCCAACTGCAAGCCGGAACGGTGGATTTCGGTGCTTCCGATATGCCCCTCAACGACCAGATGCTCAAAGATTTCAAGTTCCAGGTGTTGCACTTCCCCACGGTGCTGGGCGCAGTCGTTCCCACGTACAACATCCAGGGAGTCAGCCAGGAACTGAACTTCACGGCCGAGGCGCTGGCTGACATTTTCTTGGGCAAGGTCACCAAGTGGAACGATCCGGCCATCGCCGGCGCGAACCAGGGTGTGAACCTGCCCGACCAGGATATCGTCGTTGTCCATCGCTCGGACGGCAGCGGCACAACGTTTGTGTGGACCGACTATCTCTGCAAGGTCAGCAAGGATTGGGAAACCAAAGTCGGGCGCAACACCTCAGTGAACTGGCCGGTGGGCTTGGGTGGCAAAGGCAACGAGGGCGTTTCGGGGCTCGTGAAGCAGACCCCCGGCGCGATCGGGTACGTCGAGTTGATTTACGCCATGCAAAACCAGTTGCCATACGGCCGGGTCAAGAACTCCGCGGGCGCCTTCGTTAAGGCTGATCTTGCCAGCACGACAGCGGCCGCGGCGGGTGAAGCCAAGATGATGCCTGCGGACTTCCGCGTCTCCATTACCAACGCGCAGGGCAAGGCCGCCTACCCAATTTGCAGTTTTACCTACCTGCTGATTCCGGCGAACATCCAAGATGCGCCCAAGAAGACGGCCATCAAGGACTTTCTCCACTGGATGCTGACGACTGGGCAGAACGATGCGGAAGGCTTGAGCTACGCCAAACTCCCCAAGGACGTTGTGGCGCGAGAAATGAAAGCCATCGGGCAAATCAACTAGCATGGCGAGTGCTCCAACTACCGTTGACCACGTGCGCCCGCCGGGGCGCACGTGGGAATTCATCAAGCGGCTGCGCCGGGGTGACGAGGTCGCTCACCTAATCACCCTGCTGGCCGCCGCCAGCATCATCGTGGTGACGGTGATGCTAGTTTACCAGCTCTATACCAATTCCACTCTACCCCGCCACAAGTTCGGGTTCAGTTTCTTCCTCGGAAAAACCTGGGATCCGGTGAGTGGAGAATTCGGCGCCTTGCCGTTCATATTTGGCACGGTCGTTTCCTCGGCGCTGGCTCTTTTGGTGGCGGTGCCCCTCGGTGTGGGGGCGGCCATTTTCCTCTCGGAGCTTGCTCCCCCACGCATCTCCAACGTAACGACGTTCGTGATCGAGTTGCTGGCCGCGGTGCCCAGCGTCATCTATGGCTTACTGGGAATTTTCATTTTGGTGCCAGTGCTGCGCAAAGGGGTGATGCCGTTCCTCAAGACGACCTTGGGATTTCTACCCTTCTTCCAGGGACCCATTTACGGCGTCAGCATGCTGGCCGGCGGACTCGTCCTGGCCGTCATGATCGTTCCCTTCATCATCTCCGTTTCGCGGGAAGTGTTGATGGCGGTGCCGGTGGAGCAACGCGAAGCAGCGTTGGCGATGGGGGCGACCAAGTGGGAATCCACCTGGCAGGTGGTGGTGCCTTTCGCCCGGGTGGGGATCATGGCTTCGGTTTTTCTGGCCTTGGCGAGAGCGCTCGGGGAAACCATGGCGGTGACCATGGTGATCGGCAACGATCCCAGGATTAGCGCCTCCCTCTTCGCTCCCGGTTACACCATCGCGGCCGTGATCGCCAACGAGTTCACGGAAGCGACGGGCGATTTGTATCTCGAAGCTTTGATCGAGCTGGGGCTCGTGCTCTTTCTGCTCACGATTCTTATTAACGGGCTGGCGCGTCTGGTGATTATAGCGACCACGCAAAAAGGGGCTGCACAGGGATGAGCTTTCGCACCCGCTGGCGCAAATTCGTGAATGTCTTCATGCTCAGCCTCACCGGTTTGTGCGCACTGGTCACGGTTTCTATCCTCTTCTTCATTTTGGGTTATCTCCTGTGGTATGGCGGCAAGTCGCTCAACTGGGCCTTCTTTACCCATTTGCCCACGCCGGTGGGCGAGACCGGCGGCGGAATGGCTAATGCCATTGTGGGCAGCGGCAAGCTGCTGCTGCTTGCTTCGCTGGTGGGCGTCCCCGTGGGCATTCTGGGGGGTGTTTATCTGGCGGAATTCGGAGGGCAGACGTTCTCGTTTGTCGTCCGCTACACGACGGACCTGCTCAACGGCGTGCCCTCGATCGTGATGGGAATTTTCGCCTACACGATCATTGTCCTGCCCATGCACCATTTCTCTGCACTCGCGGGTGGCTTGGCGCTGGGGGTGATGATGATTCCCATCGCGGTGCGCACCACGGAGGAGTCCTTGCGGTCGGTCCCGGGAACGCTGCGGGAAGGCGCCCTGGCGCTCGGAACGAGCAAGTGGAAAACCGTCGCGACGGTGGTCATGCCCGCGGCCATGCGCGGCATCGTCACCGGCGTTATGCTCACCCTGGCTCGCGTGGCGGGCGAAACCGCTCCCCTGCTTTTCACCGCCTTCAGCAACCGCTTCTGGAGTTCGGGCTGGAATCAGCCCATCGCCTCACTGCCGGTGATGATCTACACCTACGCGATTGCTCCCTACGACGATTGGCATCGGCAAGCCTGGGCGGCCGGGTTGGTTCTCTTGGCGTTAGTGCTGGTGGCCAATATTGGGGCGCGTCTGCTGGTTTCCAGGGGGATATCTTTCGGGAAGGCCTAAACTGTGACTCTTGCAGCGAGTGTTTCGACTATGGTGAAAACGACTGAAGAATCCCGCTCCACGGCGCGTGCCCCGGCAACAACCCCCGCCTGGCCGAGCGACCTCAAGATGCGCGCGACCGGGCTGGATTTCTATTACGGGGGCCGGCAGGCGCTTTATTCGATCGGTTTGCAGATTCTCACTGGGCGCATCACTGCCCTCATCGGGCCCTCGGGGTGCGGCAAGACCACCTTCCTGAGGATTCTGAACCGGATGTACGAGACCGTGCCTCACGCGCGCCCCGAGGGTGAAGTGTTCCTCGACGGCGAGGACATCTTTTCGCTGGATGTCGTCGGCCTGCGGCGGAGAGTGGGGATGGTCTTCCAGAAGCCCAACCCGTTTCCCAAGTCGATTTTCGACAACATTGCCTACGGTTTACGCGTCAATGGAATGGACCGCCACAGCACGCTGGCTGAGGCGGTGGAGCGAAGCCTGCGGCGGGCGGCGCTCTGGGAGGAAGTCAAGGACCAACTCCACAAGTCCGCCTACGCGCTGTCGGGCGGCCAGCAGCAGCGCCTCTGCATCGCGCGTGCGCTAGCGGTTGAACCGGAAGCGTTACTGCTGGATGAGCCCTGCTCGGCGCTTGATCCCATCGCCACGGCGAAGATCGAAGAATTGTTGTTCAACCTGAAGGACCTGTGTACGATGGTCATCGTCACACACAACATGCAGCAGGCGGCGCGGGTTGCCGATTACACGGGCTTCTTCCTGATGGGACGGCTAATTGAATTCAACAAGACCGCGGTCATTTTCAAGACGCCCGCGCGGAAAGAAACTGAAGATTACATTACCGGGAGGTTTGGCTAGTGTTCTGAGTTGGAAATTCGTCGGTGAAGTGAGCCCGCGCAGCGGGCGAAAGACCGCAGCCCACGGCGTGAGCCGGGGCTACTACCTTGCGCCCCTGCGGGGGCTGTGGAGCTGCCGCCCACGACGGGAAGACTTTGCGAGCTAACTTCTGACTGAGGACTCTAAAATCCTCGCGTAGAATGAAAGGGGAATCCACGCTTGCGCCACTTTGTTGAGGAACTCGACTACTTGCGAAGCCGCCTGCTGGAGATGAGCGGGCTGGTGGAAGACTCTGTTCACAGAAGTGTTCTCTCCCTCGCCGAGAAAGACGCGCAGCAGGCGCAACGGGTGCTCCACAACGAAGCAGAGATCAACCGCATGGAGATCGAGATCGACGATCTGGCCACGCGGCTCCTGGCCCTTCAGCAGCCCATGGCGACGGACCTGCGATTTATCACCGCGGCCATCAAGATCAACAACGACCTGGAGCGCATGGGCGACCTGGCGGTCAACATCGTCGAGCGCGCGCTTTCCCTGATGCACGAGCCGCTGATGAAGCCCCTCATCGACATCCCGCTGATGGCCGACCGTGTCCAGTCGATGATCCGCAAAAGTCTCGACGCCTTTGTGAAGAAGGACGCGGAGCTCGCCCGCAACGTGCTGGTTTCTGATGACGCCGTGGACGAATTGTGTGGCTCCGTCTACACGGAGCTAATCAGCTACATGGAGCGCGACCCCAAGACGGTTCGCCAGGGGATCAACCTGATGTTCGTGGCGCGCAACCTGGAACGGCTTGCCGACCACGCCACCAACATCGCCGAGGATGTCCTCTTCCTGGTGCAGGGCGTGGACGTTCGCCATCACGCCGAGACCCGCGAGTAGCTTTCAGGTGTCAGGTGTCAGGTTTCAGCCCCGGCACCTGACACCTGGAACCTAGCACCTTCGTCCCATCCAACCCTGGAGCCGGACTGGCATCGAAAGGGAGGAGGGCCTTTCGGGCCTGGAGGTTATTTTGTCTTTGACTGCGTCGGCCTTTTAGTGGTGAAATTGAGGAACCAGGCAAAACCGCCAGGTTCGGCATGGCGTTTGGTCAACGCTTGGGGGAAATGCGCATGAAGGCGAAAATCCTGGCACTGCTGACGGCTGGCTCACTCGTCCTGAGCATGGCGTCACCGCTCCTCGCACAGCAAGAGAAGCCCGACATCGACGAGATCACGATCCCGGAAGGCACGGAGTTCAAACTGCAGTTGCATACCACCATTGATTCCAAGACCTCGAAGGTAGGCGACCGCATCCTGACGACCTTGATCGATCCGGTGGCGGTCGAAGACCGCGACGTGCTGTCGAAGGGAATCCGCGTCGATGGCCACGTGGGTGAGGTTAGGCCTGCCGGACGCAAGGGCAAGGGTGGTTATCTCACCGTCATCTTCGACACGGTGGAACTGCCCAACGGCCAGAAAGTGGCCATCCTGGGTTCGTTAACCGAGGTGTTTTCCAGCGAAAGCGGCGGCGACCCCAACGTGGGCCCGGAAGGTGAACTGAAAGGACGGGGCGCCAACCGCAAAGAGCAAGCCCTTATCATGGTGGCGCCGGCCGCTTTAGGAGCCGCCATCGGCCCCGGCACCGCCATTTTTCTGGGGTCTGTGGGCATCATGACGGCGGTCCTCCTGCCCAAAGGTAAACAGGCGGGTTTGGCTGCGGGCTCGCTGGTAGGCATGCGCTTGGACCGCGATGTCACCCTGGAGATTCCCTCCGCCGGAAAGTAGCAGCTCACTCCAAAATCCCTTCCACTGAACGCTCGGCTCAGGTGCCGAGCCATGTGAATTCGCTGCAACGCTTGGTCAGACGATATCCTCTGTCCTCCGGCCCGTCTCGCCTTCGCCCCCGGGAGGGCGTGCTTAGCTCCTTGCTCATCAACTGTGATTAGGGATTCTCCCGGCGGACTTGCACGAGACGTGCGGACGGTCAGATCCGGGCAGGGACTCGCGGGGCCTGACGCTCGGCATCAGGCGGGTGCTCGGTGCGTCGGCGGGTGGATGCCGTTGTCGGAGAGCCTTATCTCTCCTGTCCGATTTCAGGAACTGACAGGTTGCGACAGATCTTGTTCGCGAGCAGGTTTGAGATCTCCGTGTGACGTGGCACGGCTTCGATGGCGCCAGTTTGAGGGTTACACCACAACGAGTGGCCACGACCTTCGCGCTTGAGATTGCAGCCGTGCTTGCGCAGGTGCTGGAGCAAAGTGCTTCTTTTCACTTGACGGTTACGGTTTCGAGTTCGGCTTCGGGTGGAATTCCGCGCAGAGCGTCTTGCCGCCTGTCTTCCAGGACAAGAGCAATTGCCTCCGCCAGGCTAGCACGAGCTTCATCCTTAGTCTTGCCCTGCCCGTTGGCTCCAGGAATCTCAGGGCAGTAAGCTATGTACCATTCCCCATCGCGTTCAAATACGGCGGTAAATTCGTTCGCCATCGAGCCTCCTGGTGTTTCTCTTACCCGTTGCCATTATATCGCAGTTCGCCGTTGTTCAAGGCGCCACGGCTCTCTAACGCCAAGTTCGAGCAGCCCGCTGTCTCGCACCGGGCCGCTTCAGAGGGGAGTTAGCCGGAGCCGTTGCACCCATGGCCCAATGCAGAACGCTTCGAACATCAGCTCCACAGCATGCCAACTCCGGTGGCGCGCACCGTCGCCGCGAGGTGCAGTTGATTCGGGATGCCCAGGGCGCTTGCCATGAGGCGCCCCACAGCCGCAAAGACGCCACTCAGGGCCCCGACGACCAAAGGAACCACAATCACCGCCTGTCCTTTAGTGCCCACGGGCTTATCCCCGAGGTTGTCCCACGCCGAAGCTCACGGGCGGGGATGGCGTGGAATCCCCGTCCCCCGGAGCGCCTGGTCAGGTTGCGAGCCGTTCATCTATTCCTGCTCACCCTCCAGGTCCAGGTTCGTTGCTTTATGTTCCATGCTTTGCCTTCAATGGTGTCGCCGTCGGCAGCGCCCAGATACTCAGAATAGTGATCATTCATTTGCAGATACACGGCGGTCTTGAATTGGTTCCATTTCGCGTTCCTAAAGGACCCGGTGGGCGATGTGTAGGCAAGCGTGCCATCCTCTTCAAAAGTGAATACGTAGTGGTCACCATCGGAGTCAGTTCCTGACCATGTCGTCCCGGCCAACGACACGGTCTGTTGTGCGTTCGAACTTGACCGTGCGCTGACGAGGAAGCCAAGCGCGCAAGCCAAGATCACCAGCAGCAAGACCAACCCTGGTTTCGAAAACTGTGAGACCTTTTTCACGATTCAATTCCTCCATTTCAGACAGCGTAACTGGTGTTGCTAGGGTTTCCAGATAAGCCCGCTTTCGGGTATTGCTTCCCGAGGACATCCAACGCGCAAAACCGTCTCAGCCATTTTACGTCAACCTGTCAGATACGCACTTGAAATTTACTGGCGTCTTAAGTGGTTGCCGCATAATACGCGACGCAGCGTTTCTTGCAAGTTGTCCATGAAGCTCATGACGCCCCGGGCTGTGTTCTCACGCGTCTGTGCGGCTGCCGCCAGGGGGGTGGCGAAGGTGGATCCCGCCGGGCGGGGCCCTGCCTGCCTGCTTGCCGCAGGCAAGCTCAGGCGGGTCCAGTCATCAAGCCACCGGTCCTACGGGGAGTGTCTGGCCTGGGGAATTCAGGTTCAGCATCAGGAGCCGGGCTTGGACAGCGGGTGCAGGCGCGCGACCTCTGGTAGGCGAACGAGTTCGGAAGCCTGAACGATCTCAATATCCGCCTGCTCAAGTTCCGGCAAGAACCTCGTCAGCGCTTCCAGGGTCGTGGCGTGCGGGTGCCCGATGGCCAAGCCCGCGCCTCGTTCTTCTACGAAACGGCGGAAATCACGCAATTGCCCCAGGGTGTAAGGGACAGTTCCCGTGTCGTCCAGAAAAACTGCGCGGTAAAAGGCCGGCAGACCCTGCCGTCGTGCCGCCTCAAGCGCCACGGTATCCGCCGTGGTGCGGCTGTCGATGAAATAGAGGCGGCGTTCCGCCAGAACTTTCATGACGTCGGCCATCAGCGGCCAGTTTCTCGTGGCGAGTGATCCCATGTGGTTGTTCACCCCTGCCGCAAAGGGAACTGTGGCCAGGTCATTCTGGACAACCCGGTGCACTTCAGCGTTGCTCATCCCCGTGCGGATGGCTCCTTCGCCGGGGAGCGGATGCGCACCCGGCTCGGCTTCCATGGGCAAGTGCAGCATCACCTCGCGACCGACGCGGTGAACTTCCTCGGCGGTCGCCTCTGAGTAGCGCAGGTGAGGCAGAACCGAAAAGGTGAGGGGATAGGGGAGCGTCAGGAGCTTACGCGCCGCCTCCAGGTCCTGACCCAGGTCGTCGATCACGATCGCGGCGCGCAGCAGGCGCGGCACCTCACGCAGGTGGATTCGGCAGAGGCGTTGCCCCTGCCGCGTGACACTAAGGTCGACCGCGTGCAATCCGCCTCTGCTGTTCCCTTCTGCCTTCCTAAGCTCCAGTTCTTCCTGTTCAGACTCGCGCTGCAGAGCCGCCAGCACCGCCCGGTAAGCGCTCGAGGTCGCCAGCACTTGCAGGGACGTGTCGGGTCTTTGCCCATGACGGGAACTGGCCGGTCGCTTGATCCAGACCTGGGAGCCCCCGGTGCTCGCGATCAGATCCTTGAATCGGTCCACCAACTCGCGGCGTTCCGACTCGCTTGGAGGTTGAGGACGAAACCAACGGCAGGCGCTCGGTGCCAGGGCTAGAAGCAGGGACAGGAGCAGAAGAAATGGCGCCGCGGCGGGTCTTCGACCCCAAGGGCGAGGGCCGTGAGCTGGAATCAACACTCGAGGGTTACGGAACCCTGACGAACAAGGAGGCGGAGCGGAGGCTCCAGGGTGCGGGGAGTTGTTGGCCTTCTTGCGGGGCAGATAATGCACTGGTCAAGCGGCCTTGGGCGCCGTCGCGGCTTGGTTCAAAATCTCGATAGCCTTGCGAAGCTGCAGGTCATCCTTGCCGCCGAAGCGCTCAGGTTCCTCGGGCTGACCTTCGTCATCGGGGTTGTCCGCGTCACCGCTGGCAGGCTGGACCACACTGGGAGTGACGCCGTTGTCGTGGATGGCCTTTCCATCAGGCCCGTAGTACTTGGCCACGGAAAGCAGCAAGGCGGAGCCATCGCCGACCGGAATGGGTTTCTGATAAACGCCGACCCCAAAGCTGCGCACACCCACCACCTCGCCGCGCTTGTTGCCCAGAATCGCCGAGGCCACCACTTCCGCGGGGCCAGCGGTCGATTGGTTGATCAGGACCACCAGGGGCAGCTTCGAGACCGGGCCGGTCGGATGGACTTCCAGGTTCTGACGGGGATAACGCTGACCCGAAATGTAGGTCACTAAGCCCTTGTCAAGGAAAAGGCTGGCCGTATCTACGGCCTCCTGCACGTCGCCTCCCGCGCAGTTCCGAAGGTCCAGAATGGTCTTGTGCGCACCCTGCGCTTCGAGCTCCTTGAGTTTGACCGCAATCTCGTGGGCCTTACCATGATTGAAGGTAGCGACACGCAGGTAGGCTGTCTCGCCCTCCACCATCTTAATGATCACGGGAGGGTAGTTCAGGGCAGCACGCGTGACGCTGATGTTTTGAGGCTCGCCCCGGGCTTCGCGGACGATTGTAACTGTCACGTTCGTACCCGGCTTTCCTGCCAGCAGGCGTTCCAGTTGCAGGACCGAGAGCTCGCGGGCCGAGGTGCTATCGACCTGATCGATCAGGTCACCCGGCTTGATGCCAGCCTTCTCCGCCGGACCTCCCGGAAGCACCGACACCACCGTGGCATACCCCATCCGCTTGGAGAGGAAAATCCCCACATCCGCCGGCCCCGGATCAGGGTTTCGCATGTATTCCTGATACTGCTCCGCAGTCAGGTAGGTGCTGTAAGGATCCAGCGACTCCAGCAGCCCCCGGATGGCGCCGTCCGTAACTCTTTTCAGGTCCGGTTCAGTAACGTACTCCTGCTTGATGCGATTCAGGACCTCGCTGTAAACGCCCAGGTCGCGATAGGTCTTTTCAGAAGAGCTATCGTTCTTGCCCAGCAGCCCTCCCACGACGACGTAGGACATTAGGATGAGGGAAACCGAAATGAGTGTGACCCGAATGCGGTTTGTCATGCTGGGAAAGCTCCTTAATCCCGGGTTTACGCAGCCCCGACACCGAAATTATAACACGCCCTTTCCTTGGATGCACGAGCCGCGCGGCGCGCTTCTTCGGCGTTAGCCATCCCGAGATAGCCAGCCGAAAGGAAGGGGCCTCGTCACCGATGCCAAGGCTCGCCGGATTGAGTTGGAACGGTACCAGCAGGGCTCACGGGGCAGGTGGCCTCCCCCGGAAGGCAGTGCCGGGCAACAAGCAGCGACGAGTGAAAAGTGACGAGCAAGCTCGTCGCGGGTCACTTGTCATTGCTCTTCGCGGGAGGGCCCCTTCTTGGGAAGCCTGAAATCCAGTGCGCTGGAAAACTTCCGCTTAGTGCGGCTGGCAAGTTCCGATTTGAGCAGATCGAACTTGCGGCTCACGCGCTTGCCGAGCTTTTGATTAACGAACCGTCCCTTTCCCATGGGGAACTCGTGGGCAGTGCCGTCGGTCAGAGCCGCGCGGTGAGAGCGGCGGCGGGCACGGGGCTAGGACTCCGTCTCCAGGTTGGAAGTCTCGGGCGCCGTCCACGCCTCAGTAATGAATGTTCCCGACATGCGGTCGTGCCACGTCAGGGTGTCGCTGTCCACCCAGGCCCAGACGAAACCCAGCATGAGCGCCGACAGTGAAACCAGGATGCCGAAGGCGCGCCAGAAAGACTCCCGCGGAGTCGGATAGGCCCCATGCAGGTTACGGATCTCACAGCCGATCAGCAGTAGTCCGGGGGTGGTGGAAGTGAGGGCAGTAAACAACCCGAAGTAAGCAAAGATGAAAATGAGGGCGACCACGCCCAAGACCGCGAAGTTGATGGAACTGGACGACATGTGTCCGCCCGAGCGCCAAAAGATGATCCCGAACAAGGCGGCACCCAGAACCAACACCAGGGCATCCATCAAGCCGGCGAGGAAGCGACGGCTTAGCGGCGCCGGGAGCATTCCCTCGGGCGCCTCTTCCCCTGGCTCCGTCACCTCTTCTGATGAGCCCACGGGGATTTCCATCGGCTCGCTTTCCGGCGCAGCCTCCCCAAGCCAGGTTTCCTCGATACGCGTGGGCCCGGTTCCGAATTGCATCGAATCTGCACCCGCCTTTTCAATAGAGAGGGTCTCAAGGGGCAGGGGGCCCTGTGGGTACGGCGCCACGGAATCACCTAATTCCAGATCGAAGCCCGGCACGCCTTCCTCCGGGCTCCCAGCGGTGTCATCGACAAAGACAGGTTCGCCAGGTCCGCCGGAGTCCTCGAAATTCAGTTCAAGATTTCCCGCGGAATCTGCGCCGCGCTGCAGCCGGGCTCGCCTCTTGCGGAAACTCTCGACCCGTTCCGAGAGTTCCTCTTTCCAGCCTTGCGCGGGTTCGTCCGCCTGGGGAAGGTTCGCCGGGGGCGCGCTTTCGGTGGGGGGAGATTCCGGCGCCCACGCAGGCAAGGGGGCTTCCGGAGTTGGTAACTCCGGCTCTGCCCTGACTGAATCGTCGCTCGGTTCGGGGGGTGCTTCCGGTGAGGGGAAAGGAAACGAGTGAAGTCCACCCGGAAACAGGGAAGTGACAGACGAAGAAGGTTCCCGGGTTGTAGGCTTCACAAACTCGTAGCCACACTTCTTGCACTGCGTAAGGCCGGAGTAGCTTACAAATCCACATTTAGGGCATTTCACCGCAGGTCCTGAGCCCTCCAAGCAGCGTTTGTCGCACCTGGAAGCATCTTAGCAAAATCATTCGAAAGAACAAAGTGCTTTCGAGTAAAATGACCGGTCTGCGCGCACTCATGGATCTTCCCCTTCTTCGCCTTCTTCACCCACGTGTAGGCTTGCGGCTCTCCGCCGCTTGCACGCTCCTTTCGGCCCTGGTTTCAACTTCTGGCGCGCAGCAGGCCCTCATTCCGCCGGAACTTCAGAGTTCCGGAAAAGTCATCAGTATCCGCGCGGACTCCCAAGAGAGGGACAAGAACACCTACCACCTGCGCGGCCACGTGGAAATTGTCTACGAAGGCATGCAGTTGAATGCGGACGAGGCTTCCTATGATGAGGCTTCCGGCGAGGTGATGGCTCGCGGCCACGTGGTTTTCAATGACCCGCAGAGCCATCTGGCGGCCGAGGAGGTTCACTACAACGTTCGGACCAAGCAGGGGTGGTTTAGCAACGGAACGGGCTTCGTCCATCCCAAGGTGCGTCCCCGGCCGCGCGTGCTGAGGACGGAGAGCCCCTTTTATTTTTGGGGCGCCACCGTGGATCGCGTGGATGAGGATACTTACATTGTGCATCACGGCCGCATGACCTCTTGCGAGTGTGAGAAGCAGGGCTGGTCGGTTTCGGTGCGGCAGGCCCGCATCACCGTCAACGATAAGGTGGTCGCGCACGGGGCGCTCTTCCGTCTTCTGGGCATCCCCTTCTTCTACACCCCCTTCCTGGTGAATTCGATCGCGCGCGAACCTCGGCAAACGGGATTCTTGCTTCCCCATATCGGGAATTCCACGCAGAAGGGCTACATTATTGGCGGCGGATTCTTCTGGGCCATCAATCCCAGCGCCGATCTGATGTTGGGCCTTGCGGACTATAGTAAGCGCGGGGTTTCGCAACGAGGGGAATTTCGGGTTCGGCCCAGTCAGAACAGCGACCTCATCGTCGACTACTTCGGTGTGAACGATAAGAACCCTGACCGGGCTCTTCGCGCCCCCGGCGAGAACGTACGCGTCGTGGCTAAAGCCGACGACCTGGGTTACGGCTTCCGCGGCGTGCTGAACGTGGACTACATCAACACGCTGGCGTTCCGATTGACGTACTCGGAAAACTTCGCGCAAGCCGTCAGTTCGGAAGCCGTGCAGTCCGGATTCCTCAGCAAGAATTTCGATGCTTACAGCTTCAATATCTCAGCCGAGCGTTACCAGAACTTCCTCTCGTCGGCGCAAGTTCCGGGGAATTCCGTCATCATTCGCCGCACTCCGAGTTTTGACTTTTCGGGCGTCGACAAGCAGATCGGCACCTGGCCCGTCTATTTTTCCCTCCAGACCTCCGCGGAGGCCGTGGGCCGCACCGAGCCTGGGCTGGTGATTCCGGAGCTGAGCGAGCGCCTGGACATTCACCCGCAAATCCTGCTGCGTCCGAAGGAATTCTGGCATGTTCACTTCACTCCCACGATCGGATTTCGGGCCACGTATTATGACGCCAGCCTGGGGCCCCACCACGATCCCATCAATCGCCTGCTCGCCGAATTCGGGTTCGACTTGCGGCCGCCTTCGCTCGAAAAGGTGCTGGCCAGAACTTATGCGGGGCATCGCCTCAAACACGTGATTGAGCCTGATATTCAATATCACTTGGTGCGCGTCCGCGATCCGGAGCGCGTTCTCGACGTCGTGCGCTTTGACCAAATGGACATCTTCGCCCAAACCAATGAGGTCGAATACTCACTGACCAATACCCTTTTGGCGCGCAAAGATGTGCCGGATAGCTCCCCTGACCGTCCCACGGCGCGGGACATCTTCTCCTGGCGCTTGTCGCAGAAGTATTACTTCGATCCCACCTTTGGCGGCGCGCTGGTGCAGGGCCAGAACAATGTCCTTGATCCGACCATCACACTCACGGGATTTGCTTTCGCGCATGGCCAGCGGCTTTCGCCCATCGTGTCCGTGCTCAAATTCGCCCCCTTCTCGAGCTACGATACGGAAATCCGCACAGACCTCAGCCCCAGCGGCGGTGTACTGAACGCCGGCATAACTTCTCACGTGCGCCGGGGGTTGTTGGGACTGGCTTTCACCGACTTTTTCATCAACCGCACGGCCTCGTTCAATACGCCGGTTGCGCCGACCACTCCCGTCTCGCAATTGCCTTCCTTTCACTTGCTGCGTACGGTGGCGACTTATGGTGACGTGAATCGCAAGGGGTTCAGCGGCGCGTTCGGCATCGACTACAACTTTGCGCAGAAAATAGCGCAGCAGGTGGTCGGGCAGGTCAGTTATAATTTTGGGTGTTTCGCAATCGATATGGAGTACCGGCGGTTCGATCTGGGGCCGCTACGGCGTGAGAATCAGTACCGCGTGGCGCTCTCGCTTGCCAACGTGGGAACCTTCGGTAACTTGAAGCCGCGGGAAAGACTGTACTGATTGCCCGTTGTGCGCCGTCCGTCGTCAAGCGTTTGATCGACGAGAAAGCTCAATGCTGACAACGGACAACTGACGACGGACGAAGGACAACGCCATGCCCTTCCCAATTCACCGGCCACGGCGACTGCGGCGTACGGAAGCGCTTCGCGGGTTTGTGCGCGAAACCCACCTGAACGTGAGCTCTCTCGTCTACCCGCTTTTTGTCTGCCCGGGCACGAAGGTTAAAGATGAGATCAAATCCATGCCGGGCAACTACCGCTGGTCGGTGGACGGGCTGGCCGAGGAGTGCAGATCCGTCCACGACCTCGGCATTCCGGCGGTGATTCTGTTTGGCATTCCGGAAAGCAAAGATGAAGTCGGCTCCGGCGCTTACGATCCGGACGGCATTGTGCAGCGTGCCGTGCGCGCCGTGAAGAAAGCCGCGCCGAATCTGCTCGTCATCTGTGATGTTTGCTTGGACGAATACACCAGCCACGGCCACTGCGGTCTGATCAAGAACGGCGAGATCGATAATGACTCGACCTTGCCGCTTCTGGCGAAAACCGCCCGAATGCAGGTCGAGGCCGGCGCCGACATTGTCGCCCCGTCCGATATGATGGATGGCCGCGTGGGAGCCATTCGAAAAGACCTGGACGCGCACGGGTTCACGCAAGTGCCCATCCTGGCCTACGCGGCCAAGTACGCCTCGGCCTTTTACGGCCCATTCCGGGAGGCGGCGGATTCCGCTCCCAAGTTCGGCGACCGCAAGTCCTATCAGATGGACCCCGCCAATCAGCGCGAGGCCCTGCGCGAGATCGCGCTCGATCTCGAGGAAGGCGCGGACATCGTCATGGTAAAACCCGCGCTTCCCTACCTGGACATCATTGCGCTCGCGCGGCGCGAGTTTGATGTTCCCATCGCGGCTTACCAGGTCAGCGGCGAGTATTCGCTCATCGAAGCCGCAGCGCGCCTGGGCTGGATGAATCGCGAGCGAACCATTCTCGAAACGTTGACCTCCATTCGCCGCGCGGGGGCTGACATCATCCTCACCTATTACGCCAAAGAGGTGGCCCGCCTGCTGGGCTGAGGGGCGTGATGGGCCAACCTCGAACCCAACCTCACTCCGGCAAGCTCCCCGGTTTTCTGCCTGGCTTGCTTCTCGCCGCCCTCGTGGTAGGGACGGCAGCGTCCCTCTTTCCGGCGGAAGCTCGCCCCGTCCCACGGCTGCCGCTGACAAGATCGGGAAACGCTCAGAGCCGAAACAATCCCGCCGCCCCTCTCCCCCGCGCCGCCAAGGAATCATCGCTTGACCGGCGCATCGACCAAATCCTGCGCACGAGCGATGCACGACGTGGCTTCTGGGGCATCGAAGTTGTCGAGTCGCCCAGCGGGAGATTGCTCTATCGCCGCGACGCGCAACACCTTTACATCCCGGCTTCCAACCTGAAGATGTTCACCACCGCCGCGGCGATCGAGAAGCTGGGCCCCGATTACGTTTTTCGCACCACCGTGGAAAGCGATGCTGCCCCGGATGCGCAAGGGCGAGTCGGGGATCTCTACTTCGTGGGGCGAGGCGATCCGAATCTCGGCAGCCGCACTTTTCCGTACACGTTCAAGGGCCCGCAGCAACCTGCAGACAAGTTCCTGGAGGATTTGGCCGACCAAGTCAAAGCGCGCGGAGTGCGCGAGGTCGGGGGGACGCTGGTCGCCGACGATAGTTACTTTCTTTGGGAACCCTTCGCGCCGAACTGGGCTGCTGACGACCTCGAATGGGGCTACGGGGCGCCCGTCACGGCGCTGGCGTTCAACGACAACGCGCTCACGCTGCATGTTAAACCGGGTGCAAAGGCTGGCGACGCCGCCGAGGTACGCCTCGACCCGGTGCCCGATTACTACACGTTGAAAAATCGGGTTGAAACCAGTGCCACAGGAACGGAGAAGCGCATTTTTGTTGAGCGTCTGCCCGGTTCGATGCAACTGGACGTTTGGGGCCAGATTCCCGTCGATGCCGGAGAGGATACCGATACCGTGGCCATCGCGAACCCTCCCCAGTTGGTGGCGGAACTCTTTCGGCGCGCCCTCGAAGCGCGGGGCATCGCGGTCAAGGGGCAGGTGGAGGTTCGCCACTTCACGCGCCGGGAGGCCGCCTCCCTGCCGGACCCCTTCTCCAAGTCACCGGCTCGGGTGGTGCTCGCGGAACACGACTCGCCCCCGCTCCGCGAAGCGATCAAGGCGACCAACAAGGAGAGCCAAAACCTGCACGCGGAAATGTTGCTGCGAACCCTGGGCCGCGTCGTGAACAACTACGGCAGCTTGACCGTGGGTCTGGAAGTGCTCAATAGCTTTGCCGCCGAGCAGGTCGGCATCCTGCCAGGTGAGACTTATTTCTCCGATGGCTCGGGGCTCTCGCGAGAAGACTTGGTGGCGCCCCACGCCGTCGTGAAGTTGCTCCTCTATATGGCGCGCTCGCCGCGCTTCCCGGCGTTTTTCGATTCCTTGCCGGTGTCAGGCATCGACGGCACACTGGCCAATCATTTGACGCAGGATCGCGTGAGGGGCAAAATCCACGCCAAGACGGGTTCGGTCGAGCACGTCAACACGCTCTCGGGCTATATGGACCTGCCCTCAGGAAGACGCTTGGCCTTCTCGATCCTCGCGAACAATCATCCCCTCAAGGACAAGGTGGGCTCAGCCACGCTCGACGCGATTACCCTGGAGATTTACAGATGGTTTTCGAAGCGGCGGTAAGGGTATAGCAATATGCGTGCCCTAGCAGGTTGATGAAGAATGTCCTCGCGGCCTCTGACCAGGTTGAGGGCGTGTTGTAGCGCTGAGTTTTAGCAGCACGTGCCGACCTAAAGGTCGGCGTTACCATGTTTTTCATCAACCTCCGAGAATTCTGGTTGGTTGAGAACACCGCGGGGAAGAATGAAAACCGTCACAGTATTTGGAAGCTCTTTGCCCGGTGAAGGCAGCACGGCTTATGTCGAGGCGCAACGTTTGGGCCGTCTGCTGGCCGAAGCCGGCTACGCGGTCTGCAATGGTGGTTACGGAGGCCTGATGGAGGCAACGGCGCGAGGCGCGCGCGAAGCCGGCGGGCATACCATCGGGATCACGTGCGTTCTTTGGTCCCGTCCGGCCAATCCCTGGATCGTGCAGGAAGTCCGCGCCGAGACTTTCAGCGAGCGCTTGATGACGCTCCTCGCACGCGGCGACGCTTACATCGTCCTTCCCGGCGGCACCGGAACACTCGCCGAGCTGGCGCTGGCGTGGGAGATGATGAATAAATCGAGCCTCTCCGAGACCGTGGGCGGGCGCAAGCCGCTCCTGGTGATGGCGCCCTACTGGCAGCCCGTCATCGATTGCTTGCAGCAAGAAGGCCAGCTCAACGAAGGCGACCCCGGTTGGGTGGCAGCCGCCATGGATATCGTCACGCTCTTCCAGACCCCGGAGCAGGCCGTGGAACATCTGCGCAAGAATCTGTAGCGCCGTCCGGAGCCTGTCCCGACATCCTCGAGAGAGTGGGATGCCACGCTTGGTGCTCTCCCAACCGTGGGTTCTTTCATATGCACGGGTCCGCAGTTAATTCAAACCGCGAACTAGCCTCGACTACGTGGTGGGCTCCCCGGGCGATTCCTGGTAACATATGCATCGCTGGCCGCCAAGGTAACAGGTAGGCGACCAACCCCGCCCCTGCTGGAGGCCCGAATGAGATTCCCTGCTTTTGGCGTGACGATAGTGGGTCTGGCGCTCAGCTTCGGGGGCCTGTTGCGCGCCCAACAGGGACCGGCGATGAACGACGATGGGGTCGGGATTGCACATCATGGATTGGAGGACCTATCAGGTGGGCGGGTGGTTGAACACCAAGGGATTAATTTCAAAGCGGCTCAGGACCTGGTCACCCGGCCAGATGCAACCGAAGCCGCAGAGGGATCCACCAGCGCACCGGAAGGCATCGAGAGCCAGAACGAGACCAGTAGATCAGAGAATGGACCGCTCTATTGGATACAGATTTTCACACTGTTGGCAAGGGGCATCGCATGTCAGCGCGTGATTGGTTTGGTGAGAGAGCGGGGGACAAACTTCAACCTGTCAGGAGAGATGAAAAGGAACCTAGAAGCCGTCGGGGCTGACCTGCCCCCGTTTTCTGTACCAATCATAATGCGAGTTCCAGGGTAGTTTTTTGCTTTTGTTCTTCTCTCCGGGGCGGCTCGGGGGGGAGAGCCGCCCCGGCGCCTGCGAATTCTTGCGGGGTCCGATTCCCCAACGAAGTGTGGGGCCGAACCTCGTTATAATCCTTCCTCCAAGCCTCAATCGTCTCCCGCGCTTCCCCCAGGCTCAGGAACCAGTGCTCAT
>JAIQEZ010000164.1 GCA_020073545.1 Terriglobia bacterium | reverse complement strand
GGGCAGACGAAGCCGTCCGGCCAGCGGCACTCAGCCAGATACTTCTGGCAAGCCTCTTCGGTAGCGAACATCGACTGAAACTCGCGCAAGGTTTTCGGAAACGCTGGGCGCGGCATGCCCATATACTACTAATTGGGGCTTGCTGAAACAACCGGATAAGCATGAGGCGACTACTCAGGACCTATTACGGCGGTTCTTCATGTTGTTAACCTCCTCGAAAGGCACGATCAGCTGTTGCGGTTCCTTGAAAAACCAGCGCAACGATAGGAGCACCTAATTACGGCGCTTCCCTGACTTGTCGGTTTGCAACTTATGTTGGATTGCTTCGGCCTGGACCTTGGACTTGCACGCTTCGCAGATGCGCTGCTTGGAAGGTTTGCCACACAGCATACAAACCGAATGACGTCTCTCTTCTGATCGCTTCACGATGTCTCCTTTAGTGTGTGTATTGCCTGCTTCTCCCCCTCCATGTTATCGGGAATCTCCTTTTTGACGTCAAAAATGGCAACGATTGTACAACCATCCCGCCTGTTCGCAACGTTGTGAAATGACTTTCATCTGGAGCGCCCCCAACGGCCTGCGATCCGCACTACTCGTTACTGATGGCAGGTCGGCAGGAGTCTGGTCCGCTTTCAAAGCGCAGTTGTCCTGTTTTTCGGTAAGGACCTTTCACAGGAGGAATCTCGCAGAGGTGCTCAGAGGGGCTGTGCTCCCTTGTGGTCATGTATGCCAGTCGATTCCGCAACTGCGCATGTGCGGAACGGAATCGCATCGGAGGCGCACGTAAGAAACGGGGGAGCCAAAAGTCGCGGGCGACCTTACGGCGGGAAGTTCATGCGGCGCAGGAGGTCTTGGAAGCATGTGGCGCACGGTCAGTTTCCTGGCCGCTCAAGCGTCGCTTACCAGCTGGTCCGAGGCCCGGATGTCCACAATCCGTGACGTTGTGATGGTCCGAAATCTTGGGTGCCGGAATTCCAGGCGCATTCCGCGCCCGATAAACCGTAGCTTCAGCATCGATCCGCCCCCGTAGTGACTGGCATCGCAATCCGTCTGCGGTGAGAGATCTCGAACTTGAAACCTGCCCAAGGGCCTTGGTAGGATGACGCGACCCGAAAGGAGAATCCTCTCTATGGAAGCCACGACTGTCAAACCCGTTGGGACGCCTTCGTCCTTTCTCCAGCGACTTGGTATTTACCCACCCCTGGCATGGGGCTTTCCGGCTGTCCTGCTGTTGATGTGCGCTTGCGGCGTTGAATCGGGATTTCTGTCGGCTTATCTCGCCGGCAAAGGAATATCGGCATCGGCCGTGGCGCTGGTGTTTACCGTGTACGGTGTCACCGCTGCGTTTGCATCATGGCTGTCCGGAGCCCTCTCCGACCTCTGGGGATCGAAACGGGTGATGTTCATCGGTCTAGCCATCTGGCTCGTATTCCATGTGGCTTTTCTCCTACTTGGGGTCGCGCCGGGCAACTACCCGCTCATCCTGCTTTTCTATGCAATACGCGGGTTCGGCTATCCGCTCTTCGCATACGGCTTCTTGGTATGGATCACCGTGGCAACGCCGGCTCGAAATCTCGGGACATCGCTGGGCTGGTTTTGGCTTGCGTTCGCCGCGGGCTTCCCGACCCTCGGCTCTCTGATTGCGAGTTACCTGGTTCCGGCGAGGGGCTCCTATCAGACGCTCTGGTGGGCGCTTGTTTTCGTCGCCGCTGCCGGCCTGGCCCTGCTCGGTGTTCGGGACCCGACGGGAACACGGAGGGTCGCTCCCGCGGGCGAGAATCCAATAAAAACGCTCATTTCCAGTGCGACAATCGCCTGGCAGATTCCGAAGATCGGAATCGGCGGCATCGTGCGAACGATTAACACGGCGGCTCAACTCGGGTTTCTGGTGTTCCTGCCGGTCTATTGCACCACCACGGTCGGGTTCACCCTCACGCAGTGGCTGCGCTTGCTGACCATGCTGTCGGTGACCAATGTCATCTGGAATGTCTTGTTCGGAATTATCGGCGACAAATTCGGGTGGCGGAAGACCGTCACGCTGTTCGGGGGCGCCGGCTGTGCGGTCACAACCCTCATGCTTTATTACTCCCTGCAGGGACACCCGGCGAATTACACGCTGGCGGTCATCGCCGGGATGTTCTATGGAGCCACCCTGTCGGCCTATACGCCACTCGGGGCGATTATGGCGGCCCTTGCGCCGGACCGCAAAGGCGCGGCCATGGCGATCCTCAACTTGGGTGCCGGGGCGAGCGCCTGGGTCGGTCCTGCGATCGTCGGGCTCTTTCTGCCGTTGCTGGGTGTCGCAGGCGTAATGTGGATCTTCGCCGTGCTCTACGCTATCAGCGCCGTCCTGACGATGTTCATGAGGGTTCCGGAGGACCCGGGGGGAGCGTAACGAAGGCGCGCCACGGTCCCAGATCTCGTCCGAAGGCCGACGGGGGGAGCAGATGGGCCGGTGGAAGTTGCGTGGTCTTTCCCCGGCGGGGGCCAGTCAGGTGTTGGGTGATGAGGTCTCCCAGACCCAAGCCTTCATCCAATTCCCGCACCAGAATCAGGTCAGCGTCAGAGGTGACGCGCGATCGCTGGAAGTCGACTTTCAAAGAAGCTTTGAACGAGAGCTGAAAGGGTGGATTTTGGCTTTCACCTGCTGAGTGTGGACCTCCGGAGCAACCCTACTACTTTCAAACCTGCATCAAAACAGATGACGACGAGGTTGGCGGTGAGGTGCGGCGGACGCTTCCGTGAGCCCGCTTGACATGTTCTAGCACACTCGGAGTGCCCGCGCTGGATCGCGAATGGACATCTCTCACTTATTCAATCTCCCAACACTTGCACCAGGTAGGTTCTCTCGAGCGGGCCGTCGTATTCCATGAAATAGACGGCCTGACGGGAGCCCCGGACGACCTCCCCATTTTCGACAGGAAACGTGCAACTGATGCCGCCGACGACACTTTTCAGGTGCGCCTCGGCGTTGAAGCCAAGCCGCCCGTCGTAGTCGAGGTACCGCCGGTGATGGTAGTCCACATCTTCAGGGAAAAGGCGAGAGAGGTGCGTGAGGATATCCTCCTCGAGGCAGGGGATACCTTCGGTGACCAGCAGTCCCGACGAGGTGTGGGTGGTCAGGATATTGACGAGGCCGTTTTTGACGCCGCTGGTTCGGACGACATTATCGACTTTGGCCGTGATATCGATGGCCTCGTTGTGTTTCCGAGTTTGAAGTGTGATGCGTTCCAGTTTGATGATCATGGCATTGGTCAGGGTTCATTGTATTGCATCCGTCAATCCCAATAGTCGCTCGGCATTCTCTTTCAGAATTTTCTGCAGACAGCCTTCCGTGAGCGGCAAGCTTTTCAACGCGTGGACCATATTCGTGATCTCCACGCGTGGATAATTAGAGCCGAAAACGAGCTTGTCCCGAAGGCTCCGCTCAATGACCGTCGTTGGAATCCGCTTGCTGAAAACAGACTGGTAGAACTCCTTCGGACTGTCGTAGTAGAGACAGGACATATCCAGGAAAACGTTGGGATACTTCAACGCCAACGCTGTGGCTTCCCACACCCACGGCCAGCCAAAGTGTGCCAGGACAAAGTTGAGCTTTGGGAATTGCCGGATGGGTTCCTCGAGCAACAAGGGCTTCCCGATCTCCAGTGCAGTCTGTGGCGCCCAGCTCATGCCTGTATGAAGGAGCACCGGTATCTTCAAAGCGGCCGCTGTTTCGTAGATCGGGAAAACGTTGCTGGCGTTTGGCCGGAACTCCTGGAGGGCGGGGTCAAGTTTCAATCCCTTCAGGCGCAGGTCTCTGACGGCGTTCTCCAGTTCGCGCGCGGCGCCATTTTCTAGCGGATCAACGCTTGCGAACCCGATAAACCGCTTGGTCATAGTGCAAAGTTCCGCGACCTGCTCATTGGAACTCACGGCGTCCTTCCGTGCCCGCTCGCAAGCGATGGGCAGCAGTACTGCCCGCTCGATCCCGGCCACATCCATTTGCAGGAGGAACGTCTCAAGCGGCTGAAAGTTGTTCCCGATATTGAAGACCTCCCGGGCCGCGCGCTCATAGCCTGGATACTTCGCGACGAATTCGCGGATCAGGACAGGATGGGTGTGGAAATCAATCATCGTTTCGCCTCCCTGGTTAGTCGCTGGTTGAGGAACTCCGCGACGCGTCTTCGATCGCGAGAAGCCTCGGCCCTGCCGGAACGTGTCGTTGAAGCGGAACTAGCCTCTTGAGGGAGGGCAGCGCCATGTTAAAGCCTAAGAGCGTTTTCGAAGGCGGACGCAAGGGTAATGCCAGGTTTTCTCCCCGTCATCCAGGTCTGAATTTTTGGCGTCAGACCTTGCCCGGAACGTGAATCAGGGCCTTCACCACGCCGTCGCGATAGCCGGCAACGAGATCGAAGGCTGCCATAGTCTCTTCAAGCGCGAAGTGGTGAGTCATCAACGGATCGACGTTGACCCTGCCGCTGGCCACCAGGCTGATGGCCGGCGCTATGCACTGGTTCTGCCGGCGGACGTTCTTGATCGTCAGCTCCTTTCGTCTCAGCGTGTGGATGGGGAAGCTGATTCGATCCACTTCGGGGATGCCGACAACCAGCAAAGTCCCGCCGGGCTTGAGCAAATCGACCCCCTGGTCCACGGTTTCCTGCTCGCCTGCGCATTCAAACACGAAGTCAACACCTAACGGTTCAGCGTCGCGGATGGTCTTCGCGACGTCACCCTGCTTCGGATTCCCGGTCCACGCGGCACCAAGTTGTGAGGCCAGCTTGAGTCGTTCAGCGATCAAGTCAGTGACGTACGCCCTGCAATCGACGGCCACGCGGCAGGCGAGCAGAATGCTGAGGCCAATGGGTCCCGATCCCAGGATTACAATTTTGGCGCCGGACACCAACTGCGAGATTCGTTGCGCATAGACGCCGATGGAAAGCGGCTCGACCAGGACAGCCTGATCCACAGTCATGGAGGCCGGGATGGGATAGCAGCATTCCTCTGGCAGCACCAGATACTCAACGAGCGACCCTGCCAACTGGCCTGGCAGGCCCAGGAAACGCTGATTCCGGCAGGTATGAGCGCGTCCAGCCTGGCACTGATCGCAGTGGCCGCACGAGACCAGGGGATCGATGGCCACGCGTTGGCCCACTCGGAGGCCGCGGACTTCCGCGCCGACTTCCTGCACCGTTCCTGCGCACTCGTGGCCCACGATGAACGGATGCTTCACGACGGCCGAACCGATGCGGCCCCTCGTATAATAGTGCACGTCGGAACCACACACCCCGACGATGTCGATGCGCAGGCGGACGTCGCGCGGGCTTCTCAGCTGGGGCTCCGGAGTTTCGCGGATTTCCATCTCTCGGAGACCGGTCAGAAACGCAGCCTTCATGGATGCTCCTCGCTTTCGCTTATGGTATCAGGCGGTGGGCCGGGGCAAATAACGCCGCAGCAAACCATCATACACGGCCCCTCCAAGGATCGCGCCTGTGGTGGGAGCGAGGAGGGACAGCCACCGCTCATTCCCTCGCGGGCCCGGAATCGCTATGGAGATGAAGTCTACAAGGCAACCGTCACGCCCGACCCCCTGGAATGGCGACCCCGATGGGTCCGGAGGCATTTAAGAAGGGGGTGACGACGGCGCTCGTGGCAGCGAAAGCCAGGACGAAGGTCCCGACCAATTTGGCTATGCATTCTCCCAGGATCGAAGATCGGAGGGTGCTCATGCCTCCCCCTCAAAGGCTAAGCGCGAGGCAATGCTTTGAATCTCCTTGAGTGATCTGGTGTTCTCTAGGGCGGCCACCTGTACCGCCACGTTCCCGATCAAGGTGGATTCGCTTGGCCCTCGGACGACCTCCAGACCGGTGGAGAGCGCGGTCAGGCGATTGAGGGCCTCATTCTTGACACCGCCGCCGACGATACAGACTCGCTCGATAGGCTTGCCGGTTGTTTGGCGAAGACCTTCGATGACTTCCCGGTAGCGACGGGCCAGGCTTCGAAAGACGATAGCTGCAAGCTCCCGCGGCCGGAACTCTTCCGGAAAGCCGCGCGCCTGCAATTCCGCATTGATCCGCGCCGCCATGTTTCCCGGAGCCAGAAACGTCTTCTCGTCGGAGACATCCACGAAAGGGCCTTCGACGGGTGTGTCCATACACTGGTCGGCCAGTCGAGCCGCCGTAGCAGCGATTCCCTGCTCATTCCACTCGCGGAGAAGTTCCTGGACCACCCAGAGACCAATCACATTGCGGAGGTAGCGGATCGTATCCCCGACACCGCCTTCGTTCGTGAGGTTGAGTCGGTAGCCCAGCTCAGAGACGAGCGGTTCGCGCAAAACGGTTCCCACGAGCGACCATGTCCCTGAGCTGATGAAAGCCAGATTGTCGTGCGGGAAGGGAATCGCGCCCACGGCCGAGGCGGTATCATGGCAGGCTGGAGCGATCACCTGGGTGTTTGGGAGTCCGAGCTCACTCGCCAGAGTGGGTCGGAGTTTTCCGAGAATCGTTCCTGTGGGGACGATGGGCGGGAACTTGTCCAGGCTGAGCGCAAAAGCGTCGCAGAGTTCGCGCGACCACGTCTTGGCGTGCGCATCCATCATCTGGGAGTTGGGCGCGTTGGTCCACTCAGCGAACGGGACGCCCGTCATCCGAAACAGGTAGTATTCGGGGGTCCCAAGCCACACCCAGGCTCTCTCCCATTCTTCCGGTGATTCTTCCAAGTGAGCGGCAAGCCCGTAGAGGGTGTTCACGGGCATGACCTGAATGCCTGTGATCTCATAGATCCGTTTGCGCGGGAGGATGGTGAAGGCGCGCATCATTGCCGGCACGTTGCGTGGGTCGCGGAGGCAGAACGCCTCGCCAACCCGCTCACCCTCCTGGTCCACGAGGATGTACTCGGCGCCCCAGGCGTCCAGGCCGATGCTCACGATGCGCCCGTGGGTTTCGGCCGCCGCGGCTCGAACGCCCTCGACGAGTTGGCCCCAGATCCGCTCCGTGTCCCACACGACGTGGCCACGCCGCTCTTCGTAGGCGTTTGGGAAGCGGTAGATCTCACGCACGGTCCCACGTTCACCGTTCCATTCTGCGAGCACGACCCGCCCGCTCGAGTTGCCCAGGTCGATGGCGACGATGTTTTGCGTGTTCCTCATGGATCTCGGCTAGCTCGGACACCTGGCGATCACCACGTCAGCCCAACGCGGTGTCATGCTTCTATCGAGGAAGATTGTGCAATATACCCGAAGCAGGGGATGAGTTCAACCGCTGAAGGGAGATCAGAATGCCGATGATCGAGATGTTCATCCCCAATGTCCACCATGAAGCGCCCGCGGTTGGGAGTCCACTCTGGGGACCGACAACAGTCAGTGGCCCTGACTGACCTCCCCTTTCCTTCTACCCCCCGCTCCATGGGTTGATCATCATCTTGATGCCTTTATCTTTCTCTTCCACAAACATGCGGAGGGCATCGCCGGCTTGGTCGAGCGCCAACACGCGATTGACTAGAGCTTCAGTGTTAATTACCCCCGCGGCCAGCAGCGCGATTGCCTGGTCAAACGCCTTGGGTGGCATCTTCGAAGCAATGAGGGTTTGTTCCTTGAGGAACATCTCATAGGGGGAGATCTGGATATGTGCATCTTCGGGGCAGACGCCGAAGAACATGCATGTGCCGCCCTTGCCTAGGAAGGGGAGTGCGCTAGTGAGAGCCACTGGGTTCCCCGTGGCGTCAATGATGATGTCAAAGTCGGAGATGCCGTGGTGCCCCAGCAGGTCGGCCGGTTCGGTGGAGGAGATGTCGCCGGTGATGTCCGCTCCCAGTTTTTTCGCAGTGGCCACGCGGCTTTCCACGAGGTCCGTCTGCATGACGAAAGTCGTCAGACTGTGCTTGATCAATTGCAGCCAGAGCAAGCCCACCGTTCCCGCGCCCATGATCAGGACGCTGCTCCCCGGCCGCGGCGCCAGGCGGTCGTACCCATGCAGCACGCAGGCGAGGGTTTCTACCAAAATGCCGTCCTTGGGACTAAACCGCGCTGGCACCCGGTAGATCTGCCGGGCGGGAACCGACATGTACTGGCAGAATCCTCCCGAACGCACATAACCTACTATGGTGGGCGAAACACACAGATTCGTCAGCCCCTGCCGGCACCAGCGGCAATGCCCGCAGCCGATCACCGGGTCCACAACGACGTGCTCTCCCCGTTCGAATCCTTCGCCGCCCGCTACCGCATACACTTCCGCTGCGATCTCGTGGCCCAGCACCACGGGGGGGCGCGCCAGCGGCACCTCGCCTGACGCTAGGTGCACATCCGTCCCGCAGACTCCACATCCCAACACTTTTAGAAGGATCTCCCCCGCTGGTGGTTGTGGAATTGCCACTTCCTTCGTCTCGACTCTGCCATATTCTTCCAGGATCGCAGCGCGCATGATAAAGCCTCCTTTGGGTCGCTCGTTTCGGTGCTCCGGAGAGCGACCTACGATCCGGTCGCGGTGGGGATACCAGTTGCCTGGCACCCCCCGCACGGATCCGTACGGGCGCTCATTAGCGCATACGGCTCTTCTCTCGGATACGTGGCGGCCAAGCGATACTCTGCTGGCCGCACACCCACCAAGCTCTGGGACACGCGTGCACCGCTCTGTGTCGGGTGCGTGCGGGACTGATGAGTGTTCTCCTTGAGCAGCGGCCTTCCCTCCTCACCCTCCGCGAGCGGTGGTCCGCCGTTGTTCGGGCGATTCATCGGTAGTATGCCGCTGTCCGACTCCTCGGCAACGTACACGCGGGCCGTATGGCTATCGCCTTCTCCCGCCGGCCTGCTGGCCTCGTGCCCAACAGGCGTCTCCGAGGTCTCCCGGTTCTCGTGCATGAAGTTTCTAGGCGTGTCTGGGGTCTTCGACTACGCAGGACTGACCAGGGACTCGCGCTAGCGCCTCCAGTCATGTTGCCTTCCGCTAAATTCAGAGCGTCGGCGTCCTGATTGCAGCTTTTCGGAGCTCAATACCCAGCCCACCTATGCCCCTGTTTACGCTTCGCCGTGCACCTCGCGATGCCCAACGCAAAACTCGCGGCCGAGCGGGTCGCTAGCCCTTTCTCGTGAGACTCTTGCATTCTCTACTTCATGCCGGTTTATCCCGGCGCACGAATTCCCGTTTTCCCTTTCCGACCCACCGGTAAAATACCCCCGACCGCCTCTGAAGGCAAGGTCTCGTATCGCGCCATCTAAAATGTAACCAGGGGAGGAGTGATCGCGCCATTTAGGATGTAACCCGAGTCGGCGAGAAGGATGAGGAGGGTTACGGTGAGTTACAAGGCGCGATGGGAGTATTTTCGGGCGATCTATGGGCGCTATCAGAAGGGCGATCGGCAAGCACGCCAGGCCATTCTGAATGAATTCTGTTTG
>JAIQEZ010000021.1 GCA_020073545.1 Terriglobia bacterium | reverse complement strand
AGGGCCTTGATCCGCCCGTGGAACGGGTAGCCGCCCCGGTCGAACACCACCGCCTGGATCCCGCTGGCCAGCGCCTTCTCCGCCACCAAGGTCCCTACGGTCTTGGCTGCCTCGGCCTTCTTGACCCGGTCACTCGACTTTGGCAAGTCCTTGGAGAGCGTCGAGGCGGCCACCAACGTGCGGCCGTCCTCGTCGTTGATGACCTGGGCATAGATGTGGCGTGTGCTCTTGAAGACGCACAGGCGGGGGCGTTCGGCCGTTCCCCGCACCACGCGCCGAACCCGGCGGTGCCGCCGTTGCCGCGCTTCTCGTTTCTCCGACGCCGATGCCACGCTGGATCCTCTCCTGGCCCCGGGCGCAGGCGTGAGCCGCCGGGGATCGCCCCTCGTTGTGTTACTTGGCTCCGGTCTTCCCGGCCTTGCGCCGGATCCGCTCCTCGGCGTACTTCACGCCCTTGCCCTTGTAGGGCTCGGGCCGCCGGAAGCTCCGAATCTTGGCGGCCACGGCGCCCACCAGTTGCTTGTCCATGCCGCTCACCGTGAGCTGCGTCTGATCCTTGACGTCGATCTTGATGCCCGCGGGCACGGGGAAAATGATGGGGTGCGAGTACCCGAGGGCGATGCTCAGGTTCTGGCCCAAGAGCGACGCCCGGTACCCGACGCCGACCAGTTCCAGCTTGCGCTGGAATCCCTTGGTCACTCCTTCCACCATGTTGGCGATGAGGCTGCGCGTCAGGCCGTGGAGGGCCTTGTGGAATTTCTCATCCGACGGGCGCCCGCACAGGACCTGCCCATCCTTCACCTGGACGTCGATGACGGGATGCGCCGCCATGGCGAGCGTGCCCTTCGGCCCTTTCACCGTGACCGTGCGGTCGTGCACCTCCACCTCAACTTTGTCCGGGATCGTGATCGGAAGCCTGCCGATGCGTGACATGTCCTCACCGCTCCGCGGCCGCCGCCGGAGGCCGCCAGCCGCTCGCCACCGAGCCCGGGCGGTCGGCGTGCCAGGCTCTTACCAGACGTAACACAAGATCTCGCCCCCCAGAGACCGCTGGCGGGCCGCCTTCCCGCTCATGAGACCCTGGGATGTCGAGACGATCGACAGCCCCATCCCGCTCATGGGGATGGGGAAGCCCTTGGTCATGCTGTAGGTGTCCATGATCCAGGCCATGACCTGTGAGTTGGTATAGACATCTGGAGCAGGGATGTCTTGGTCAGGGCCAATGAGCGGCAGGATCGCACTCGCATACCGACGCGTCATCCGCTCGAGTTCGTTCTGGGACATCTCTTTGGGATTGCAGGTTACGCCCCCTTTGGCTCCGCCGAATGGAATGTTGACCACCGCACATTTCCAGGTCATCCAAGTGGCGAGGGCTTTGACTTCATCGAGCGTAACCCCGGGATGATAACGGATTCCTCCTTTGCCCGGACCCCGCGCCGTGCTGTGCTGAACCCGGTATCCTTCGAACCGCTCGATATGACCATCGTCCATCCGAACCGGGAGATTTACCTCCAAGATCCGCTCTGGGTACTTGATCATATTCCGAACGTTGCCGTCCAATTCCAGAGCATCCGCCGCGAGATCAAAATTCTCCATGGCGGAGTCATACGCAGATTTGACCGTTTGATTTGAGACTGCCATTTCGAACACCCCCTATTTGCGAGGAACACTCCGAAGTCCAGGCGGAGTATGGCGCAAGTCGGGAGCCAACACAACAGCGACTGATTACCTAGGACAAAACGTCCGATACATCACATTGTGCACATTAAGTGTTCAAAAATACAACTTTGTCGAATTGGAGGCGGGCGTCTGCTGACTGTTCGCTGGCAAATGAATTGCTCCCATAAAGCGCTGGGCCACGACAGTTGCGGAGGTTGCCGTCCGCGAATGCGTTCCAGGCCCGGGCAACGCGCTTGCTGGGTATAAGCGCGCAACGCGTAAGCTGTCCCAGGGGGGAACCGGTGGGTTCACAGACTCCGAAGCAGGCTGATGCACGCCCAGGGGAAGTCAAGGCCAAGCCGCGCCCGAATCCCAAGGCGCCTCGCCAAGCACTGCCTTTGCTTTCACCCGAAGAGCGTGTGAAGGGTTGTAAAGAGGTCTCTCTAGGCTTCACGTTGGAACAAGTCCGGGTTGAGGCGGTGCGTTGTTTGCAGTGCAAAGATCCTGTTTGCGTGCAAGCCTGCCCGCTGCACATCGACGTCAAGAGCTTCATCGGTTTGATGGCGCAAGGAGATTTCGAGGCTGCGTTCCAGAAGATCGGCGAGGAGAGTCCTTTCCCGGGCATCTGCGGCCGGGTTTGCCAGCACGAGTTGTACTGTGAAAAGGTTTGCCTGCTCGGGAAGAAGCTCCAACCCGTGGCGATTGGTTCGCTCGAGCGCTTCGCGGCGGATTGCCACGCGCAGATGGAATCTCCCGCCTTGCCTTCGGCGCCCTCACCCAATGGTACGCGCGTCGCGTTGATTGGCAGCGGTCCGGCTTCTCTGATTGCGGCGTATGACTTGGTGAGGAAGGGCTATCGCGTAACGGTCTTCGAAGCCCTGCACCAATTGGGAGGCGTGCTGGCTTACGGCATTCCGAATTTTCGCTTGCCGCGGGAAATCATCCGAGAGGAAATCGACCGGCTGCGGACGATGGGCGTGGAGTTCCGGAAAGACGTCATCGTGGGGAAGACCTGGTCCGTCGAAGAATTGTTCGCAGAAGGTTACCAGGCGATATTCCTCGGCACCGGCGCCGGGCTTCCGCACTTGATGAACATTCCGGGTGAAAACCTGATCGGGGTTTACACCGCGAATGAATTCCTTACGCGGCTGAACCTGATGGAAGCTTTTCGCTTTCCGGAGTCCGACACTCCGGTGCGCGTGGGGGCGCGAACCGTGGTGGTGGGCGGCGGGAACTCCGCCATGGACGCCGCACGTTGGGCGCGACGCATGGGCAGTGAGCCCACGATCATGTTTCGTCGTGGGCGCGCCGAGCTACGCGCTCGCCTGGAAGAGGTCGAGCACGCCGAAGAAGAAGGCGTGCACTTTGAATTCCTGGCGGCGCCGGTCCGCCTGTTCGGCGACGAAAAGGGAACACTGCGCGAGATGGAGTGCATCCGCATGAAGCTGGGCGAGCCCGATGAATCCGGTCGCCCCTCGCCCGTTCCCATGCCGGGCTCGGAGTATCGTGTGCCGGTGGATACCGTAGTCATGGCGATCGGGCAGAGTCCCAACCCGACGGTGCAGCGCTCGACCCCGCAATTGCTGACGAATCGCGGCAAGATCGTGGTGGACACCGCGGGGCAGACGAGCCTCGCCCGAGTCTTTGCCGGCGGGGATGTGGTGCGCGGCGGCTCGACCGTGATTCTGGCCATGCGCGACGGGCGCGCCGCCGCGGCGGCGATTGACAGCGCCTTGCGGGATCATCAGCCAGCGACGGCGGGGGGCGCGGCTTCTGTCGAGGCTCCGCGCGCCGCCACACCGCCCGCGGTAGAAAATCGCATCCTGGCGAAACGGCTGATCACCCCGGAAATTGCCTGGTTCGAGGTTCAGGCGACCGGAATCGCTCGGCACTGGCGGGCCGGCCAATTCGTGATTGTCCGTCCCCGCCGGGACAGCGAGCGCATCCCGCTGACCATCGTGGACGGCGACGCTAAGAAGGGGAGCATCATTCTGGTGGTCCAGGCGGTGGGGAAGACCAGCCGCGTGACGGTGGCGCTCAAGCCTGGTGAGGTGGTCGAAGATCTGCTCGGCCCGCTGGGGCAGGCGGCCTCGATCGAGAACGTCGGACACGTCGTGTGCGTGGCTGGAGGCGTGGGCGTGGCGGAGTTGCTGCCCGTGGCACGCGCCTTCCGCCGCGCCGGCAATCGGGTCACCGCCTTGTGCGGAGCGCGTTCGGCAGCGCAGATCATCCTGGACGCGGAACTCCATGCCGCAGCGGATGAGGTTCAGTGGGCGACCGACGACGGGACGGCGGGATTGCACGGCACGGTCGTGGACCTGATGCGCGCGTGGAAGGCCGCGCAGTCCTCCCCCGTGGGCGCCGCCCACGTGATTGGTCCCATTCCCATGATGCGCGCCGCGGCGGAACTCACGCGCCAGTGGGGCGTGCCCACCCTGGCCAGCCTGAATCCCATCATGGTGGACGGCACCGGCATGTGTGGCGGTTGCCGCGTCACGGTGGGCGATAGGGTGCGTTTCGCTTGCGTGGACGGCCCGGAATTCGACGCCCACAAAGTTGACTTCGACGAGTTGACCCGCCGTACCCGCGCCTACTTGGAGCAGGAACGCCTGACGCGCGAGCAGCACGAATGCCGCATCGGCTTGGGGAAGTAGGATCTCGATTCTGAGTCCAGACAATAACCAAAACGAAGAGCCGCATCTATAAGGTTGGCGGCTCCTGGTATCACCCCAGAGAAAAAGCCGCAGAATTAAGGACTAAGTTTGCGCCACCTCGCTTCTACATCCGTGCGGGGGTGATCTCGAAGAATTAATTGACGAGCTTTTTCAGGCGTTCCGTCTCGCCATCAGCCTGGGTCTACGGAACCGATTCGTCAACAACGCCGTTTTCTTTCTTGTCGATCCGATTTTCCGCGCCAAGCGAGCCTGGCGCCGGGGCGAACACCGCAATGGCCGCGAACAACTCCTGGCTTCTGATGGGCTTCGACACGTAGTCGTCCATGCCGGCGCCCAAGCAACGTTCCCGGTCACCGGCCATAGCATGGGCAGTCATAGCAATGATGGGCACATGCGTGCCGGTGGCTTTTTCCTTTTCCCGGATTGCTGCGGTGGCCTCAAACCCGTCCGTTTCGGGCATCTGAACATCCATCAGAATCAGGTCGAAGGTACGCTTTTCGAGCGCGGCCAACACCTCGCGTCCACTGCCCGCCAAAACAACCTCATAGCCCTGCTTCTGAAGCAGCCGTAGGGCAAAGTATTGGTTGACCGCGTTGTCTTCTGCAAGCAGGATGCAAAGCCCTTTTTGTGGCCGTGGATCCTCGCCCGGACTCTGACGCCGCGCCAGCTCCTGCGGGGGGGCCTCCTGGACCTTCAAACTGATCACGGCCAGCAAGGCATCGCGCAGTTCGTGCGCCCGGATGGGCTTGACGAGGTAGGCCGCGACACCTAATTCCCGGCAGCGAGTGACGTCCAGATGCTGACCCGTCGAGGTCAGCATCATGATCGTCGGACGGGAAAATTCCGGATGGTGCTGGATGTGCTCCACCAAAGCGAAGCCATCCATACCCGGCATCTGTGCGTCAGTCAAAATAAGAGAGAATGGCTCTCCGGCTTCCGCCGCCCGCTTCAGCGCCGCCAAAGCGGCTTCGCCGCTCTCCGCAGATGTCGGGTTGCAGCCCCACCGGCTCAGCCGTCCCGCGAGAATCAGCCGGTTCGTAACATTATCGTCGACCACAAGCACGCGGAGGTCTTGCAGGCAGGCGGCAGGCGGCAAGGGCAACTCTGCCTTGAGGCTTTTTGCCAAACCGAATCGCGCGGTGAAGTGGAACTCGCTGCCTTTGCCCTCTTCGCTTTCCACCCAGATACGACCACCCATCATCTTGACTAATTGTGATGAGATGGTGAGGCCCAGGCCTGTCCCCCCGAACCTACGCGTGGCTGAACCGTCCGCCTGAGTGAAGGCTTCGAAAATGAGGGCTTGCTTATCCTTAGGGACCCCAACGCCCGTATCCGTGACAACGAAGTGCAACGTCACACTGGTTTCCTCACGGGACTCCTCCCCCACGCTGGCCAGCACCTCCCCATGGTCAGTGAACTTGATAGCGTTGCCGATTAAATTGACGATGATTTGCCGCAGGCGGGTGGGGTCCCCCGTCACATAGACGGGGATGCCTGGTAGGATGTGGCTGACCAGCTCCAGTCCTTTCTGGTGCGCCCGCACCGCGAGAGACTTGAGAGTGTCATCCAGACAGTTTTCTATGTTGAAGACGATCTGGTCCAGATCGAGTTTCCTGGCTTCGATCTTGGAAAAGTCGAGAATATCGTTAATGACCACCATCAACGATTCGGCGGAAACCTTGACCCAATTGAGGTACTCGCTCTGCTCAGGAGTGAGCTCGGTGTCCAGGGCGAGTTCCGTCATGCCGATCACTCCATTCATGGGAGTCCGGATCTCGTGGCTCATGTTGGCCAAGAACTCGCTTTTGGCGCGGTTGGCAGCCTCCGCCCTATCTCTGGCGTCGACCAATTGGACGTTTATTTGAGTCAGCTCGGCGGTGCGCGCCATAACCTGTTCTTCCAGATTCTCCCGGTGTCTCTGGAGCTCCTGATCTCGCCCCTGGATCTGATCCAGCATTTCATTGAATCCGTCGATCAACCGCCCTACTTCGTCGTCGCTCCGCTTGACGACACGGACGCTATGTCCTTTTCGGCTGAGACCATCCGCGCGGTCTGGGCAAGCTCCAAGATGGGCTTGGAGATCACCCCCTGCAGTTTGGAGGAGAGCAGGAATGCGAACAGTGAGGTGCCAAGCAGAACGATCGCCACAATGCCAGCAAATCGGGTGAGGCGCGCTCGGATTTCCTCCAAGTCCGATTCAAAGTAAACGGTTCCGACGAGCTGATCGTAGAGCATAATGCGATGAAAGAGGATCAGCCGGTCAGAGGTCAACCTGCTCCCGCCGGGTTCGGGCGGGGGCACCACAAATTCCTGGCTCAGGCCGGCCCGTCGATAGATGGCGAAGGGCTTGCCGTCGGACGAATAGATGCAAGCGGTCAGGATGTGCTGCTTGGCCTTTAATCCTGAGAGGAGCTCCCTGGCCGCCTTCTGATCTCCGAAGGTCAGCGCCGCATTGCTGTTCGACCCGAGGATCTCCGCGAGAGTTTCAAGGTCCCGCCGCATCGAGCCTCCGAAGACGATAAGGTCATACGCGAGGAATGCCGCGCAGGCCAGAATCAATGCGGCCCCGACCGTCACCATGATGATGACTTGCAGTTTGCGCTGGAGGGAAGAATGCAACTTCTTGAACATCGCTTATTTGCAGCCTGCCGTCGGCCTTCCCACATTGAGCGAGCGACCGCTTTTGGGCCTCCCCTTAGATCCCCGCGAAACCTTGGGGTCACGCCTGTCGCTGCCAACATCGCGAGCCTCGTTTAGGAGCCCTGAAATCCGGGTCGAGATGTTCGAGCCTAGCCTTTTCAGCCACACCGACCGGTCGTGCCACTTCGTCAATAAATGATTCATACCGCGCTGCATCACTTCCACACAACCTTCGCCAGACTCAGGAGTTTCGAGCTGACCTTCAGACTTGCCAGATTGGCCGCGCCCACATTGATCTCAAACCGCACCTTGCTGTCTTCGATGAGAAAATCGATGATGCATCCCTGTTTGGCATCACCCGGGGTGTCGCCCACGGTGAGCACGCTGGCGCCTTTCAAACCCTCCAGGATGGAACGCACCTTGCTTCGTTCCGACGAACCAACAAAAAGGACCTGGCAACTCCTTGCCTCTTGAACGTTCGAGACGTGGCGAACCTCAAACGTCTTGCCATTAAGGTCCTTCCCTTTCACCACCTCCTCGAGAGCGTGGTCGAAAGGATCCTCGCCCATCACACACACCCTCAGGGGGTCTCCGTTACCTCTGGAAGTTCCAGCGGGCCACTCGATGAATTTCGTGAAGTTGTACAGAAATGCGGCCTTGACCTGGTACTCGCTGGGACCCTGGGCACTCGCCGAGACAGCACCCAAAATGCCTATGCCGGCCAGGCCCAAAAGTAGGAAACCACCAGCCAGGAAACGGTCACGAACCCAGACACGCCGGTCGTGGCAAAGCTGTTCATCAACGCTGCGCTGGAACGCGACTTTCGCGCGGGCTGAAGGAGCGTTGTGGCCTGATGCTGCCATCGAATTATCGCCTGAACGCGGGGTCCGGCCGGCCGTGAAGTACCTGTTCCCCGCCTTCAATCCTGAATTGCCTGGGGGCGAACCTCCACAAATCGTGCAACGGGCACTCCGGAGTGGTGGCTGCCGTATCGTTGCCGTACGCCGATTTTGGTCGTTGAATCATGAGACCTACTTTTCGTGGCCGCCAAACGTGTAGGCCAGCTTCAAACGCACGTTTCTTCCGTCCTGATAAATGACATCCTCGAGATGCTCGCCGCCGCCTGGGTATCCGTAACGCGAATCCAGCAGGTTGTAAATGCTTCCGGAAAGTTCGAACCGTTTGAATAGTCGTTCGCTGAACAAAGTTAGATTCGTGAAGACAAAGCCGGGGGCGGTGTTCCCGGCCAGCGTGCGGCGCGAACTAATGTAGTGAAAATCCAGGCCGGCCGTTAGTGCCGTGGGCCTCTTGGGAATCAAAGGGACCAGCAGGTTGACGTTCACCAGATGCGCGGGCACGTTATTCAGAACCCGGTTTGTGTGCTGGTCCACACTGCGCTGGTAGGTGTAACTGGCTTGCGCGTCCAGCCCCGATGCCCACTTACGTTCGAGAATCAGTTCCGTTCCTTCGGCCCGCACCGAGTTGACATTTTGGAACTGTAGAAGGCCGCTGGGCAGTGTGACCTGATCTATTAAATGGCCGATTCGGTTCTGGAAGATGCTGCCACTCAATCGATAGTGGTCGCCCAAATACTGCTCAACAACAAACTCCGCGGTCCGAATGGTCTCTGGCTGGAGATCGGGATTCGGTGCCATCGAGTCTCCAGATTGGTAAAACGTCTCGAAGGCGTTTGGTGCTCGGAAGGCCGTGCCGTAGAGAAACTTCAGCGCGGTTTCTTGGCGCGGACTGTAAATGAGCCCAGCGCGGGGATTCGCGGTGCCGCCGAAGGTGCTGTAATGGTCGTAGCGGACTCCCGCGTTCAAGAGCAGATTCTTGCGAATGGAGTATTCATCTTGAGCATAAAGGGCCCATACCTCCGAACCTCGATGGTCGTTAAGATAGACATGATATGGGTCGGCGTCGAAGTTTTCCTGGGTTTCCCGGAAGTTGTCTCGGTACTCATTACCCAGAGTCAGCCTGTGCTTGCTGAAGAGCGGCTTGGAGAGTTTGACTTCTTCACCCCACCAGGCGCCGTTGCCGTAGTCCTTATTCAAATTCACCTGAGAATCGGCGGCCGAAGGGTTGTTGTAAGGATACGTTCCGCTATACGTGTAGTTATCGAAGTAGGCGTGAGCAATGAGGTCGAATTGCTTCGGGAACTTATGTGCATAGCCCACGTCAACATATCCGGCCGCGTCTGTCGTCTGCAAACGTGAATTGTTGAACACCGTGTCGTAGGAAGCTGTTGGGACTCCCTTGTCCCGCAACCCATAGACCGCCCGCAGGCTCAGGTCTCTGTAAGATAGGTTGGCAAAAGCCTGGACGAACTTATCGTGATCGCAGTCCTGGGCGATGCCGTGATTGGTCTCCGGCGTATCAAACTCCTTAAAGTACAGCCTCTTTTGGCCGTGGCTGTCATAAAAGCTGCCCGAGAGTAGGACCTCCCACCCCCGCCCGAACTTCCCTCCGTAAGTGACCCGTGTATAACCCGTGTTGTAGCCCGCAGCAGCCGCAGCAACCTGAAGACCTTGGGCGAGACTGCCTCGCTTGGTGATGATGTTCACGACCGCGAAGAACGCGCTACTTCCATAGATGGAAGAGCTTGGGCCGCGGATTATCTCGATGCGTTCAACTAAGTCAATATCGATTGGGAACTCGGTCCCCAGGGAGGCGGTCTCATAGATATCGTCATTCATCCGGTGGCCATCAACCAGCAGGAGGATACGGGAGTTATAGTCGCCTGTGCGCCCGACCCCCCTCACCGCCGCATAGGCGTAATTACGGTCATAAGTTACGTAGAAGCCCGGTACGCTTCTCAAGACGTCGCCTAGCGTCCGGTAGCCGTAGCGACGGACCTCGTCCGCCGTCACGATCGTGACGGAAGCCGGCGCCTGAGTCACCTTTTGCAGATGTTTTGAGGCGCCATAGACGGTCTCGATCTTAATACTCATCAGGTCTTCCAGACTGGCTTCCGCGAGATCCTTGGGCGGGGTTTGGCCGAAGGCAGACGTGGCCAGAGTCAGCAGGAGCGGGCCCAAGATACCGCCTCCGCGTCGGATTTTGCAGCCTCCTAGTATTCCCATAGGACCTTGCCACCCAGACGAACGGCGCGCTTCCTTCTACAACCTAACCTTCTTCATTGCGAGTGCGGGTTGAACCACCAACGAATCTCTCCAAAGACGCTCCGCTGAATCTGAGTGGACTGGACGGTGTTGGCGTAGTAGACAAACTCCAGGTGCCGAGGCTCGAGGAGGTTTTGGCCAACAACACTCAGCTCCCAGGAGCGGGCAGGTCGCCAGCCAAGGCGTGCATCGACGCGCGCGTGGTTTGAAACACCCAGAGCGCTGAGGCGCCCGGCGTAATAGAGACCGCTGTCAAACTCAAAATGCCGGGGCAGATCAATGCTGGAGCGGATTTGAAATTGATGTCGTGGGGAATTGCCCACATCCAGCAGGGAATCTGCATCCAGGCTCCCCCGGTCAGCGTGTAGGTTCATCTTGAGCCACGCATATCCAGGACTCACCTTCCACCAACTCGACACTCTCAAGGTTGAGCTGAGTTCCACGCCATAAGCATTGCCGTGCATCTTGTTCATGGTCGCGTTGGGAATTACCAGGTGCAGGGGAGAGGGACTCGATTCGAGGAAGGGTTCAACAGGCTCATGTGTCCGGAGGTGATCATAGATGTTATAAAAGGCCGAGACGTCCGCGGAAATGCGGCGGCTGGCCTGGGCCCGATATCCTGCCTCATAAGCCAGAAGCTCTTCGGATTTGAAGCGGGGATTGCCGAACACACTCAGGAGGGAGACAAGGCCGTCGGGGCCAGGAAACGCCGCCGCGTTGTAACGGACTGCGACATCCTCGAGAGTAGGTTGCCGGATGGCACGTGAGATCGCCGCCCAGGCGGCCTGGCGGTTGCTGGGGGACCACAGTAGGCGTGCGCCGGGTTCATACTCGAAGCCCGTGTAAGCATTGTGCTCAAACTTCGAACCGAGCGTCAGCCAGAGGGAGTCCGAGAGGCGGACTTCGTCCTGGACAAAGGAGCTGAGGAGCTTATCGGCGCTGGCTGGAGGGATCATTGAGATCGCGTAGCCTGGTCGCACATCGAAGGAATTGACTCGGTAGCCGAATCCCCACACCAGGTCCTGGCGGGGCCCCATGGCTACATGATGTTTGAAGTCGATATCCAGAGTTTCACGATCCTCGTGAAGGCCGTACTGCTGACGGCGCCCGCCGTCGTAATACATCTGGACCGACGTCTCGGACCGGTCTGAGAACCTATGGTCCCAACGCCCCAGAATGTTCCCGCCCCGGGCAAAAATGCGACTGTTGAAAGTTGCCATGAAGGGAGGGGTAAGTGACAGGAACGTGTTTAGAGTTTCGCCTTCGTCACTGTTGTAGAAGTCTCCTTCCACCATAAGAGAGTCTTTCCTCGTCAAGTCCCAATCAGATCGGAAGCCCCCGTGCGATATGTGCCATCCATCCGCGGCACGTTCGCCGGAGGGGAAAGTGGAGCTGCTGTTGTTGGAATACTGCCCAAAGAGCCGAAAGAAACCGTGGCCACGAAGCTTGCCGCCGTATTGGACGAGCCCCTGAGCGGTGGTGCTGGACCCGCTTCCTGCCTTAAGCAGGCTGCCTTGAGTAGACTTGGCGCTCTTCAGGATGATATTGATGACACCATTCACCGCGTTGGCGCCCCAGACCGTGGCGCCCGGACCGCGAATCACCTCGATGCGATCGATGTCTTCGAGCGGCACGTCCTGCAAGTCCCAGAGGACACCTCCGATGGCGGGATCGTAGACACTGCGGCCATCGATCATCACCAGCAGTTTGTTGGCATAGGTGTCGTTGAACCCCCGGGCACTGATCGCCCAGGTGTTCGCATCCGCCTGCGCCACGTCCATGCCCGGCACCATGCGGAGAAGGTCCGGGATATTCCTGGCCCCCGACCGGCGGATGTCCTCCTGGGTGATTACAGAAATCGCCGCTGCCACCCGAGTTAACTTCTGTTCCTTCTTGGAAACACTCGTCACCTCGATATTCATCAGTTGCTCGAGGCTGGCTTGGGAAAGGTCGGTCTGCGCCCAGCTCTGCGTGGACATTCCGAGTACGAGGAATGCGCAGAAGCACCCTAAGATTTTTTTCATTTCGCGCCCGGGCAACCTCCACCCTCTACGGTTCCATTCATACTGACTCTCTGACTTTAATCGGCCGAACAGCGAATTAGCCTGAGCCCGGACGCGCGTTTTGGGACCTTCCCAATAGCCTCAGATTCTCCAAGGCCATTACTTATAGCGGCTTCCAACGCGCTGAAGACCCTCCGGAGGTCAGAACCCAGTGGGTGATAAACCCCCTGGGGATTCCATTCTGGGTTGACGCCATCTTTTTCCCGGACGTAACATCGTGGTGTGAAAGGTCAGGGGAAATTTCTATTTCTCGCCCTGCTTCTCTGCCCGCTCTGCGTGTTGCTGCTCCTCGTCCCGGTCTCGTTGCACGCCGACGAGTTCAACAAAACCCTCCATTATTCCGTGCGGATGTTTTCCTTCGGCACCCTCGTGATCGACGCGCGCGTGGGCGACCTCTGGGTGGAAGGCTGGGAAGAGCCCCGCCTGGAAATCAAGGCCGAGAAGGTCGTGCAGGCCAAGGATGCGCAAAAAGCCCAGGCGCTTTACGACCGGGTGCAAGTGGCGCTGGAGGGAAAGGACAAACGAGTTTCGCTGCGCACCCTCTATCCTCCGCGCCGATTGTGGCGGCCGTTTCGCGGCGAGTCGAAGCTCTCCGTGAACTTTCGCATCCACATGCCTTACGACGCCAACCTGGTTTTGAAATGTGTGGACGGCGATGTGCGCACGAGCGGCCTGGTAGGCAAGCAGGACATTCACGTCAACTACGGCGACGTGGAAATCAACGTACCCTCGATCTATCGCCTGCGCTCCCTCAATGCACGGTCGTTTCTGGGTTACGTGCAAAGCGACCTGCACGGGGAAGACAGCGCCGGCTTCGGGCGGAAGATTGTGTTCTGGAATTCCGACGGTGACCAGGATATCAGCGTACGGGTTCGCATGGGTGGGGTGTACGTTTACAGCAGCGTCTATTGAAGACCGCGCGGCGCGGGACGTCCTCACAGCAAAGAGTCCGCTCACTGGTCAACCGTCCTCAAGCTCATCGCGAGTGGCGCATACATTGCCTTGCCTTGGATGTATGCGCCGGTTAACGATGCTGTGGCCTGGAAACTGGGGAGGCCTGGGTGGGTTCCCAACGGTCGCCGACATAGAGAGCGCTGTCGGCGCCACTCGCGATTCCGCCGGGGGGCGGGCCTGAGATCTTCCGCCCCAAGGGACGGCCCCACTTTCACGCCGAACCCCTGCTATCCGGAACTCGGGACGCCCGTCTAACGTAACAAATCATGAAGGCTTTCTGGAGAGGGTCAGTTTCGAAGAGTGGCGCCCCCCGAGCGCCCGCCCGTCGGTTCCACACTGGGCTCGCAAACTCGGACCGCCGGACGAAGCCCACTGACCGGCTGCAGGTCTTCAGCAGGAGGAGAACATGAGAAATCATCGGGTCCTGGGCCTGATGGTCGCGGCGCTGTCTCTAGCGTTCGCGGCGATCCCGGCTACGGCGGAGTCTCGCATCGAGAAGACTCTGGAGCTCCAGCCCAAGGGCCAGTTTATTCTGGATTCGGATGCGGGAAGCGTTTCCGTGACGGGCACTTCGCACTCGGGCGCGCACCTGGTCATCACTTCGAACCGGAACGATCTGAACAGCGAGTTTGATTTCAACTTCGCAGCCGGCGCGGGGCTGGCACGCGTGACGGCTCGGCACAAACACGAGTTCGGTTGGGCGCACAACGTCTCCTTGCACTTTGAAGTCGAGGTGCCGGCGGAAACGCGCACGGAGATTCGCACCGGCGGCGGGGGTATCAAACTCTTCGGCCTGCGCGGCGAATCCAGTCTGAAAACCTCGGGAGGCTCCATCGAAGTCACGGGGTTGAACGGACCCCTGCAGGCGCATACTTCCGGAGGTTCGATTCATATCCGCGAGGTGACGGGCGACGCGCACGTGGAAACCTCCGGGGGTGGGATCGACGTGGAGGCGGTCGAAGGCAGCCTGCGGGCCCACACCAGCGGTGGAGGGATCCGCGTCGGTCGCGTTACGGGCTACCTGGAGGCCAAGACTTCCGGCGGGCCGATTCGAGCCAGTTACAGCCGCGGCAATGCGCACGGCGGAGAGCTGGAGACTTCCGGCGGTTCGATCGAGGTGGCGATTGACCCTTCCGCCAATTTGAATGTCGACGCCTCAACTTCCGGCGGCGCGGTTTCGAGCGACTTGCCCGTGCGCGTGGTGGGTACGATCTCAACTTCCAGCATGCACGGGTCGATTGGTTCCGGCGGAGAAACCCTGCGCCTGCATACCAGCGGCGGGTCGATTCGCATCCACGCGCTGTGATGGGCCGGCCTGGCGATCCGGACAGGCGCACCGACCCCGTCCGCGTCATCCCGCGGAGGCGGGAGTCCAAGTGGGTCGAACCGGATCCGCGCTTTCGCGGGGGTGACAATCTGGAAGGACAGTCGAAGGCGGCGTCATTCCCGCGAACGCGGGAATCCAGGCGGGTCGCAGTGGACCCCCCGCTGGAGCTTGCCCCGCCCCGGTCGGGGCGGGGGTGACAAACTGGAAGGAGCAACCGGCATGAAACGAAGACACCTTACCGCGTTTTGCACTTTGGGTTTCTTACTGAGCTTAGCGGTAGCCGCGCAGGCCGGCACCCGGATCGAGAAAAACCTGAAACTCGAGTCGGGCGGCACCCTCTATTTGGATGCGGGCGGAGGGGACATCATCGTCACGGGTACGTCCGAGGCTGGGGCGCGCGTGGTCGTCGCGACGAATCTCCCCGACCTGGAAAGCACCTTCGACCTGCGGTTTGACGAGGAACCGCACGCCGTCCGGATTTTAGCCCATCGCCGGAGCGGTGCGACGTGGCCAAGTCATTTCACCCTGAAGTTCGAGATTAAGGTGCCTCGGCAAACCAGCCTGGAGCTCAAGACGGGTGGGGGCGACGTGCGCGTTGCAGATCTGGAAGGAACCTTTCGCCTGAAAACTTCCGGCGGGGACGTGGATGTCTCCGGCGTGAAGGGAAACCTGGACGGGGAGACTTCCGGCGGCGACATGCGAGTCCGGCAGTTAAGCGGAAACCTGGTGCTGCATACCTCCGGCGGGGATATCCGGGTCGAGGGCATTGGCGGGCGCGTGGACGTTCACACCTCGGGAGGAGATGTCGAGGTGAGCTTGCTGCGGGGCAACGCGCAGGGCGGCGAGGTCGAGACCTCCGGAGGGGAGATTCGCGTGGCGCTCGACCCTGCGGTGAATTTGGATCTGGAGGCTTCCGCCGGGGGTGGAGATATCAACTCGGACTTGCCTTTGACCATCACCGGCAAGGTCTCGGAATCCAACCTGCGCGGAACCCTCGGCAAGGGAGGAGAATTGCTGCGCCTTCACACCACCGGCGGCGACATCCGCATCCGGCCGTTGTGAGCTGGCGAGGCAAAGACAAAAACCCGTGCCACGACCCGGAGTCATGACAAGGGTTATGAACCCGCGCTTCGCGGGTGGTTCCCTCGGCGAACCTCGTCGCCATCGGACACCTAGTTTTATCACATGCGGGACCATGCACTCCATGCCCCGGGGTTTTGAAATAGTCTCGAGGGACCGACCACTCACTGAATCCAGGAAAGCCAGAGCCACCCGACCGTTAGAGTTAGAACTGTGACGGGCAGGCCGATTCGAAAGTAATCTGAAAAGGTGATCTCCGCTTCTTTGCGAGCTCCTTCCACCACAATAATGTTGGCGACGGAACCCGTAATCGTTAGGTTTCCGGCAAGCGTGCTTGCCATTGCCAGTGTGAGCCAGAGCACGTGCGGGTTTGAAAAGCGAGACACGAGCGACTTCAGCAGCATCACCGCCGGAACGTTGCTCACCAAGTTGGACAAGATCGCCGTCACTATCGTAAAGACACTGAGACGCTGGAGATTCAAGCGCTGGCCGAAGCCCAGCAAGCGCTCGGTCAGGCCGGCGTTCTCTGCGCCACCGACGATTAGAAAAAGCCCAATGAAAAAGACGAGCAGGCCCCAGTCCACTTCCTCGTAAACCAGATGAGGATCGCGTGTGCGCGTAACCAGCATGATGGCCGCACCCACGGCCGCGACCAGGGGAGGAGGGAAACCCGCCAAGAACCCGATCAGAACCAGGGCGGCCACAAGACCAGCCTTGACAAGCGCTGCATGCTCAATGTTCAGTGGCTCGGCTGCAATTTCGGTTCGAACATCGTGGAATCCCGCCCGAAAATGCAGCCACCAGAGGACCAGCCAATCCAGGAACAACCCCACCAGTGCGACCGGACCCAGGTGCCACAGGAAATCTCGGTAGTGAATGCCGGAAAAAGAACCAATCAGGATGTTCTGTGGGTTGCCGGTAATCGTCGCGGTGCTCCCGATGTTTGACGCCGTTGCCGCGGCCAGAAGATACGGAACCGGCTTAACCCCCATGCGCCGCGTGGCTTTGAGTACGAAGGGGACCATCACCAGGCAGATGATATCGTTGACGAAAAACGCGGAGAGTAACCCGCTGAGGAAGATCACCGTGGGCAGCAGGTGATGCGGTTTCAGCCGGGTCACGACCAGCTCGGTGATCCAATCGAAGAAGCCTGCCAAGTGTAGGTAGGCGACCAGCAACATCATCGAGAAGAGTAGCACGACCGTGCCGAAGTGAATGAAGTGCAGCGCGTCGTTCACGCGCACGGCGCCCATCGTGAACATTAGAACCGCGCCGATGATGGCCGCGCCGGGGCGATCAATCTTCATTCCCGGAAATTTTCCCAGTGCGAAAACGATGTAGCTTCCGATAAACACTGAGTAAGCGCCTATGGTCGCGAGTTCAGACATCCTATCTCCCTGTAAACGCGCCGCACATCGGGACGAAGCGGACTTCTCACGCGTATATAGGTATCCCGGCCAGCTTACTGGCACTGATTGTACGCCGAATTGCGGGCAAGCGGACTCCGCACTTGCGCAGGGCACCTGCGCAATCAACGCGTCCCATTCTCAGAACGGCCAGCGTCCGATTGGCTCGTCCGAAGGGTGCTGGCCAACAAGAGCCAAGCCTTCCTCCTCCGTGTGCAAATCCTACCCGCTATGCCGACAAATCGGCGATCTCACGTTCCCGGCGATCGAGCCTCGCAACTGCGGCTTCCACAGCCGCAGCCCCTGCGGCGCGTGCTTCACGCGCATGCGTCAAAGCCTCTACCGCGATGCGGCTGATTTCGTGCAGTAGCTTCCGGATCTCTACTTCCAACCGGCCGCGACTTTCTTGCACGCGGTTGAGGACGTCATTCTGCACCCGGGAGCAATTGACTTCGAGTAGGCGGCCCAGAAATTCCCGCCCCTCCTCCTCGATCACGCCACGGGCCCCCACGAGCCCCAGTACCAAATCGGCCAGCCCGCGCAGGGGTGATGCTGGCTGTGCGATCTCGATCATGTCCCGAAACAGAAACTCCGATCGGGTCCGAAATCCCGTCTCCGGGTCAAGAGCGTGCGGCACACGCGCCAGTTCGCGAATGCCCGCGTCGGCAAGTTTCTTTAGAAAGTCGTTCGCCATCTGCACAAAACGGCCGGCGACCCGTCGATATTCCTTTTCCCCTTCCTCTTGCTCAGTCTCGAGCCACGGCAGAACGCGCCGCTGCGCAATTCCCTGGGCCTCGCGCATGATGGCGCGTCGATACGATGGGCCCATCCTGCGCGGCGTGGAGCGCAAGGCTCGCTCGAATTCCTCATTCGCCTGAGGCAGCACGGAACCGAGGAACTTTTTGTGCCGGTCGACAAATAGGTCAGAGAGATGCCGCTGCTCGGCCATCCAGAGAAACTCGAGTTCGCGCATCGAGCGTTCCGCCTCGCCGATGGTCTCCTTCATCGCGGCGATTCGCCGTTCGGATTCCTCGATGGGTCGCTCGAGCGCCTCACGCTCCTCGTTGATAATGGCCATCAGTTGCTCGCTCAGGCGCTGCACACCACGTTCGCAAGCGGCTTGGATGAGCTGACGGCCGGAGCCTTGAACGAGCTGCTCAAGCGCCCCTAGGAGTTTTCCCCAATCGCGCTCCGGCCCCCGGTTTTCGAGGCGTTCCGCAGCACTGACTTCGAAGGCCGGTCCCACGGAACGGCGCAAGCGTTTCGCCAGCACCTGTTGGGTGAAACGGACGGCCGCCGCTTTCTCCGCCTCTGTGGCCCGGTCGGCCTTGTTTAGGACCAGGATGAGATTCTGAACCTGCCGCCCTACGGCCTCAACCAGCGCTAGTTCCTCGCCCGCCAGCGGAGGATCCGCGCCCACCACGACCAAGGCGGCGTCGATGTGAGGTATGAAAGCCTGCGTAGCGGCCGTATTGCCCGTGAACACCGACCCTAAGCCCGGGGTATCAACAAGGCACATCCCGGTGGAGAGTAATGCGCTCGGCACAAATACCTCCGCGCCTCCCACCCCCTTCGCATTTTCCGGGTTGTGTTCTTCTGAAACGTACTGCTCAAGATCTGAAGCGTCGACCTCCTGCCATGCGCCGTCACGGAACTGTATGCGTGCCTTCTTGTGCGCGCCGTATCGGATCACAGTGGGCACCGCCGTCACAGGAATGAAGCCCACCGGGAGAACGGGCTCACCGATCAAGGCGTTAATCAGCGTTGACTTGCCGCGCTTGAACTGGCCGATGCACGCAAGGTAAAAGCGACCTTCCGACACGCGGGCGGCGAGTTCGCGACTTTCATCAACGACCCGATTCGCGCCGAGTTCCTCCCCCAAGGTTGCCAGCCGAAGGAGTCGGCCAGCACCATCGACGTCACTCGTATCTGGGAGTGGTACCAGATTTTGGTTTCCCGATATCGTGCTCACTGTTATTGATCTGTGGTTTTCACCTGCCGTGATAGCTAGTGCCGTTCCAAGTTGATTTGCCTATGCACTACGCCTACTTCTTGCTCAGTTGTGAGAGACGGAGAGCGGACGCAATTTAGCCGAGAAAAGTTGGACCGGCACGAGCCAGGCAGAGTCAAACCTTCACTTTTCCTTTTAGGACAATGCCACGAATCTGCTCGATTTCATGCATAAGGGCTCGGATCAGATTCTCCCATTCAGCCCTGTCCTGAGGTGCAAACTCCCGTCCGTACCCTTTCATTCGTTCCGGGCGAGCGTTTTCCAGGATGACCCAGAGCGTGGATAGTTCTGCCGCCAGCATTTGTTTGGGCTCGGGTCTCTGAAGCTGGACGGAGAAGTGGCGTAGGCCTTCCTGGAGGCGGCTTCGAATCGTCGCCATCTTGTCCCGACCGGCTCGGGCCTGTTCCGCCGTGATCCGGGAGGATTCGCTACCGTCGCTGCTCTCTTCGGCTGAACGTAGAATTAGCTCCATCCGGTCCAAGGCAGCGTCAAACATCTTCCCGACTGTCGCGAGCCGTCTCGCGTGAAGTTCATCCAAAGGCATATGTCCCTCTGTACGTTGCCATGGCCCCCGGCGGGTGGAGGTTTGGACTTCTCCCCGGCCTCCGCCCAGTTCAAGCTTCGGGCCGCGATGAATGAGGGGCCCTATTTCTTGGGCCGATAGAGGATGACGCGAACTTTCTCGAGCGTGACGAGCCCGCCTCCGACCATTTCGTCGAGCTGGGGAAGGATCTTTTCGATTCGCTCCGAACACTCCACCACCTCGAGGATAATGGGCAGGTCCTGCGAGAGGCGGAGTATCTTGTCGGTGTGATAACGGCTGGCGGAGCCGTAGCCGCCCACGCCCCGCAGCACAGTTACCCCGCTGAGCCCTTCCTGGCGAAAGAGGTGGACCAAGGCTTCGTAGAGGGGCGAGCCCTGCCACCGATCCGATTCGCCGATGTGAATCCGCATCAGGGTGCGTTCGCCTTCAAACCGCTCGTGTTCCATGACGCCTCCGCTCAGAACCAGCTTGCCAGCCGCATGCCGGTGCGAACCAGGAAGAGTCCGCCCAACACGCTGACGATAACGTAGACTCCAGCTTGCACCCACTCCCCATCTTCGAGCAGGTGAACCGTTTCCCAACTGAAACTCGAGAAGGTGGTGAAGGCGCCGAAGAAACCCACGGTGATGGCAACGCGCCACTCCGGTGGGAAGGCAAGGTGGTCGAGACCGAACTGGCCGATGCCTCCCAGCAGGAAGCAGCCCACCAGATTCACCGCCAGCGTGCCGACGGGGAGGGAGGACTCGGAGCGGTATTGGATGAGCCCCTGCAGACCATACCGCGCGAGCGTTCCGGCCGATCCGAACACAATGAGAAGAAGGATACGCAACCTTGTGTCGCTTTCTGCACGCTTCGGCGCCAACAAAAAACTCCTGGACGCGCCGTAGCGGCCAGGAGTTATCAGTCCAGCACAAGGACGGTTGTAGGCGAACTCCATCGCCTGGGATGAAATGATTATAACACTTCGCGCCCTTCCTACGGAACACCTGGACAGGCGACGCAGGAACCCTGCGGGCCTGTATTTTGCCTTGCAGTGGCCGGACGCCTCGAAACGTGGTAAACAGTCTGGAGCGGTCTCGGTTCACCCCGATTCCGAAGCGGGAACGCGGGTTGGGGTCTTAGGCTGAGCGTTTCTACGACGATTCCAGGCGGTCACGCAGAACAATTTTGATCTCGGGATCGGGGTCCAACCCAGGGAGGTGAGATGATGAGACGACGAACGTTACTCTACCTGGGCTTTTTGCTGGTGCCGGTATTCGCCGGAGCGCAACAAACCAAAGAGCCTGATGTCTGGGCGCCCTGGCAATTCCTGCTTGGCAGGTGGGCTGCGGCGGGTAGCGGAGAGCCCGGCGAGGGAAAGGGCACGTTCTCCTTCGCGCTCGAACTGCAGGGGAAAATCCTGGTGCGGAGAAGTCGGCTCGATTTTCCCGCTACGCCAGACCACGCGGCATTCGCGCACGAAGACCTGATGATCATCTATCCGGAATCTGGCACAACCCCCAATCGGGCCATCTATTTCGATAGCGAAGGGCACGTCATTCACTATGCGGCGACCTTCAGCGAGCAAGGAAAGGTGCTCACGTTCCTTAGCGAGGCGAGCCCGCAGACTCCCCGCCAACGGCTTACCTACTACCAGGCCGAGAGCGGAACGCTGAAGGTGAAGTTCGAGATTGCGCCACCTGGCAAGCCGGAGGCGTTCGTGACTCACGTGGAAGGCGTGGCCCACCGGAAGGAGATGCGCTGAACAGGATTGGGCGCGTGAGGCTGAAGATCTCCTTCTGGTGTGATAAGGCCAACAAAGGCGCAGTCCAGTGACCCATAAGACGTCTCGACCCGCACGACTGGTGCTGCTCTCCGTGGACGGCCTGCGGCCGGGTCTTTATCGCGGGCCCGAGTCCCGCCGCCGCTTCCCGAATCTCAACGCGCTCGAAAAAGCCGGCGCGAGCGCGGAGGCCGTGGAAAGCATCTATCCCACCACGACCTATCCTGCCCACGCGACGATGGTGACGGGCCTTCCGCCCCGCGCCCACGGCATTTACGGTCATCTTGCTTCGCTCGATCCCACGGAGAAGGCGCGGCCGTGGTGCTGGTTTGCGCGCGCGCTGCGGGCGCCGACGCTGTGGGACGTGGCGCGCGTGTGCGGCCGGCGGAGCGCCGCGGTCAGTTGGCCGGTGAGCGCTGGCGCGGCCATCGACCACAACATTCCGGAAATCTGGGATCCCGCTCTGCCCGACCCGCACCGCGATTTCGAAACGTCCGCGCAACAGGCAACTCCGGGGCTATTCCCCGAAGTGGCGAAGATCCTGATGCCGATGCTCGGCAAGGCTGATCCCGACCAGATGCGCGGCGAAGCAGCGCTCTACCTATGGAAACGCTACCGGCCGGACCTGCTGCTGGTGCATTTTGTTTACTACGATCAGCAGGCACACGCCTTCGGGCCGGTGTCGGCGCAGGCGCTGGCGGCGTTGGAATCGGCGGACCGCGAGATCGGGCGGATACGCGACGCCATGTCGAACGACCAAGCGACGACGCTGGTGGTGCTTTCCGATCACGGCTTCGTGCCGGTGGAAAAGGAAGCGGCGCCGCTCACGGCTTTTGCTGACCAGGGCCTCTTCGCGCGCGGCGCCGACGGTTCGCTGGCACTGCGGCGTTTGGGCGCGGTGCACGCGGGCGGATCCTTCGCCCTTTACTGGCTGGAAGAGCCTTCGGGCGACGACCGGCGGCGGCTCGAAAAAGCCGTGGAGCGACTGTGCGCGACAGGCGCTGTGCTGGAAGTTGTGGATCGGCAAAAACTCGCCGCGCTCCAGGCTGACCCGGACGCGGAACTGATGCTTGAGGCCGCGCCGGGATTCTACTTCTCCGACCGTACGGATGGCCCGCCAGTCCGCGATTCGGTGAAGGATCGCGGGACGCACGGCCACCTGCCCACGCGCGCGGGGCTGGAAGCAATGTTCATCGCCGTGGGGCGAGAAATTGCCGCGGGGAAAAATCTCGGGCGCATTTCGTTGAAGCAGATTTGTCCCACCCTGGCACGCCTGATGGGATTGCCCGCCGATATCCTGGCCCCGGAAGAGAAGCCCCTCGCGCTCGTGTGAGCGCGGTCGAAAGTTGAAGGTTGAGAGTTGAGAAAGGGAGAACCCCTTTCTTTCAACTTTTCAACTCTTCGACTCTTCAACTGTTCTTCAAAAGTGCTGCCGGAGCTCGCTGAACCGCTCGAGCACGAGCAGACGGCCGGGGCCGGGCGCGATTTCCTCTTGCTCCAGGCGCCAAGTTTGCGCGTGCGGAATGTAGACCACGTTCAGTCCTGCCTCGAGCGCCGGGTTGATGTCGGACTTGGGAGAATTGCCGATCATCCAGGTCCGCGCCCGGTCCAGGCCGAGTCGGGCGGCAAGCTCGGAGTAAGTGCGGACATTCTTCTCGCGGGCGATCTCGATGTGGCGGAAGAAAATCGCCAGGCCCGAAGACTTCACCTTCAGGCTCTGCTCCGCCGGATGGCCCTTGGTGTAAAGAATCAAACGATGTCGCGGCGCGAGGTATGGGAGCGTCTCGGACACGCCTGGGATGAGCTGCCGCGGTTGGTGCAGCAGGCGGTTGCCGAACTGCTTGGCGTGCGCGAGCTTTTCGGGGTCGATCGTGCCCCTGCCCGCGCAGGCAGGCTCCGTCAGGCGGCGATAGCATTCGCCGAGGTTTTCCGCGAAGGTGCGCGAGCCGAAAGGATGCAGACCGCTATTGGCAAGTTCGATTTCATCCAGAATCGACCGCACCTGCTGGCGCGAGAGCGAGCCGTGATCGAGGAAGGTGAGGAATTCCTCGATGGCCTGCTCGAAGTAGAGGGCGTCTTCCCAGAGCGTGTCGTCAGCGTCGATGATGAGGTGCTGGGATACCGCGTTCATGGCCCAACAATCTGGCATTGTTCCCGCGCCCGCGCAAGGGGGTGGCCGGATTAGCCCCGATCCCGAAGTTGAAATGGTTCTGCGTGACGCGCTCAGGTCTTTCTAGAGACGCCAGGCTCAAGGTCTTAACTCGGCTTCCGCCTTCGGGATCGGGGTTAGAATAGAAAGCCATGGGCCTGGAAGCTTCACCTCTCGCACAGGCTGTCGGGAGCTATCTTGCGTCGCGGCCACGCGTGACGCGCTGGGTGGAATGGCTCGCGGGGCGCCGCTATCGCTTGGCGGTCTTTCCGGACCGTCCGGCGCCCGTGGTGGTCGTCGCGTATCGCTACCGCGACCCGGCGAGAGCGGCGCAGGTGGCGCGCGCTATCGCGCGGGATTGGGCGCAAGCGCCGTCGCGCTGTCGCGAGTCGTACGAAGAAATCCTGGCGCGGGCGCCGGGACTGATCGTCGTCCAGTTGCGGCGCAGGAACGTGTGCGGGTGCCTGGGCCATCGGCACGTGGTAGTGAAAGAGGCGCCCTTCGCCGAGCCTCACGACGCTTTCGGCGGCGCCGTCGTGGGCGAGATGGACATCGCCTTCGACCGGGTCGAGGGCTGGCTGGCCTTGCCACTGATGGACACGGCGCTCGATACGCAGTTCATCGCCGGAAGCCGCCTCAGAGAATTCCATGAACAGCGGTTGCGCTTCCGCCTGCTGAGCATCCTGTTGCACGAGACTCACCACATGGCCTCGCCTCAGGCGCCGGAAGAAGCGGTGCGCGAACGCAGCCTGGCGTTTTATCGCGAAGCGCTGGCGAATTACGTGGAGAACGCGCGCGCCAGCTTGTCATTCACCATCGACCGATCGTTCTCAAGGTTAGGAAAGGAGTAGAGGGAAGGAGTCCGGGGTCCGGGGTCCGTCGCTGGGGTTGGCTCAAGGATCGGGACGTTGTGGGGCGGACTTGTCGATTAGCCCTTGGGTTCCCGCTTTTATGGGCGGTTTACGGCGGGTGGAGTTCTTGGTCGACGGATCGGAAGCGTCTTCATAAAATGGGAGGTCCATGCCGACTTTAAGGTGCTCGACCACACGGTTGATTGCCACCTTCTCCTCGCTTTGGCTGACGTAACGTGTTTGTTCCCAAGACGTGCTTTACAGGGGGGCGCCAGGACGTCCTCTACACTTCAGTCTCCTTTCTGGGGCCGTGGGACGGGGAGGGCGACCGGAGAGGCCCACGACCGAGCGGCCGCAGCCCCCTCTTGGTGTCCCACCACAGGGGCCGCGTCCAGCCGCGCGCGGGGTCGATCTCGCGAAGGTACATATGCCGATAGCTGACCAACACCTTCCCCTCGATCCGTTCCCGCCGGACCCGCTGACCGGCCAGGGCCCAGCAGGGTTTGTGCATAATCGGGTGATCAGAGTCCCTCTAGAGTAATTGGGTGCCCACTGCTCGGGTTACCCGGCTGGGAAGATCTCATGCCCGCGGTTTCTGCGAGTTCGTCGTCAGGGGCTTGGGCGGTTCAGTCCTGTTGGGGGGATGAAACCATTGGCCAGTGTGCACAAACTTACGGCCATTGTGGTTTTTCCCGCAGCCTGGCGTTAGCTTGGGTGCGACACCAGGGGAGTACTGGACCTAACGACTCTATTCGCAGGGGCAGTCCGTCATTTACAGTTTCTACGAATAAAGGGAGGTTTGTTACGGTATTTCATATTGCGATGGTATGACAAATATTTAAAGTTGATGTTTATCCTTTAATTTCAATGATTTACAATCGTCTCGAGTTTGGCTGCGTGTTTGCGAGTAGAGAGAAATGTTCAGTCGGTACTGAACGCGACGGTTCTGAGGTGAAGCAAGCTATTGGCAATTAACCTGCACTTTTCACCAATCCTAGGAAAGACAGCTTCCGCAAGGTCTTACGGATTCGTAGGGCCTTTTCGATCAGATCTGAGGAGGCCTGATAATCTCTTTTGGTCAGGAGGCAGTATGCGGCTGAATTTAGCTTCTAAGCTTTTTATCTTTGCTATGCTTCTCGGTTTTCTCACTGCCACCCCCGCGAAAGGAATAGAGCTTTACGGGCGAATCCGCGGGGTCGTGACAGACCCTTCGGGCGCAGTAATCGCCGGTGCGACCGTTACCGTGACCAACGTGGCCACGGGCGTGTCCACGACAGTCCCATCCGGCGCCGACGGCTCCTACGAGGCCCCACAGCTAGTGGCGCCCGGCACCTATCAGGTGGTCGTCGTGGTGACCGGTTTCAAGGAATTCCAGGCATCGGGCATTCCACTACACGTCGGGCAGATTTACGTGCTCAACGTCCAGTTGGAGGTCGGTGCTCTTACCCAGCGGGTGACGATCGAAGCTACCCCCGTGCAAGTTGAAAAGACCAGCATGCAACTGGGGGCGACCCTGACCGGAACGCAGATCGTGGACTTACCGCTGAATGGCCGGAATTGGGTTCAGCTCCAGCAGACCCTGCCGGGCGTAGTGGCGGCCGCCGACGGGCGCGGCAATTACGCCACCAACGGCAGCCAGCCCGACCAGAACAGCTACTTGATCAACGGCATTGACAGCAACGACCTGCCGCTGAACACGCCGCTGGTGATTCCCAGCCCGGACGCCATCGCGGAAGTCCAAATGGTGACTAACACCATCAATCCTGAATATGGGCGAAATTCCGGGGCCATCATGAATGCGGTCACCAAGTCGGGAACCAACCAGTTTCACGGCAGCGGCTTCGACTTCTTCCGCGACACCGGCTTGAACGCGCGGAATTTCTTCCAGCCGACCTCCATTATTTTCCACCAGCACCAATTCGGCGGCACGATCGGCGGACCCATTTGGCGCCATCACGCGTTTTTCTTCTTCTCCTATCAAGGGACGCGAAACCGCAGTCCCCAGGCGGGAGGGACGACGACGGTCTTTACGCAGGACCAGCGCGATGGGAGCTTCCCCGACATCGGGGGCGAGGCGGGCACCGCACAGTGCTCGGCCAACGAACTGGCTTGCCTTTCGCCCCATGAGATGGTCGGAGAAGATGGAAACCCTTATCCGGCGGGCACGCCCTATTCCACGCTCTTCCCCACGGGCACCATTCCCTCCGCCAACTTCGATTCCCTTTCCGCCAGCCTGCTGAACAAGTTTGTTCCCTTGCCCAACTCCGGGACCGAATACGACTTCAATCCCGCCCTCACGCGAGTGACCGATCAGTACTTGGCGCGCATCGACGAGAACATCAGTTCCAAGGACGCGCTGTGGGGCTCCTGGCTGTGGCAGCGGGACCCCACCCTCAATGCCTTGCCCTTCACGGGCGCCACCCTGCCGGGATTCCTGGAGGTGGACCAGCGCCATATCCAGAACTATTCGCTGACCTGGAACCACACCTTTGGCGCGAACACGCTCAACGAGGCACGAATCGGGTACACGCGCTTCAACTATGGCGCGGTGCTGCCGGTCGACGTCGTAGACCCGAAGTCCGTGGGATTCACGGGCATTACGGTGCAGGATCCGACCAAGAGCAGTTGGCCCGTCATCGATGTCACGGGATACTTCAGCCTGGGGTTCTCGACCAACGGCCCCCAGCCGCGCATTGACCAGACTTACCAGGTGGACGACAACTTCAGCATAATCTCTGGACGCCACACTCTCAAGGTGGGTTTCGACACGCGCCGCTTCCAGGTTTATAACCCCTTCGCCAATTCGCTCAGCGGGCATTACACCTTTGGAGGGACGGGGGGTTATTCGACCGGAGATCCGGCTGCGGATTTCCTCCTAGGCATTCCGGACAGCTACAATCAAGGGGGGGGAGACATCATCAACGCCAGGGGCCGGGAGTACTATCTGTACTTCCAGGATCAGTTCAAGCTCCGGAAGAACTTGACGATCACTTACGGCACGGGCTGGCAGGTGGACACGCCGACTATAGATATCTATCACGACAATCATGCCATGACGGCCTTCCGGCCGGGCCAGCAGTCCACGGTCTTCTCGAACGCCCCCACGGGTTACGTGTTCCAGGGCGATGCGGGAGTGAATGCCACGGGCACGACGAAATACGGGCATTTCGGGCCTCGCCTCGGGTTTGCCTGGAGCCCCGGCAGTTCGGGCAAGTGGGCCATCCGCGGCGGCTACGGCATTTACTTCAACAGGATCCTGGAAGAGGTGACCTTGCAGTTCCTCTCTTCGCCGCCCTTCTCTCTTAGTTCGACGGGCGCCGCGGCGTGCGGCGGAAGCCCGGGCTTTGCCAATCCCTTTGCGGACATTGCGAGCGGCGCCCAGTGTCCCAACCCGTTTCCCGTTCCTTCAAGCCCTTCGTCGGACGTGAACTTCAGTCCGTACCTGCCGATGTGGTTGTATGCGGTGGACCCGAACACCGCCGTTCCGTACTCGCAGAACTTCAACCTAACTGTCGAGCGCCAGCTCTCGGAAAACACGATCCTTTCAGCCGCCTACGTCGGGGCCCTGGGACGCAAGAATGTGATTCTCCGCGAGCTCAACCCGGGGCTGAACCCTTCGGGGTGCGCAGCCGACCCCGATTGCGTGGCCAACCGCACCTTCCAAGGGTTAGTGTTTCCTGAGAATTTCCAGTATGATCCCTTCACCTTCATAGGAATCGGGAACAACCAGACGACCGCCATCTCGAATTACAACGCCTTGCAGGTCGTCTTCAACCACCACATGTCGCACGGGCTGGAACTCAACACCCATTACACCTGGGCTCACGCTATGGACGACGGGTCGGGGTTTGAGAACTCCGGGTTCGGCGGCGGAGGCTTCGGCGGATACGGCAGCCTCCGCGCCACCAATCCCTTCAATCAGACACTGTACAACTACGGGTCGTCCGAGTACGACGCGACCCACCGATTTGTGGTCAGCTACACCTACCTCTTCCCGCCCATCCATCATTCGGACAACTGGGCGGCCAAGCGCTTCTTGGAGGGGTGGCGGATGAGTGGCGCCACCATCTTCCAGTCCGGCTTCCCGCTGGATGTGGTGGACAGCAGCTTCCGTTCGCTCACCTGCTGGGCGTATACCTGGACCGCGTGCTGGGATGTTCCCGACGTGGGGTCGGCGCCGCAGTACGCCGATCCGCGCAGCTCTTCATTTACCAACACCGTCCAGGGCGCGGCCCTCAGTGCGAAGGATCACTACCTGTTTGACCCCAACACGTTCGCCCGGGCGCCTATCGGCGTGCAGGGCAATGCCGGGCGCAACCCCTTGCGGGGGCCCGGAATCGCCAACTTCGATTGGGCCCTCTTCAAGGACACACACATCACCGAGTCCACCCGGCTGGAACTTCGTTTCGAGTTCTATAACCTGTTCAACCACACCCAGTTCAATTCGTCCGGGGTCAGCACCAACATCAACTCGAGCAACTTCGGCCGCATCCTGGCTGCCCGCGATCCGCGGTTGATTCAGCTCGCGGCGAAGTTCTACTTCTAGCTCGTCGCGCGCAAGTCTCGAAGAGCATCAGGGCGTCTGCTCCGGCAGGCGCCCTTGCTTTTTGTGCCCTGCGGCATTACGGGGACCCGTGGCGCGGGCAACTGGTTTCTCACCCTGAGGCCGCCCGCCATTAACCCGAGTTTCTCACCACGACGAGGGAGGGCGGGGCTCCCGACAAGGGCCGTCGGGACAAGTTTCGCCCCAGCCGCCCGACCGTCGGGAAAAAGGCATCGTGTGGTGAGGAATCCGCGTTAAGATCAGGCGACCTTCCGCCGTGGCGGGCGAAGGGTAAGTTCCTGACTTCTATTTCCTGACTCCTGCTTTGTGTCACCCGAAAAACTCCTCGGCCCATTCCCGGCTGGGGGCCCGCCCCAGCCCTCGGGCCGCGAACAGGCCGGGGAACCGGGGCAGGCAGGAGGACATCTTGGGAACAGCTCTAAGCGGGCCGTTCAGCTGTCTCGATTACAGATTTGTGTATATGACATTTTGTAGGAGTGGGATGTCTCAGCGTCCCGAACGTTCTAACAAGTTTGTTTGCAATCAAATAAACCTCGAACATTCGTGGGAGCAATGGCCAAAATTTTGCCCGACGACCAACGGTGAGGTTCTATATCTTTCGCTCGCTTCGTCGGGATTTGACGATAGTCAGAAAATCCCCCAACCTTCTAAGACAGGGAAGAGGATGAGTGTTCATCCAGAGGCAGGACTGGAAGCCGCAGCCATCACCCGGGCGTTTTCCCGCAGGATCAGTTATCAAAAAGTGAGGACCTCTAGGACACGCTGCCGTCCGGATTGCTTGATGATTCACATAAACAGAATCGATTGGACTTCCGTCCGGCCGGGGTTTAGGAACAAGTGGGCAATCGCGGTCCCACGGGGGCTTTGGGATCCGCATCGAGAGGGACCCTGCGCCCAGAGGGTTTCATGGGAGTGCTTGTTGCGCCGTTGTTGCCACGGGCGGTAGTGATGGATGCCTCTGGGGCAGGTTCTACTCATGTTCCTGTGAATGCATGAAGAGATGAGATCCAGTTTCAGCGGCGGTACCCAATACTGAAGAGGTGGACTCGCGGTGGCGAGTAAATCGGCCTCCGTACAGACCGGGCCGGAGTCTCCAAGAGAAAAAAGAAGCCCAGTAAAGGCACACCATCAGCCAAACGGGTGTATACTCGCCGCCGTCTGGAGACCACAACGGAAACATCGGCTGGAATGTTCGTCGGTCCCACGCGAAGACAATTGTGTGTTTGATAGGTCAGGTGTACATTACAGCTTTCGTCATAAAACATGCGCCAGACAAGAGGGCATTCGGCCCGCACGCTTGGCGAACAGGAGGGTACATCGATGAGCCTCCACAGCAAAAAGCCCGCTTGTGCGGGTTGGCAGAGGCTTGTATTGGCAATCCTAGTGGCACTGTTAATTCCGGCTTCAGGGTTTGCACAGCAAGCGGCCGGCAAAATCGTGGGCACGGTCACCGATGCCCAAAGCGGCGTGATGCCGGGGGTGAAGGTGACGGCCACCAACAAGGCAACGCAGATCAGCGCCACGAGTGTCACCGACAAAGAAGGGTACTACCAGATCCTCAACCTTCCCATCGGCGACTACCGCGTCACCGCGGCGCGCGACGGTTTTAGGACGCTGATCACGGACGCTCCGCCGCTGGAAATCAACCAGGTGCTGCGCGTGGATTTGCGCATGGAGGTAGGCGCCCGCACCGAGACAGTTACGGTGGAAGGGTCGGCGGTCAGCGTGGAAACCGTGAACCCCACCTTGGGGCAATCCGTCACCAGCCGACCGGCCGTGGACCTGCCGCTCAACGGCCGTAACGTTCTGGATCTCGCTCTTCTCCAGCCCGGCGTCACGGAAGTGAACCCCGGCGCCGCGGACGGGGGCCAGACCGGCGCCTTCGGGATCGCCGGCGGCAAGTCTGATTCCGTCACCTACCTGCTGGATGGGGGCATCAACAACGACCTGCTGGGGAACGAAGTCGTCTACAACCCGGTCCCGGACGCCATCGCCGAGTTTCGCATTCTGACCAGCAACTACGCGGCGGAATACGGGCGCAACGCCGGTGGCGTCGTGAGCGTCGTCACCAAGTCCGGCACCAACGACGTCCACGGGAGTGTTTATGATTTCTTGCGCAATGAGGCCCTTGATGCCAATAGCTATTTCAATAATCGCGACGGAGTGCCCAAGCAAGTGCTCAAGCGGAACCAGTTCGGCGTTGCCGTCGGCGGGCCGGTGGTCATTCCGCACGTAGTGCACGGGAAGGACAAGTTCTTCTGGTTCGCCAGTTACTCCGGCCAGCGCCAGATCCAAGCCATAAACACCACTTCGCTTCCCGTCTACACCCCGGCGGAGCTCCAGGGAGATTTTTCCCAGTCTGGCACTGATCCAGCAACCGGCAATCGGATTCCGGACCCGCAAGTCGTGGCGTTCCTCCAAGCCTACCCCTACTTTGCGGGCAACTCGGCGCAGGGGATCATCGACCCCACAAAGTTCAGCCCTGTGGCGACGAACTACATTCAGGCCAACCTCATCCCGACTTCCGCGACGGGCACGAAGATCGCGCAGGCGGGTAGCAAAAACGATTCCGACCAACTCTCGATCAAGCTGGATGCCCAACTCAGTTCCGAGGACAAGCTCTCGGCTACCATGGGTTGGTCGCGGAATCCGGTGCTCAATCCGTTCAGCTTCGCCTTTGGCTCCCTCCCCGCCGATGCCTATGGATACGGCAGCATTGGTGACCATCACCGGGAGTTTCTCAATTTGGCCTGGAGTCGGAGTTTCTCAGCCACCCTGCTGAACGAGGCGCGGTTCACGGCGCAACGTATTAACATTGCCCAAGCCATTCCCGCCACGAGTTTGCCCACGCCAAGCCAATTGGGGATAGGAATCACACCCGACCAGTCTACAGGACCGACCATCATTGGCTTCTATCGCGGCCTGACCCTCGGCTTCAGCCCGCAGGGGCCCACCACCGAAATCAACAACACCTTTGGCATTTCGGACACGCTCACCTGGGTGAAGTCGAAGCACACCACGAAATTCGGCTTCCTTTTCTCGCCGTACCAGAATAACACCCACTACGATTTCTACGTGAATGGCGAATTTGACTTCTATGACAGCGCGACCAGCGTTGGGTCGGGCAACAGTTTTGCGGATTTCCTGATGGGCCTGCCCGATGAGTACTACCAGTTCGGCGCCGCGCCCTCGAACATCCGGAGCAGATCGTACTACGCGTTTGCACAGGACGAGTGGCACTTACGCAAGAACTTCACCATCACCTACGGCTTGCGGTACGAGTACAACTCCCCCAAGTTCGACACCCAGGGACGCTCTTTCTCAATGGTTCCCGGGCAGCAGTCAACGCGGTTCGCAAATGCTCCCGTTGGCCTGCTGTTCCCCGGTGACGCGGGGGCCCCCAAGGGCGCCAATTTCCCGGACCGGAACAACTTCGCCCCGCGCTTCGGTTTCGCCTGGGATCCGTTCAACGACGGTAAGACTAGCATTCGCGGCGGCTTCGGGGTGTTCTATGACATCCTGAAAGGCGAGGACAACCTGCAGTTCAACGGCCAAGCGCCGTTTTTCGGGTTCGTGGACATGTATTTCCCGTCGTTAGCGGGAAACCCCACCTCCGACCCCGGTTACTTGACGCAACCCTTCGTGGCGGCAGACGCTACCAACCCGTTCCCCTCCAAGCCGCCGGCCGCGAATATCGACTTTGGGGCCACTGGCTTCCTGCCCTTTGGCGGAGGCGGTGTGTACTTCGTCGACCCGCACTTGCGCACCCCCTACACCTATCAATTCAACTTCGGCATAGAGCGGGATCTGACCCGGGGTTTGGTCCTGGAGACTAACTATGTGGGCAGCGCTACCCACAAGCAAACCGCGCTGGTCGACCAGAACCCGTACATCCTCGGCACCGACACGCGTCTGCTGAACACCCAGCCCGGGACCCTGCCCGACGGGTCGAACGGGTTCAGCTACCTGCTGACCTTCGGCAACATCGTCAACAGCAATTACAACAGCCTGGAGGCCAGCCTTACCAAGCACCTTGCGGACAACCGCTGGCTCGGCCACAGCTATTTCACCCTGGCCTACACCTGGGGAAAGTCGATCGATGACGCCTCCGGGTTCCGCAACGTCAACGATAGGGTGCCCTATTACAACCACGACCTGTTCCGTGCCGTTTCCGACTACGACATCGCCCACCGGATTGCCTTCAGCGGCGGCTGGGACCTTCCCTTCGATCAGCTCTGGGGCTCCGGCCCCAAGCGCCTGACCAAGGGATGGAGTTTGTATCCCATCGTGACTTGGCGCACCGGGTTCCCCATGGACATCTCCGCACAAATTCCCACCACAAGAACGGATCCTGGGCCCTCAGGCGCTGGCGATGCAAGTCTCGTGCGGGCGAACCTGACCACATCGAATGTTCCCATCTTCGATCCGCACCAGACAAACACCTTCAATGGAGCTACGGGCTCGTTCTGGTTTGACCCCACGGGATTCAATACCGACTACGATCCTGCTGTGTTGACTTACGGCACGTACCCCAGGAACCGCCTCCGGGGCCCGCATCGTGCCAATTTCGATTTCGCGGTGGCGAAGAAGACCGCCCTTGCCGGAGAGCGACTGAATCTGGAATTCCGCGCGGAGTTCTTCAATATGCTCAACCAAGCGGAGTTTCAGCTCCCTACGCTGAATATCACGGATCCCAGTTTCGGTCAGATCTCGAGCACGTATGATCCGCGCATCATCCAGTTTGCGCTGAAGCTTACGTTCTAGCAGGATCCAGCCCGACCGCACGCTCGCGCCCGGGCAGCGCGAGCGTGCGGTTCCTTCCCTTCCCTAGCCGACTCGTCCCTCCCGCTCTATATTTCATCCTGAATCCGGCGTGAAGAACACACTTGGAGCTTTGCGGGCGGCGCAGGCCCAAGTACTAGGCACTCGGTGGGACGGAGGTGTTGCCCCCACCCTTCGAGCCCCACGCGAAATTCCCCGGTCACAGGAAAGCGCACAAACCTTCACGCGCCGGTTTCAGCTTCTTCTCCGGAGGGCAGGAAGACCGCGGCCGCGCCGTAAACGCCGACATTTTTCTCCAGTTTGGCGGGCAACAAAGGAGTGTTAACCGCGAAGCGGTTGATCGTGTATTGCGGGATAGTGTTCTTGACCTTGTCAAGAAGCGGTCTACCGATTCGTGAAACGCCGCCGCCAATCACGATGGCTTCGGGATCGAATAGCGTGATCATGCCGGCGAGCCACACGCCCAGGTAAAAACCCGTTTCGTCGATGATCGCTTTGGCAACGCGGTCGCCCTGCCGCGCCGCCTTCTGAATCATCAGCGGCGAAATCTGCTCCAGGTGGCCATGGGTCATCTCGCGTAGGGCGCTGGGCATATTGTGTTCCTGCTCGAGCCTCACGCGGGCCCGTCTGGCCATGGCCGGGCCGGCCGCCAGCGCTTCAATGCAGCCGAGCGTCCCACATCCGCAGCGATAGGGGCTGCGGTAGTCGATGGAAACATGGCCGCCTTCGCCGGCCACGCCGTTCTGCCCGTGATAAATCTTCCGATTGATGATGATGCCGGTTCCGATACCGGTGCTCACGGTCACATAGAAAACGTCCTTGAAGCCCACCGCGGCGCCAAACAGGACTTCGGCCAGTCCCGCGGCGTTGGCGTCGTTTTCAACCTTGGCGGGAAGGCCGAATTGCCTCTCGACCATCTTGGCCAGTTCGATATTCCGCCAGCCGGGGAGATTAGGGGGATTGATCACCACGCCCGTCTTGGGATTGAGCGGCCCTGGCGCACAGATGCCGATGCCGCGCAGGTTGTGTTTGCCTCCCGCCGCGCGAATCAGGCGCTCGATCAAGTGAACGATCTGGATGTAGCTCTGGGCAAACCCCTGGTCAGCGTGCGTGGGAACGATCCGGGATTCCACCAGCCGCCCCTTCAGCGTGACGAGCCCTCCCGCAACCTTCGTTCCACCCACATCGATGCCGATAATCAACTGCCCCATAAACTGTTGTCTCCCTTCCCCCATCCGCTATTCATATTTCGCCCGGCCGATCATGGCAAGCCCAAAAACATAGGCAAAGCAAAGCGCGGGAACCAGCATGGCCACGCGCATATCGAAGTGATCGCCCACCCAGCCCACCATCGGGGGGATGAGCGCGCCGCCCAAGCAGGCCGTGCAGAGCAGGCCCGAAATCGTTCCATGATTCTCCGCGAAGCTATTGATGGTTCCGCTGAAAACCAGCGTAAACAGCACGGAGGTGAAAAACCCGCAAGCCGCGAAGCCGAGGGCGGTGACGTGCGTTGTCCCGAAGACGGCCACCAGCAGGCAGGCCAGTGCCAGGAAGGAGTAGAGACGTAGAATCCTGCGGCTGCCGAATTGGTTGAGCACCGCGCCGCTCACCAGCCGGCCGGCGCCCTGCAATCCCCAGAAGAGAGCCACGATCAGAGCCGGCAGCGCGGGGAATACCTTGCGGAAGAAACTCTGCGCGCCCGTGTTCGCGACCTCACTGGGCAAAGCGTGGACGCGCTCGAAAAATTTGACGATCCACGAAGCGGTGCCGACCTCGGCTCCCACATAGAAGAAAATGCCCAGGCAGTAAGCGATGACGATGGGATTGAGGAGCAGTTTTCGCACCTGATCGAGGCGAATGCGCTCACCCGCGACGGTGGCGCGTGCCGGGAAGCGCGAGGTGGCCAAAAGCAACAGCAGCACCAGCGAAATCGCCGCAAAAACCAGGTAGAGCACCTGCCAGCTTCGACCCATCCCACGAATGAACGCCAGGATAAAGGGGCCGAGGAAGGCGCCAATGCCGCAGAAGCCGATGGTGAGCGTCAGGTTGCGGTGGTAGTTCTCCAGCCGGTCGAGATGCCGGATGAGCGGGTTCCCGGCGGTCTGGATGATCGTGACGCCCACGCCAACGGCGAAAATCATGCCCACAATGAGCAGATAGTCACCCGCCCGCGAAACCACCAGGCAGCCCAGACCCATCAGGAAAACTCCCAGCAGGACCAGAGGCCTTGCGCCGAAGCGGTCCATCAGCAATCCGGTGGGAATCGAGCAGAGGCCGTAGGCCAGGAAGAAGGCGAACGCCAAGAAGCCCGCCGCGAAGAGACTCAGTTGATACTGTTTGATTACTTCCGGGATCACCACACCCAAGATGTTGGTGATCATCCCAAAGGTGAAATAGGCGAGAAAAATTACCCAAAGCAAGGCAGCGGGTCGTTCTGGCATGGTGCACCCTTCGAGACCAGAAATAATGTCAAATCCTCGGGGACGCGCGTCCCGGAGCCAGAGTATAGCGCAACGTCCGCGATTTCTGGTAACGGGCCGTTAAGGGTGGGGTAGTTTCCATGAACCACCGCTTGCCCGAGAAGCCAAGCGTGGGCGGGGCCGCGGAGAATGGGCTGGCGCGCTTGACGCGCCGCAGTCCGTTCTCTAAGATGACTGGGAGTCAGCAAGCCGCAGGTTGAGGCTCTCCATGCCCCGAGGTCGCGCCGCACGCGCCGCACGCTTGATCCAGGACTCTCCCAGGGAGGCGGCGATTCCGGACAAGCTCTATTACCGAATCGGCGAAGTCAGCGAGCTGACCCAGACGAAGGCCTACGTGTTGCGCTACTGGGAGACGGAATTCCCCACGCTGCGGCCCGTTAAGAGCAAGTCAGGGCATCGGCTTTACCGCCGCAAGGATGTGGAACTTATCTTCGAGATCCGCCGGCTCCTGTACGGGAAGGGATTCACCATCGCAGGGGCGCGCAAACATCTGGCAAGCAATGAGAAGAATGCCGCGGAGCAGACAAACTTGTTTCAATCGCCTCTGGATGTGGCGGAGCTGAAAGCCATCCGACGCGAGCTGCAGACCGTATTGACAATGCTTTCGCGGAAATGCTAGCGTGAGAAAGCAGATGTCAGGTGCCAGGTCTTAGGTGTGAGGGACAAAGGAACCGGATTGTTCCTGACACCTAACACCTGAAATCTGGAACCTGACTTTCCGGGACGTGGCGCAGCCTGGTAGCGCACTTGCTTGGGGTGCAAGGGGTCGCCAGTTCAAATCTGGCCGTCCCGACCAAAATTCAGGTGCCAGGTTCTAGGTACTAGGGGTTAGGGACAAGCCCGTTTGTTCATCCCCAGCACCTAACACCTAGTACCTAACACCGGCTTTTCCGGGGCGTAGCGTAGCCTGGTAGCGCGCTTGGTTCGGGACCAAGAGGTCCCCAGTTCAAATCTGGGCGCCCCGACCAATCTCTTCTTTCCTTAGACGTCCGGAGGGTCAGCAGTCCGGCTTGGTGTGAAGCGTGGAAGTCCAGGGTTCTGTACTCGGCCCCGGCCCCCGCCTTCCTTGCCCGCCACCGGCGCAGAGTGCGCTCACGGTCCGGCAAAGACCACTTCCGGTTGCAGGCGACTGACGAACTGGGTTTTCACCCAGACGCACGGTGAGCGTCGAGTCTTCATTATTTTGGGCCACAAGCTCCAGATCAGGGCAGGAATTTCTTCCGCATCGGTAGGAGTGTGCTCAAGAGAGATCGCCAGGCGAGGTCGAAAGCGTGCGACGGTTTGCTTCGCTTCAAAGACAAATCGCCGTGCGAATGGCGGGTTCCCTTCAATATCAACCTGGGCAGCAACGAGATTTCGATTGGGCTCGGTGTGATCGCCACGTCGCTGTTCTCGGTCGCCGGAATAAACTTCGTCACCAAAGAGGTGGCGACGACCAGTGGGGTGGCCTTCACGCTCGTGTTTTGTCTCATCTCTGTAATCTCGGAGCGTATCAACGAACGAAAAGAGGGCGTGGCAGGTCACGTCGAGATGGATCAATTCCCGACCCACCCGCAAGAGAACGTGACAACCGAGAGCCTCGGCGTCCGCCCCGGCAACACGCTCTGTTTCGTTGGTGATTACCACAGGCTCGATTACGTCCGCAAAGCTCTGGAACTGACGGACACGGGTAAAAGAGACTTGGTGGTGATGACCGTGCAGATTCTAAAAGGACCCGACACCGGGTACAAAGGCATTGCCGAGGACCGGCTTTTCACGAGCTACAAGCAATTGTTGTTCACTCATGTGGTCGCGCCTGCGGAAAAGGAAGGCAAGCCCGTGCACCTGCTCGTCGTGCCATCTTCCAATATTATCGACGCCATCGCCCTCACGGCTGCGCAACTCGGTTCGGCGGAAGTCATCGACGGCCCATCACCTGTGCTGCCGCCCGAAGGGCAGGCGAAGCGTTTCCGAAAAGCCTGGGAGAAGTTGCGCGATAAACCCAAGCATCAGGTCTGCTTCCGTATCATCGAACCCGATGGCAACAGGCACGATTTCCGTATCTGAGTACCTTCGGCGAAAACCGCAGGGAAGACAGCACCAGGACGTAGTTGAACAGATGAGGTGCTCAACCGCAGGTCATGAATCGGTGGCACAAAGCGTCGCCAGCTGCACACACAGTTTTCGTGCAAATCCACTTATTGTGGTGGCACAGCGCGCTTGGCTTCTGATTAGCTGCGTCCAGGGACAAGGCAGTCCCAGTGGTTGAGGGGAGTTGACGTCCTTCGCCAGAACCCTGTCTTCTTCCAAGTTGCTGGCGTTGCAGACCATTCACGGAACAGATCTCCTTCCGTCCGAAGTCGAATAACCATGCTGCATAGCTTCTCGGAAGGAATGGCGTTGCGATGGATTGAGTTATGGCGAAGGACCAGTCGTAGAGGCAAGTTGAGCGCAGGAGCTCACGGCACTTTGAATGCGTGCCATACTGAGTGCTACGCATGTGCGGTACAGGTTGGGAGACCTCCTCGACCGGCGATTTATCTGCCGTGATTGAACATGTCAACCTATTCCGCGCCGTCTGACCCGCAATGTTCCAATACCCGCAACAAAATCGCGCGTAGCGTCCGAAATCGGTAGGATAGACGTAATTGCGGGCACCATATAGTTGACCGCCATGTCGCACCATCAATAGCTGGACACAAGACTTGTGAATAATGTATTCCTTAAATCCACATTCCCGGAGAAACTCTCATGCCACAAACACCACACATCGAGCGACATTTCACTGGATCCGAAACAGTTCGAGACGTTGTGATTGGAATGTCAGATGGATTGACAGTTCCGTTTGCACTAGCAGCGGGCCTGTCGGGCGCAATTAATACAACGAGTATCATTGTGACCGCGGGCCTGGCAGAAATCGCCGCAGGTTCAATCGCCATGGGACTGGGCGGTTATATGGCCGCTAAGAGTGACGCGGAACACTACTTCAGCGAGAGGGCAAGAGAAGAATCGGAAGTCAGCGAGAAGCCCGACATTGAAGCGGGCGAAGTTGCTGATGTGTTCCAGACCTATGGTCTGACAGCCGAAGAAAGCAAGCCGATCGTGGATGCGCTAAGAAAGCGGCCACAGGCCTGGGTGGACTTCATGATGCGATTTGAGCTCGGTCTTGAGAAACCCGATCCGAAGCGAGCGGTTATCAGTGCGGGAACGATTGCAGGAGCTTATATCGCAGGCGGCTTCATCCCGCTCAGTCCGTACATTGGTCTCCCCACGGCCAGGACGGCGCTTATCGTATCGGTAATCATCACTCTTATCGCGCTAGCTGTTTTTGGCTACGTCAAGGGCCGGTTTACGGGCGCGCCACCGTTCCGTAGTGCGATCCAAACGGTGGGCATTGGCGGGCTAGCTGCAGCAGCAGCATTCATGATAGCGCGAGCAATTTCGTGACAGCCTACCCTGCAGCGGCAGATGTGGCGCCTCTGGTAGGCACAATAAGAACGCGTCTAGTCATGCCTTTCAGAAAACAGCCGACTGTAGGAAGCACAAGACGAGAAGACGCGAGCGGTAAACATACGCCTTACAACACGCTGCAAAAACCGCCGCGCGTCGTTAGGCGACATTCCAGAGAAAGGAATACAGTTCCAGATTTTCGATTTGAACTCTACCTATGAACCTGAAAGAACACCCGCCTCCTGATGGCCGACCACCTGCGCCAGTCCGTGTACAGCCGCCTGCCCGGTTACGAAGACGTGAACGATGCAGAGCGCTCTCCCGAGACCCGAGGTTCCGGCTCATCAGTTCGGAAAAAATCTGGGAACACGCCACGGCGCTGATATCGCGATTGCATCGGTTCAAGAAGGGAGTCCGGGCGCGAGAAGAAAACCTGGGTGGTCTGTCGAGGATCAACCGCGAGTTGATTGCCAGGGCGACGGCTGGTGCTATCGAAGAGGATCGACGATTGGTCGCTGATCACTTTGCAGCAATCGTTGGCGAAGGCCGGCGGGCGGCTGGTGAAACATGCGCGGCACTACTGGCTTGCTGCTGGCAGAAGGCCATCTGACTAGGCGGATGTTCGGGCGATTCCAGGGAGGATCGCGACGCTGCCGGTGCCTGCGGGCTAGCCGAGGTTGTGGTACCAAACGAATCGGTCAGGTAGGAGACCCGGGACAGAGACGTGTCTGAAAAATCGGTTGCACGAACGGCAGGTTTCGTTCCTGAGGTGATTTCCCGCCAATGGGAACAATATTGAGCAGACACGACCCGAGAAGTTTTTTACCCTTGCTCGATTGGGATTTCAGACTGGAAGCTCTTGGGTGAACTGTCAGCCACCCTGGAAACCAAAATGGAAATCCTGGTCAAACTCCAAACGCTATCCTGAGGGCACGGGTAACCTTCGTTCCCTGCTGCTGCGCTCAAAAGAGAAAGAATGGTCCGATTTACGCAGTGCGAGCAGCGATTTTTTCGCTTACTTCAAAATCCCCAACGCTATCTTCTTAAACCGCCGGCTCATTTACGACTTCCTAAAGAAATTCCTCAATCGAGAAGGGAACAATTCGCTTCTGCATGTCGGATGCGGCGGGGGCGACGTGCTAACGTACCTCGCCTCCCGCCTGGAGAAGAACGGTTTCAGGTTCTCATTGACAGGGGTCGACGCGATGCACCGGCAGGACGGCCCTTTGTCGGTGCTTCGCAGCTATGCGGACGAGGAAATCGGTCGGTTCGCGGGAGAGGCGGGGGTCCGCAGCTTCCGTATCCACAGCATCTTTCCCAGAAAGTTCATTATCATTCGGACCAGCGGCGAATAGAGTACGAGTGGATGGCAGGGGACACGGCTGGCGCCAGACTGCCCAAGATTGGCCCACGGCTGGCTAAAACCAGCCAGGGGCCGTTCCTGGCCTGCGGCAAGAAAAGTTCATCAGCGCTAACCCCCATAAAACACAGGTGATAGATTTCTGGCTGGGAGCCCTGATTGGCAACGCGCTTGCACCCTACCATGTTGGAATCAGGTGTTCGAAGCACGGCTGTGTGCCATGAAAAGACGATTGAAAACCATTCCTCTTTGCTGGTCGACCGTCGTGGTTGTTGGGTTCTTGTGGGGTGCAACCCTAGCCTGCGCGGGTCCAGCCCAGTCTCAAACATCCACGCAGCCGGACGCTGCTACGACCCCGCAGATTGACGTCCATGTAACGCAAAACAGGCCGAAGAAGGAGCCCGCCAAATCGGTTGTTTGGCATCACTTCGGCGAGAGCGATAAGGCCTCCGTGGCAGGGCAAAGTCAACCGGGCGTCTGGCGCCGCTTTGGTCCGAACCCCGGTACGCCGAAGGTTGGTCCCGGTGAAACTCCTCCCCGCCAAAACTTCGGCCCGGACCGCATGGCCAATTTGGAAAGGCAGATGTGGGAGCTGGTCAACCGCGACCGCATGGATCCCGAGACCTCCGCCGAGACGGGTGGCCGAGCGCAACCCCTCAGGTGGAACGAGGAACTGGCTGCCGTCGCGCGGGCGCATTCCCGCGACATGCTCGAGCAACGGTTTTTTGACCACGTTGACCCGGAGGGCAGAGGCCCTTCGGCCCGAATAAACGCGGCCGGAATTCCTTGGCGGGCTTTGGGAGAGAATATTGCCATCAACGGGGCCGTCTCGGGCGCGGAAGCCGCATTTATGAACGAGCTTCCTTTCCAGAAGAATCATCGGGCCAACATCTTGAACGCGAAATACGCCGACGTGGGAATCGGGATCGTGCAAGGACCAAATGGTAGCCTCTACGTCACGCAAGATTTCGTCGCAATTCCGGCGAGCTCGCGCGCCTCAGGCTCAGGGTTAGGACGCCGTGAGCAGGACCCCTAAATCTGCTCTCTAGGATCGCAACACAGCAGCATCTATAATTCATTTCCTATTTAACCCCTTTGTAACTCATCGTCGTACAACTAGCCTCCCACCACACCCACAGGTGTCGAGATTCCCAACTGGACCGAAGGAGACAACAAGAATGTCCGCGAGATGATTGTCCACAGTCCTTGTGGTGGTTTTGGGGAACAGATGCACAAGGATATCAATCTAAAGAAGGACGCCTGCATTGAGTGGTTCAAGGAAATGCTGCCTGAGGTGATTTCGCGCCAAAGGGAGCAATATTGAACAGACACGGTGGCGAGAATTTGTTTACACTCGCGACATTGGGGGTCCAGACTGGAAACTCTGGGCAAACTGTCAGCCACCCTGGAAGGCAAAATGGAAATCCTGGATAATTCCAGCTACCCGCGAATGCAACGACGGAAATCCTGGATGGAGTCCTGAACCTGCCATGGCCATCCGTCGCAGGACCGGTCTCAGCCTGGTTATAATCGCTGCCGCTCTCCTGGTCGCATTGCTTTTCCTTATACCGGTCCTCTTTAACCTGGATCGCTACCGGCCCGAGGTTATCTCATTTCTGCAAGCCGAGACTGGAAAGCAGATCTAAATCGGGCACGTAGCCGCCCTAACTCTGTTTCCCACCGTCTCAATTCGAATCGACGACTTCGGACTGAAAAACCCCGCGATATTTCCTGCCGGCTATGTTATCAAGGCGCGGCGCATTGATGCCACATTGGACTTTGGGGCGCTACTCCACCGGCAATTCGTCATCAAGTCGCTGGTGCTGGACGACCCAGTCATCAATCTGGTTTCGCACCCTGATGGCCCATGGAACTTCGAGAATCCTGCTCAATCAAGGGCTTTGGGGGCCGCCTTCTCTGTGGGAGTTATTTCCAGAGTGGAACTTAGAGGAGGGCAATTGTTGGTGTCGAACCTTATCGACCCTTCCGATACGGCCGGTCCGATCTTTTTCGAAGCCCACAACGTTTCAAGTAAACTGGAGCAGGTGGACCTCGGCGCGTTCGCCAATCGTGCTTCTTCCTCCGTAGCCGCCCAGGGCGACGTGAGGGCAGATTCCCTGCGCTTCGGCTCGGTCCAGGCGACGAGCGTAAAGTCCAAGCTCCGGCTGAGGGCGATGCAGGTTTTCTTCACTGACGCCAGTCTGGAAGCTTATGGCGGATGTGGCACCGGCGACCTCTCTTTTAGCATGGCGGGACGGAACGCCAGCTTCAGCGCAAACGCGCAAATGAGCGGCCTTGACGTGGCCCATCTTCTTACCGCGTTCCCCCACGGCCGCGGAAAGATGACGGGGAAAATGGAAGGAAACCTGAAGCTGGCAGGAGAAATCGAGCACTCGCATGACCCGCTGGCGGGGATCCATGGAGCCGGGCACGTGACGGTGCGCAACGGTCAAGCGCCTAGCCTCAAGCTCAACGAGAACGTGATGAAGCTGGCGCGCTTCAACGACCTCGGCCCCGCCGCCCAAAATCCCGACTCGTTCTCCTCCATCTCCGCCGACCTGGCGCTGGCCAATCAACGGATATCCAGCCGCGAGATCAATATCGTCGGCTACGGTGTCAATGCTCAAGGCTCGGGAAGTCTTAGCGTGACGGGCGCCGACAGCCTGGACTTTCAGGGCGTGGCGGAGATTCTCGCCAAGCAGGGCTTCTTCACCAACACCCTGGCCAAGCTGTACGGAGCCACGCTAAAAAACGGCAAGTTGTCCTTCCCCTTCCAGGTCGGCGGAACGATAGAAAACCCCAAGTTTTCCATCCAAACGAAGGCCCATTAGAGCATATCTACGGCAATACAAAACCTTTTCGGGGGAAAGGTGGCGCCACGAGAAGATCAGACTGACCGAGACCCCGCCGGCCTCATCAAGGGAATCGGTGGGTCGTCTCGGGCGCCCCATCGGGGCATCGCTACAGTGGCCGGTATCCGCTTTTTAAAAAAAGCAAGTTTAATGCACAGGGTTATCAAAATGGTGTGTGCGACCGACCGGCGCGCGTCGCATGAACCGCGAGCCTCAACTTTCTGCATTGCAGGGTAGGACTTACTTTGCTTGCTATATATCTCGCTGATTATCTTCAGGCTGGTGACGCGCAGGTCGGCGTACTCCTTTTCACTAGTTTCTTTCTTTTCTTTCTTCTCCATCTTTTCTACTCTTTTTTCTTCCGTGTTCAATTCGCGGGCGGGGAAACCGGTCACGATCGCCCTGTGGCCGACGTTCACGGCAAGCATGAGACTACGGCTTCGGAGTCCCCAGGTCCTGCCGTCTTCCCCCGTGATGGAAAATTCTCCCGGCTCGTTGCCTTTCCGCAGGCACGCGGTTACGCTCACTGTATGGTGCGCGCTTGTGACAGCCGCGTTCTTTTCGGACGTGGTCAATACTTCTATCTCACACTAGGTTGCCTTCCAAGGTCAACAGGACATCTTCAGGCGAGCATTTGAGGCCTAAACAAGTCGTGCAAGTCCTGTTTCATTCAGGAATCCTGTGCGCGCGGACGATAAATCTCTTAGGTGCCGGGCCCACAAAATAGAACGGATAACAGGTCACGAGGGTCAGAACCGCGTGATCGGAATTGTCCAACACTTCGGTATTCTCGGGCCCGACCACTTCGGTCGAGTCCACGCGATAGCGGTAGGATCCATCTAACGTCGTCAAGGTAATCTCATCATTTTTAGCGACCTTGCGCAGCCCCCTAAAGAACGTGTCCCGATGTCCCGTGATTACGACGTTCCCTGGCTGACCCGGCAGCGCGGTACCCGGCATATGCCCAACCGCCCGTCGCAGAGTCCTTCCGTCCGTGCCTTCCATGATCATCGCCGTGAGGCCGATTGTGCTGATCTCGATTCGCCCCAACGGAGAGCCTCCGCGGCCGGCTGTGCCAAGACTCTCAGCTCTCGCGCGGTTCGCTTCCGCCATGGTTGTTGGAAGGGGCGACGGGTGAAGCTGTTCAACGCTACCTATAGCCGGCTTCGAACCTTTCAAGGCTCGTTCAAATCGCCAGGTTTGGTACGCCTGATAGAGCCCCGTGTCGAGCTGCACGAAGCCGCAGTAACTCAGCGCAAGGATGGCAATGATAAAGAAGAGGTAGCCGCTCCAACGGAGCAACGATGGAGTCCGTGGGAACCACACCTTCTGGCGTTTAATCCTGAACGTCCTTGTAGGTTGCACTTGCCTCCGGGGATGGTTGAGTTTTCAAGGGTGCGGTGTAACCGGCACGGGTACGGACGAACAAGCGTCCACGACCCGGCGCCGCAGCCTTCACTTGTATGAGCCGATAGGTCCCGTCTTGCTTTCTATTCGCGGGTGCATAGGCGATGGTGTACTGGTTACGGATATCACGGGCGATTCGTTCACAAATAGGGGCAACGTCCTTTAATGACTCCGGCAAGAAAGCCTCGCCACCCGTGGCCTTGGCAAGCTGCCTGAGCACACCGGGGTTCTTGTCGGGATCGTCCTGCTCAAAGAGACCTATAGTGTAGATGATTGCGTCGGGGCGCCCCGCCATGGCCATGATCTGGGCCAAAGTATGTTTGCTGGCGTTATCGGCCCCATCGCTGACCGCGATCAGCACTTTCTTGTCCCGATTACCCTTCATCAAATGCTCGAGTGCAGCCGCCACAGCGTCGTAGAGTGCCGTCTCGCCGTCCGCTTTAATGTGGGACAGCGCGACCTCCAATTCAGTAACTTTGTCGGTGAACGGTGTGTTGTGCGGAAGGCCAAACGAAACGTGCTCGTTGAAATTGACCACGAACATCTGGTCCGCCGGGTTGCTGGAGCGGGCAAACGCCAAGGCAGCGGCGATAACCTCAGCGCGCTTCGGTCGCATGCTTCCACTGTTGTCGACGACCAAGCCGACGGTTACCGGGATATCCTCGTGGCTAAAATATGTAATTTGTTGGAGAAGTCCGTCCTCGTAAACCTGAAAGTCGTCTTTGCCGAGTCCGGAAACAAGAATACCCTTGTGGTTCTGCACGGTCGCGGGCAAGACAACATTGTCAACACTTACGGCGATCGTGTAGGGGCGGCGCTCGGCCGGCGAGTCTGGTTGTTGAGGGCGAGCAATGCCCGGCAGGATCATCATAAAGAAGAGCCCGACCAGGCAACGGCGGGTGGTGACGCGCCCTTCCTTGGTCTTAACATCTGGGCTGAACAATTCCGCGGCGTGCAATTTCCATCTCCCCTGGACAGGCCGATGTCCTCATGGCTCGCGAGGCCCCTTCGTCATCCCGCTTCTGGCGACCAGCCCAGTGGCGCCCGGGGTGAGTTCTTGTAGGGTTCGTTCGACGCTACCGGCTCCGCGCTTGAGCAGGAGGGACATCACGTAGGCCGCGCAGAGCAGCATCGCACAGATCGCAGCCACGCCCACACAGGCAGCATATTCATAGATAATGAACATTTCAATCCTCAATCCTGGTCATGGAGGTCCGGTCGCCAGGGCGGGCAAGACCCCGAGTGTCGGGTCTTGCAGGCTGAACCGCTGTTGATGGTCATCTCACCGGGCCAGTCCTGTGGTGCTCGCTGAGCGGAAGCCCGGAGGGCCGGCGGCAACACGGGCCCTTCTGGACGCTACCGTCCACGAAGGGGAGGGCGATACTCGCGTACCGCCCCTTCACAACCTGCCGCTCGGTCAGCTCGCCCGGGCCAGGAAATTGGCGCCCGACGCGTCCTCTTTAGGCGGCCCCCTACGTGGGTGGTCAACGCAGGCTTACACGCTCCTGGCTCAAGCGGCGTGCTTGGAAACAACCAGAAGAACAACACCTGCGCTCAACGACAGTATCCCAAATAATCCCACAAGCGGCAGTGAACTGGCCGTTTTGGGCAAGGGCTCGGTTTGCGTCACAGCTGCTACCTCTACCGGCTTCGCTACGTCTGGCGGGAGCTCAACCACCGCAGCTACTGGAACCACTTCTCCGCTGGGTTTAACGGCCTCAACCGGCGCCGTCTTCAACGCCTCGATGGGCGCCGCTGCCAGTTCGATAGGCGTCGAGAGGACGGGCTGATTTGTTATCTTCGCCAGCTCAACAGCCCTGAATTTTGGATATACAAACTCCTCGCCCCATTCACGCCCCGGATAAAACCACGCCCGGATGGCTTCCGGCTGTCCTTCCGCCCTCTCCTTAAACGTCATCACCGTTTTGCTAGTCGGCTTCAAACGGTAATTGGGGATGGCGAGGATGGTTGTATAGACATGGTCTTCAGCTTGGTTGAAGATTTGAACGATGTGTCGGTCGGAGAGGGAATCAAGAATCTTGAAGACATACGTACCAGCCGGCAAGGTCTGAGCGCCCACACCTGGAACCTCGACCGGCGCGTCGAATGTCACAACAGTTTTCCTGTTCCACTCGTCGGCCTTGGCCCTAGGCGCAATCGCCAGGGCCACCAGGGATAAACAAAAGATCATCCCCACTACTTTGAAGCGATTCATACTTTTCATCGGTTTTACCTCGGTCTTTTTAGGGGCGTTCGGTTCTGCCCCGTCGTAACGGAGTTGGATTTACGTATGAAATGAATTGATGAGGCACCGCATCAGCGGGAAACCTCGGCCCCGCGCGGCCCGTGCGGATGCCACTTTGAAAGGCTGAAGCGCCGACTCATAGATTTTGAGATCGGGAGTCGCCTCAACGACCTCTCCGGGGTCCGTTGCTTGTCCCCTGGTGTGGAATGCGGAGTTCAAGACCGCATAGACGGGAACGGGCTGTTTCCCCAGGGGAAGTCTCACCAGAGCCCCCAGCGCGCCAAAGCTTCGACCGCAGATGCCTCCCCATCTCTCCTTTTGATCCCAAAGGCTCAGGGAGAGCGCTTCCGTCCCGTCCGGGAGGCTGAAGGCCAGAAGTCCCCGAAAATCCTTTTCTCTTCGAAACCGCGGGATAACTTCCTGCTCAAGAATCCTGGTAAGTTCTACCTCGCAACCAGGCTCTACCTTGATGCAAGCCGCTCGTGCGAACGTATTGATCCTCGCCCTGACATGCCCCGCATACTGGATTCTGGCTGATAGCTCGGGGCACATTCCTTATACCCTGGGGCTATTCATGTGTCAGTCCCAGGCTGCTCACCCCCCTGGTCAAAAGCGCTCATCCCAGTTAATGGGGGGCTAATATGTTGGGCCGGTCGGAGTTGCCACCCGATGGACCCGCCAGCCACGAAACACCAACCCTCAGGATTTGCGATTGCCCTGGCATCGCAGACTCAGCGAGATTCCTCGGTGTCCGTGCGAGGACAGAATCGGGTGAAGCCTCGGCGCCTACGCGCTACGCGGATTGAACCAGGACAACCGTCACCCTACGTGAATCCTGGAAATGGAATGGAATAATCCAAAGGCGTTGAGGAGCCACAGCACTACAAAGATGACCACCACAGCATTCAAGATCGACTTAATGGATCCCGCCATCGGTATGAAGCTGTTGACGAGCCAGAGAAGAACACCCACCACGATCAGAGCCACCAAGATTTGCATTAAAGGCATGAGCTAATTGCCTCCCTATTTTCGGAGGCAGACGCTCATACATCGGCTCCCCGGGAATTGGGAATGCGAGTACGCCTGTTTGTCATGGGATGTTTCCAGAGACTTCAATCCCTCAACCGGGACACGCCCGACTCCACTGACTCTTCTCGGTCAATGGAGCCGGGCGCCTGTCTTGGACACCAAGGTCTCAGTCCTTAGCGAAGCGACTGCATGTCGAGGATGGACCCCAAAATGGCGCCAAGGATTGTGTACTTACCGTCCACATAGCGACCGTATTGATAGCGGCTATAGTAGCCGTCTTCATAGCCGCGACGGAAACCCTCGCGAAAGTAGTAGTTGTAGTCTTCCTGGGCTACATAATAACCACCATAGCCGTAGTTCGCGTCCTGATAGGCATAACAGTTTTCGTAGTTGAAACCCCAGTGATCCTGCCGGTCTGCCTGTCCGGCGCGGAAGCCTTCCTGATAACCGTAATTCACGGCCTCCCGGAGTAAATTGGCGCCGTATTGATTCGTCTCGTAGTAGCGGCCGCCACGATTGTAACGATAGTTCCAACCTGTGTAGAAGTATGGATCGTGGCTGTAATCGTGGCGGTCGTTCTGGAGGCGCATGTGCTGCTCACGTAGGCGCCCTACATACTCTTGCTGATAACGGTACTGCGCCATGCGTCCTTGTCGCTGAAGCTCTGCTTCACGCTGCTGTCCGACACGCTGCTGCCGATCCAGATTTTGCCGGTACTGCGTCAGACGCTGCTGCTGCTCACTAATAAGTTGCTGCTGACGCTGTTGTGAGAGGCGGGCTTGCTGCTGAT
>JAIQEZ010000020.1 GCA_020073545.1 Terriglobia bacterium | reverse complement strand
TGTGGCGCATGCTCACCAAGCGCTAGGGGACCCGCGAGGAGTGCTTCCCGCCCGCCTCGCCCTTCACGATCAGGCGAAAACCTAGGATGCGGGGCCATACCTCAAGACCATTGGCTCCCCCAATCGAGTTGCCACACAAACTCCACGGGAGAGGGTGTCCGCGCCGGGGGGCGGGCGGGTGAGGGGTTTCTTGGCTACCGTTTGGGAAGGCTATCCCGCGACATCTCCTTGAGGCTAACGTTTCTGCAACGCCTCTTCGATGCGGCGTAGCATAAAGACGTCTTCCTGGTTGTAGGCCAACACTTCGTTCCTGTGGCGCTCGTCGTTGGTCGCCTCGTATTTCTTCCAGGTTTCGTCGGCCCACTTGCCGTCTTTGCCCGGGAGCTTTCGCCTCAGGCCCAGACTCTGCTCGACAACCTTTTGGCCTCCCCAGAGGCCTTTCCTCCAGCATTCCGGACACAGATCCACGTGTGGGAACTCCCGGTCGAGCACAACTCCCAGTTGCGCCGCAATCACCGGGAAATCGAACCCTGTGTAACCCTTCACTTCGTCGGGAATCGACCGTCCGTTGTAGGTCACCAGGCGCTCGACCCCTTTGAGCACCAGCATCAGGTTGGCCTTGGTGGCATCCTTCCCCACAAGCTGAACGAAAGCGTCGTTGGCCCCGTCCAGAACTCGCACGCCAATGACCGTGACCACGTGATTCTTGCAGTCGCGGAAAAGGCGTTGGTCACTGAACTTCCCCACGTACTTGGTTTCGATGTCAAGGTAGGCGGTTTTCATCGGATCTCTCTCGCGCCCGCTGTCAACGCGAGCTGGTTCTCCCTTCTTCCTTGGCCGTTGCGCAATCGGCGCACAACACACGCGCTCCCCACTAATCCTCTCGCCCCAAGAACCCCCGCTTCTTGCGCGATGGCTGTCGGTCCGGCTCGACCGACCGCGCCAGTTGCACCGCGTCAAATCCGAACTTTTCCCGAACCTTGTCAGCCGCCTTGAGCACTTTGTCGAACTTCTCGCGTTGCGCCGCGTCGATCAGGCTGCGCTGAAACGCGGTACGCTGCAGGTTCGACGACCGCACGCCCACCAGGCGAATCTTCTGCTTGCCGTTCCAGGCATCTTCAAATAGCCGCAGCACGCTCGCGAAGATGACGGAGTCGAGGTTGGTGGGCTCATCCAGGGTGACGTCGCGCGTCAGCGTCTTGAACGGGGCAAAGCGCAGCTTCAGCCCCACGGTGCGCGCGAAAAGGCCGTGGTCACGCAGGCGCCGGCCCACGAGTTGTGCCAGGTACGAGAGCGTCCGCTCAACCTCATCGAGATCGTTGATATCCGTGTCGAAGGTGGTCTCGTGGCTGATCGACTTCGGCTCTTCTTCATACTGGTAGGCGTCGATATCCAGGCCGCTGGATTTGGTGTAAAGCCATTCGCCGAATTTTCCGAAGCGGTTCCGAAGCTTATCCTGGCCCATCTGCTGCAAGTCCCCGATGGTCACGATGCCGAGCGAGCGCAGCTCCGGCTCGGTGACTTTTCCGATGCCCGGCATGCGACGAATGGGCAGCGGCGCCAGGAACCTCGCCTCGCAACCCGGCAAGACGTAAAGCAGTCCGTGGGGCTTCGCCTGGTCCGAGGCGATTTTGGAAACCAGGTGTGAAGTCGAAACACCCACCGAGCAATTCAGCCCCGTCCGGTCCTTCACCCGGCGGATCAACTTGTCGGCGGCGCGGAAGGCCGACCCGTGCAGCCGCTCGCACCCGGTCAGGTCGAGGTAAGCTTCGTCAATCGAAACCATTTCGACGACGGGCGTAAATTCTTCAAAGATCCGGTGGATTCTCTGTGAATACTCGCCGTACTTCCGGTGCTGGCCGCGCAGGAAGATCGCGTGCGGGCAGAGCTTTTTTGCAGTGCGAATCGGCATCGCGGAGTGCACGCCGAACTTGCGCGCCTCGTAACTCGCCGCGGCCACCACGCCGCGGCCGTCCGAGTCGGCGCCCACGATGACGGCTTTCCCCACGAGCGTAGGATCCTCAAGCTCCTCCACCGAAACAAAGAAGGCGTCCATATCGACGTGCAAGATGGAGCGAATTGAGTGATCGGGCGATTGAGTCATGGTGTGATTGAAGATGAGGACCGCACAACTGACGACTGACTACTGACAACTGACGACCGCTTTCCTTGCGCTGACGACCCGGGGAATTCCCGCTAAATCCGGGACGACCTCGATTTCCTCCCATTCCTCGCCCAGCAGCGCCAGCACACGCTCCCGCATGTTGTAGCCAATCTCGACCACCACGTACCCGCCCGGCTTGAGCGCCTGGAGTGCCTGCGGGAACAGTCGCGCATAGATTTCGTCTCCGTGTTCCAGGTCGCCACCCCACGCTACGCGCGGCTCGAACTCGCGCACTTCGCGCTGGACCATTTCCACTTCCTCCCGGCCGACGTAAGGAGGATTGGAAACCGCGAAGTCAAATGTTCCGAGGAAGTCCGGGGTCAGCAAGCGTGTGAGTAGATCGCTTTCCAGAAACTTGACGCGCTCCGGCATGCCAAGGCGCATGGCGTTACGCGAAGCCACCACCAGTGCCAGGCGCGAAATATCGGCGCCCAAAAGAATGGCGCGCGGCAATTCTGAAGCGAGCGCCAGTGCGATGCATCCCGATCCCGTCCCCACGTCGGCGATCCGCAGGCGGGCGTCTTTCGGGTGGCCTTGGTGACGCGCCAGTTCGAGCACGCGCTGCACCAGGTGTTCGGTCTCGGGCCTGGGGATCAGCACGTCCGGGTTTACCTCAAAATCCAGCCCCCAGAATTCCTGATGCCCTGTGATGTACTGCGTGGGCTTGCCCGTGGCGCGTTCTGCGATCAGTTGGCAATAGCGTTCGAGGGCCTCCGGCGGCACATCCTCTTCCGCGTGGGTGTGGAGATAGGCGCGGTCGCGCCCGAGGACGTGCATCAACAACAGTTCTGCGGCGAGCTGCGCCGAAGGCACCTGATGCGCGAGGAGAATCTGGAGTCCTTGCCGGAGTGTGGCGCGGAGCTGCATTGCGAAGGATTTTGCTCCACGGGCGCGTGCTGCGAGGTTCAGACAGCGAGGGCGGGGGGCGGCTGGTCCTCCCCCAGCTCGCGCGTGGGAGGTTGCTGTAACTTCTCAGCCTGATAGTGAGCGATGAGCGCGTCGATGATTTCTCCGATCTTCCCTTCGATAATCCGATCGAGCTGATGGAGCGTGAGTCCGATGCGATGGTCCGTGACGCGATTCTGCGGGAAATTGTAGGTCCGGATTTTCTCGCTGCGGTCGCCCGTGCCGACCATCGAGCGGCGCTCCTCAGTGATCTGCTTTTGCTGTTCCTGCAGTTTAAGCTCGTAGAGCCGCGAGCGTAGTACACGCAGCGCCTTGGCGCGATTCTTGATCTGCGATTTCTCGTCTTGGCAGGAGACGACCATTCCCGTCGGCAGGTGCGTAATCCGCACGGCAGAATAGGTGGTGTTCACCGACTGCCCTCCCGGCCCGGAGGAGCAGAACGTGTCGATGCGAATATCCTTGGTGTCAATCTCGATCTCCACTTCGTCCGCTTCGGGGAGCACCGCCACGGTCACGGCCGAGGTGTGAATGCGCCCCTGCTGCTCCGTCTCCGGAACGCGCTGCACGCGGTGGACGCCGCTTTCGTATTTCAGCTTGCTGTAAACCTTCTGGCCCTCGATGAGGGCGATGACTTCCTTGAGCCCGCCGACACCCGACACACTCGTGGAGAGCACTTCCACGCGCCAGTGTTGCGCCTCCGCGTAGCGGGCGTACATGCGGAAGATTTCCTGCGCGAATAGCGTGGCCTCATCGCCGCCTGTGCCGGCGCGGATTTCCAGCACCACGTTCTTCTCGTCATGGGGGTCTTTGGGCAGCAGCAGGATCTTCAGTTCCTGTTCCGCCTGCTCCTGACGCTTTTCGAGTCCCGCCAGCTCCTCGTGCGCCAGCGCTTTCATCTCGGGGTCGGAGGAAGATTCTTCCGCCAGGGCCTTGGTATCCTTTACGGCCTTGTGGATGGCCTTCCACTCCTGGAATTTCTCGACAATCTCCGTGAGGTCCGCCCGGGCCTTGGCAGTTTTTTGATAGACAGCGGGATCCGCCAAGATCTCGGCCCTGCCGAGCTGGTCCGTCAGCCCCTCGTACTTCGCCTCGATTTCCGCCAGCTTTTCCAGATAAAGCATGTGCAAACCCAGGGTGTGCTTGCGTGGTGCGTGCTCGCCTTGACGATTCGCGCCACCCGTACCCCCACATTGTCTTCCGCTGTTTGACTCCTGGCCTTACGCCACGACCAGCTCGCCGCCACGGTTCTGCTCGAGCGTCATTGCCGTTTCGAGGGCCTTGATCGCGGTTTCGAGCTGGCGGTCGTCCGGTTCGCGAGTCGTGACGCGCTGCAACCACAGACCGGGCTGCGACGCCCATCTCCACAGCGGCCCTTTCGATTTCGCGGCGAAACGGATGAACTCGTAGGAAACTCCGGCGATCACCGGCAGCAGGGCGATCCGTCCCAGGAATCGCAGCGCGAAAGAGTGAAACGGCAGAAACATGTAAACTACCACGGCGATGCCCATCACCACCAAAAGAAAGCTCGTTCCGCACCGGGGATGAAAGCGCGTGCAGGCGCGAGCCGCAGCCACGTCGATCGGGCCGCGTTTTTCAAAAGCCCACACCACTTTGTGCTCGGCGCCGTGATATTCAAACACGCGCTGGATTTCTTTCCACTGCGCCATCAGGATCAGGAAACCCAGGAACAACACGATGCGAATCGTCCCATCCATCAAGTTGAACGTCACGGTGTTGTCAGTCCCAGGATATCGGCGTGTCACCCCGGTGGCCAAATAAAGCGGGACGAGTTTGTAGAGGAAAATGAAGAAAGCCAGCGAGATCGCCACATTGAGAGCCAGCAACCAGCCGCTCAGTTCGGCTTTCTTTCTTGGTTTCGCGCTGGTGGAACTTGCTGCTTCGGGCTCCTCCAACGCCTGCTCGGCGGAGTAACGCAACGCGCGAACTCCCAGCACCAGCGCCTGCCCCAACACGCCCACTCCACGCAGGATGGGGTACTTCAACCACGGGTGCCTTTCCGCTGGCCGGTCCAGGTAGGCTTGCGTCACCGCCAGAGAGCCAGTGGGCTGCCGTACCGCCACGGCATAAGAATGCGGTGAGCGCATCATCACACCCTCGATGACGGCTTGCCCGCCCATCAGAACCTCTTCCGGCGCCTGAAGGACGGGGAGCACTGCCAGGCGCAGTGCCTGACGCACCTGCCTCTTAACCGCAGTTAATATGGAAGTCATCATTAACGAGGTCCGCGCCCCGGGCACGAGGTTTTTCACGGCACGCGTGTCTTTTCGAGGTTGCAGCCCTGCTCCTGGAGGTCAAACAGAGGCGCGCTTGCACCCCCGGTCCATAGGCCAGAATAGCTGCAATTCCAGGGGGTGTCAAATCGCGGCCCGGGGCGGTTTTGTTTTTGCCGGGCTCGCTGTATAATTGGCGCGCCTGCATTTCCTCTGCTCAAGAGGAGCGTCATTTGAGGGCCAGCCCATGACCGCGTCGTCATTCCGCCTGGGTGATGTGATCGATGACTATTGTCCGCGCTGTAAGCTGCTGCTCAATCATGCTGTGGCGAGCATGGTCGAGGGCAAAGTGGTGAAAGTCGTTTGCCAGACCTGCCACAGCGAACATCCTTACCGGAACGCCGAGGTGCCGCTCAAGAAGAGGCCAGGACCCCGCACGGTATTATTCGAAGAGGTACTTTCGAAATCACCACCTGTGGGCCCGGCCGAAGCGCCGGCGGAAAAGCTCCCTGAGGAAGAGCCCCTCGCGCCGCCCAAGAAAAAACGCGCCGTCACTCCAGCACGATACATCTCCCGGCACGCCACCCGGCCTCCTCGCAGCACCCGTTAGTTCGGCAGCGTTTTCAAAGATGCTCCCGCCCGAGTACCCGCACCTTCTGTTGCGAGACCAGCTCGTATTGCGTCCCGCGCCACTCAATCCGCCGGGTGAAACCGGCCACGAGAAAATTCCCCAGCATCACCCAGGGGACAACCGGCGTCAGTTGCCAGTAACGTGAAGCGAGGCGCTGCAGGCTCGTGGCTTCGGCGGGAAAGAGTTCGCGGGCCGCGACAGAGCGAATGCGGCCCTTGTCGGCCCCGAGCAACAGGATGGCGAGCAAGGTACCCGCCACGGCGAGTCGCTGTTCCACCGTGACACCCGGCATCAGCAACGCGACCCCTCCCAGGAGAAAGCTCCCGCAGTAGCAACCATACGCGGCGAGTCCCCGTCTCCACAAGTGTGCCGCGTAAACGCGCGTGATGATGATTTGACGATTCGACCAGTGCAGGAATTCCCGTAAGCTCGATTCTTCTCTGGATGCGACCAGGCAGCGGGGTTCAAATTCGATCCTCCCGCCAGCCTCGCGGACAGCGCGCGTCAGCGCGTAGTCATCGCTCACGGTGTTGGGCCAGTAGCATTCGGCAACGCGGAGCCTGCGAAAATCGGCCACGCGGATCGCCATCGACCCACCCCACGCGAAGTTGTGATCGTGGTCACCCATCAGGGTGGCGATGGAGGTGTCCCACGCCGCGCGAAGTTGCGAGACAAACCCCTCGCCCGGCAGATACCATCGAAAGCCTGTGCTGACGGTGACTCGGGGGTTGGCGAGTGGCGCCACCAGCGACCGCAATCAATCCGGGGATGGGCTGGCATCGATGTCGGCAAAGATCAGCGCCTCAACGCTCTGATCCAGTACCTCGAGCCCGTGCAGCAGGTTATTGACCTTATCCCCGCGCTCGTCCGATATCCCCGCCACAACCAGTAAGGTCTCGGGTGCGCGGACGACGCCGGATTCGGGCAGCGTCGCCAACCGCTCCTGTAAGCGTTTGTACGCGGGATCGCTCGGATCAGCGACGACGAACACAACTTGATAGTTCGGGTAGTCCTGAGTCAGGAATCGGTCGAGGTTGGATTCAAACTCTGCATCCACTCCCTTGCAGGGAATCACCACTGCGGCCAGCGGAGCGTAATTTCCCACCGGCCTGCTCCGCCTCCGTCGGACGAAACGCAGGAAGCGATATCCATCGACGAGCGACCAGGCACTCTGCACGAGCAGCATAGCGCCGAACACAAGAAAGGCTTTCACCGGCCACGGCATCGGCATATACACGCCCGCGAAAAAGGTGCTGGGTAGAGCCCGAAAGACCGCCAAGCTACGATAACGCTTCAACCTGTATTGGCGCAACACGGCGCGTCTGCGCGGGAACGGGCCGCAGGGGCGACGTTACAGGCAATGGCAGAGATTTGTCTTGCCGCCAGAGCCGCCAAAGGCTGCCCGCCAAGGGCGTGGATGGTCCCGAACATGCGGATGTACTGGTCACTAATTGGCGGCGGTCTGTTGGATCGCCTGGATCAGATCATCGTTTCCACCCTCCGCCCGAATGTCGTTCAGGTCGTCAGCGGTGGGTGAGAACTTGATGCCCCGGTCTTTGATGATCTCCGCTATCCGCGCGTTGGGGACTCCGCCCTGGAGCAAGGAGATAATATCCTGCTTGTCCAGCGCGCGAGGATTCGGGGGAGCCGCCTTGGGGGTGTAATGAACGAGGAAGACGAGCTTGGCCTCCACGCGGGCGGCGTTGGTAGCCGTGATCTGGATGCGGTTACCTCCCGGCTGAAGCGTCAGCGGGTCCGACCAGAATTCCGCCGCTTGCGTGTTTTGCGGCCGCATGTTGGCAGGTGAACCATTGATGGTGACGACCGGAATGCCGGTGCTGTCCATGGCCACGCCGCGAATAACCAAAGGGGATTCATCCGTCTCGACAACCTGATTCGCGCCTGCGCCCGAAGGAGCGGCCAGCACGATCGCGGGCGGAGCAGGCGGCGCGGCAGGCTTGGATTCCGGTGGAGGGCTTACGACAGGTTGCACCGCACCGGGCGGAGGTGCGAGGGCCGGAGGCCTCACCAGCGCCAGCACATGATCGAAGTTACGCAGCGCCTGATAAATTGACACCGTCCCGTCTGTCCCGCGGCCGGCTGCCGAGGCGGCGCCGGGAGCAGTGTGAACCGATCCCCACTGGCTTTGCGGAAAATGGAAAATCATCTGCCTCTTTTTGGGGCTCCGGAACATGACGTAATTGTAATTGAACCTGAGTTCACCGATTTCATTGCGGGGAACTTCGAACGAGTGGTCGGATTTGCTTGTGGGCTGGGCCACCTGGTAACGAACCGAGTTGCGGGTGATGTCAAGCCAGCCGTAAGTGATACTGAAGACTGAGCCCGGCATACTCAGGATGGGGTAGCGAAAAGTGGGATCGGAATCGGCATTCAGCAGTTGCGGCCGGAAGTCGGAATCGATATAGGGACCTCCGCGCTCCCTGGCACCCCTCTTGGCAAGTTGTCCTGCCGTCGCGGCCGAAGTCATCCCGACGACTAAGAATAGGAGGAGAGCCGAGCGGCCCCTTCGCCAAAGTTCGTGGTTCGGGCTCATCGGAAATGGACCTCCACAATTTTGCGGCTCGGGCACTTGCGATCCCGCAGGCTCCACACGGACCCTCGGCTGTTGGAAGGTAGTATCCTAATTTCCTTCGCAAACACGCAACCGATCCCGCGGCAGATCAACCTGCCATCATTATTTCACTCTCGGGAGAGAAGTTTCAACCGGCTTGCAGGATTGGAGGTAGAGTCAACTGCTTTGTGCAAATTCCTTGAGGGGTTTCTTCTCCCAGGAGCGGTTCAAGTGACTGATGACGCCCAAGACGATGCGCTCACAGCTCACCGGGTTGGTGAAGCTGGACAGGGGGCGCGTGCGGCGCCGCACCTCCCGGAAGGCACGCTCGATGTTGATGAAAAGCCCGCACCGCCGGGTCCAGCCCGCCTGCGATCCGCGACACGGTCTGCGCCGAGGAGCTTTCCCCCAAGACCGGTTCCAGCCCTTCTCCCACTTGCCGGGTCGACACCCCGCGCAGGAAGGCCTCGCAGACCCGTCCGTTCACCGACTCCTGCCGCCGCTGGTAGCGGTCCAGCAACGGGCGGGGACAGCCGCCCCGGGTGCGCGGCACGCGGAGCTTGCGCAGCAACCCTAACCGCGTCCCCAGGTCCCGTCAGTAGTACCCGTTGCGATAATCCCGCCGCCCGGCCTCGTCCCGCACGTAGCGGCCGACCCCTAACCCGTCCGTCCGCTCTGCTTCCAACGTCTCTTCCAACAGCCGCTTCACCTCGCTCCGCACAAGCTCGCAGAGCTCCTCTGCAAAGAACTCTTTTCTGTCTTCCCAAGAAAACTCAAGATGTCCCGGGTCGAGGACTTCCAGTTCTCGCCGGAGGGTGTACCTCCTTGGGAGAGTCTTGCCACTCCCGAAAAAGTACACCCTCTTTCTCTTTCCAAAACCCGATTTACACAAAAGAAGTTACGCTACCCTCGCCCGGCGCTCGCGCACCTTGGTGCTTGCCCACAAGATCCCTTGCAGGACAAATCCCACGAGGAATCCCCACATCAGATTGGTGGTGACGAGGGAGACGAGACCTACCGAGACGGCAATCAGGAGTTCGGCCCGCCGCCTGACGATGTCGCGCAGGTAGGCGGCGTGTTGGATGCCCACATACACCAGGAATACTCCCAGCACCGCCAGGGGGATCAATTGGAGCAAGCCGACTGCGGCGCGACCGAACAGAGCCAGCAGGATGCAGACGCCGCCGATGACGTAGCTGGACTTGGGCGTGCGTGCGCCGAAGCGGTAGTGCGCCGTAATGCCGCCCGATCCATGGCACAACGGTGAGCCCATGATCGCCGCGCTGGCCAGGTTCACGATTCCGATGCTCAGACTGAGTGCGCGCACTGTGACCCGCCGCGCCTGCTGGCCGTAGAGAATCTGCGCGGTGTTTTCCGTGGCCACAATGGAGTTTCCGAAGGTCAGCGCGAATTGCGGAACGACCAGCAGCGGCAGAACCCTCTTGAGCTCGGCCACCTGGGGATGAAGCAGCTCGAGCGGCACCAGACCAAAGCCCAGTGCGGGGAGCTTGCCCCAGTGCAGGGCGACGCCCAAGGCAATTCCCGCGACCAGCAAGACGAGCGCCGCGGGGAAACGCCGCGAATCCCGAAGAGCTAACAATAACGCGCCTCCGGCGAGGGCGACCGTCCACGACGCGAGCGCGCCGCCGGGAAGGGCCAGTCCCGCGCGCGGCGCGAGCATTAGCCGCAAACCCTCGCGCGCCAGCAGCAGACCCAGCCCCAGTTGAATTCCGCGGACAATCGGCAAGGTGAACAGCCTGGCCAGCCACCGCGCCAGGTTCGTCAAACCGACAAAGAGCAGCAGCACGCCCATCACCAAGCCGGCGCTGGCAATGGCGGAGGGCGCGAGCGACAGGGCAAAAGCAATCGCTGCCACCGCTTTGAGGGGCTGCACCGCGATGGGGATCTGGAAATATCGCGCCGCGATACAATAAGTCAGCCCTGCCGCCAGGAACAGCGCCGTGGGATTCAGATGGTTCAGGGTAATCAGGGCGATGGCGATGGGAAAGAGCACGCCAATGTCGCCAAAGCCGCCGGCCACGTCCAGGCGCGTGAGAGGCCAAGCAAAGCCGGGCGCTTTGGTTTCAACTTCAGTGACGATCGGCAAGCTCAAGACCTCCGGAAAGGCAGCACGCAGCACGCGACCCGTATCATCATAGCGTCGTTTCCCGGTCGGCGGGGCAACTCCCTAAACTGTCAGAAGCGCACGGACTTCAGGTAGGCGTTGCTCTTCGCAATCCCCTCCCAGGCGGTGGGGCTTTCATCCTCGACGTAATACTCCTTCACGCCGACTTCCGCCGCTGCGGCCAGCGTCCGCGGCCAGTCGATCTGGCCCGTGCCCAAGGGCACGCAAGTCGTGTCGGGTTCCTCGCGGAACCCCGGCTGGACGCCCTTGGCGATGTCCTTCAGGTGAAGCTGCTTGAACCGCCCCGAGTACTTTTTGAGATAGCCTGCCGGGACCAGTCCCACTTTCTGCACGAAGTAGAGGTCGAGTTCGAAGTCCACCAGCTCGGGATCCGTCTCGGCGATGAAGATATCTTCCGCCGTCGTCGAGCCAACCGGTTTGAAGTCCGCATCGTGATTGTGGTACGAAAACCGGAAGCCCGCGGCCTGGAGCTTCTTGCCCCAGGTGTTGAATTCCGCCGCCACGCGTTTGCAGCCCTCCGCGCCCTTGCGATGCTCCTCCTGCACCCAGGGGCAGGAAACGTGAAGGGATTGGAAGATCTTGGCCTCCGCGATGATCTCCTCGAGATGCTCGCGAAAACGGTTGTCGTCGCCGGAATGCATGCCCGTGCACGTCAGGCCCGCCTTGTCGAGCTCGCGCTTGAAGTCCTCGGGCTTCAGGCCGTAAAAGCCCGCCGTTTCCACCGTGGTGTACCCGACCTCGCGGATATGGTTGAGCGAGCCGGGCACATCCTTCTGGAGTTGCTCGCGCAGGCTGTAAAGTTGCACGCCGAAGGGCCCTGTGAAGGACCGCTCGTCCGCCGCCATGGCCACTTGCACGAGCTTTGAGCCTGCCACCGCCGCCGTGATGGTCTTTATGAATTCGCGCCGAGAACTCATAGATTGTCCCTCCCTTGGTCACCTGAGTGCGAAGGTCCGAATCATTTCGCCCCGATTATGCCACAGAGGGACTGGCATTGGCGGATTTGCAGAGGGTAAGCACCGGCAGGGTGCCCCTGTCCGTGGGATGCTCCGTGCCCTCTATGTTGTGGTTTGAGAGGCACAAAGGTCACGGAGAACTTCGTGATCCCTTGATGGAGCACGAATTGATCCCAGCAACACAAGTTCACTCATCGCGGGTATAATCTCGCGGATGCGCAAAGCTCACTTATTGATTCTCAGCTTCACTGTTTGCCTGTCGCTTGCCACTAGTTCAACCAACCGTAGCGAAGAGACGCCTGACGTCAATTGCCCTCGCGTCCCGCAAGCCTTAATCATTTCCCTCACCGGTAGACATTATCCCGGGATTACTCGCGCGCTTTTGAGCGTGGGATTCCGTGTTCGTGAAGTCTCGGCTGAGGGCTACCTCTCATCTAAAAGGGAGAGCGACCTTCTTCTGATTGTTCCAGAACCGGAAGGCCTGCAACTTGACGGTCCGCTTGTCCAGACCATCCTTCATGACGTCGAACGCGGGATGCCCTTGCTTCTGGATGGCGCCGCACCGCTGGCAGCAGCGCTCGGCGTCAATGCCACGGGTACCCGGGGAGAAATAACCAGATATCGTTGGGCACGTTACGCCGAGGACCTCGTCCGCCTACCCGGCCGGCTGGCTTACACCCGCTTCAAGGGAAACCCCGCGCTCCAGGCGCTGGCTTTCGACCCGAAAGACAAAGCGCCGCTGGTAGTCTCGGGGAGCCGCGGCCAAGGACGATTCATTCACAGCGCGATACCACTCGAGCCGCCCGAAGGGATGGTTTTTGAATATCTTCCTTTCCTGGCCCAGGCGATTGTGGATGAGCTGCGCGTCGCTCCCACTCTGGCCGCGGACAACCTCTGCGTGTACCTCGACGTGGGCGGCGAGCTCGACCCGATCGCGGTGGCCGCGCAACTGAAGAGTTGGTCCGTTCGCGAAGTCCATCTCGCCGCCTTTTACGACTCGGAGGCGTTCCACGAGTTCACTCGCCGCTTCATCCCCGCCGCGCATCTCGAGGGTATGGCCGTATATGCTTGGCTGGAGTACCCGATGGTTGGGGAGCAGTTCTGGAAGCAGCACCCCGAATGGCGCGAAGTCACGGCCAGCGGTCAACCGGCGATCATGGATTGGCGCTCTCACATGGCGCTGGAAGATCCTGCCTGCTTGCGCGCCGTGGTCGAACACACCCGACGCCTGGTTCTGGACCACGACTGGGATGGCGTTGACTTTGCGGAATTGTACTTTGAGGGTGCTCCAGGCATCTTCAAATATCCGGAAGATTTCACCCCCATGCATCCCACGTTTCGCAAGATGTTCCAGCAGCGTTACGGGGTGGACCCGCTCGAGCTCTTCAATCCCCAATCGCCGCACTACGGGCCTCGGGACGGGAAGATGCGCCGCGCGCTCCACGAATATCGCATCGAGCTAATCACCGGGCTGACCGAAACGTTCCTCGACACCCTCGCACGTTGCCAAGCGGAAAAACCCTATCTGCAAACCACGCTCACCATTATTGATGCGCTGCGCGATCCCACAGTGACGGAACGGTTCGCAGTCGATCCCGAGCGCCTGCTGGCCCTGCAAAAGAAGTACAGCTTTGCCGTCGAGATTGAGGACCCCTATACGGTGTGGAATGAAAGCCCTGACCGCTACCGGGCCATCGGCGAGCATTATCGCCCACGGCTCCAACCCGGCACCCCATTTTCCATTGATGTAAACGTTGTGGACAGAGTTCCACCGGGGCGTCCGCTCAACAAGCCCCGGGGGCTGGAACTCTATGAATTGGTTGCCAACGTAGCCGCGAACGTAGACCTGCTCACACTCTTCGGCTTCAGCACCTTGCCGGCGGATGATATGCGGCTGGTCCCATTTGTACTGGGCGCCCAGCAGATGACCAGCGAGGCGGGCGATGGCACCCCGGTGCAGGTTCAGCGCCAGCTCTACTGGAGGACGGATACACGCGGGAGAACCGCTTACCTCGATGGCCGGGAGTGGCCGGGCCTGTCCGATTCGAAGGTTCTCATTCCTGCCGGTGCGCACAGCGTCTCAACGCGTCCGCAGGCTGCGGGTGCCGGGCCGAGCGCGTTGCGTATCGAGAGCATCACCGGCACGATCCTCGGAGCAGAACGGGCCGGCAAGCGCGTAACATTTACCTATGAATCTCGCGGGCGATGCTACGTGACGCTGAACCGACAACCGGCTATGGTGCTCTGCGATGGTGCATCCGGCCTCGGCAAGATCCTGAGTAATGGAGGGCACGTGTGCCTCGTGCTCCCGCAGGGTAAGCATAGTGTCGAGATAGAATAGTCAGCTTGAAGTGGAGAGCCGCTCTACGCGGGAATCCGATCTGACCGTGCTCGAACTCAGGGACGACGCGGCCGGACAAAGGGAATTCGGCGATTTGTTGGGATCGTCTGGTCAAGCGGTCAACGACCCGCAATGCGTACTGAGGGGAGTTCCTTGCAATGTAGGCGTGGATGGCTTCGAGGTGTTCAAGGGCGGTGGCGGTCCAGTGGACCTTCACTTCGGTAGCCCAAACTCCGCGCGGACCTGTTCCACATCGGTGGTGCGTCCCGCCTCGCTATCGGCCAAGCCAGACTCGATGGCTTGGCGCACATAGATTTCGCGCATCAAGTCGTCCCAGGTCGAGTTCTCCGGCAGCTTCTCGATCAGCTTCCGGGCCTCGTCTTTCACGCTGGTTGTTCCCGTCAACCTGCTCCGTTCCACTTCAGGCGTTCAACCTCCGCTTAATGGTACGACAGCCTGAGGCCGGACGCAATCCGCCCCATCCACCTGTGCGTGGATTTGCTGTATCTACTCGCCGAAGGTCATGCGTGCCAGTTCTTTCTTTATTCTTTCCCTTTCCTGGGGGTCCGTGGACTCGGCCAACCTGCCGGCGAGCGCAAAGAAACGCTCCTTCTCGCGTTCCTTGGACTCCAGGCCGGTTTCGATGAGGTCAACCAGAACCCGATTGGCGCTGCGCCGCTCGGTCTTGGCCAGCGACTTGATGCGCTTCGCCAGCCGTGGCGGTAATGAGACGCTCTGCCGGGTGGATTCCTTGGTAGTCGCCATGCCTGTACTTTACACCACATTGCACCATTTTGCACCAGCGGGCAAAACAAAAAGGGCGGGCACGAGGCCCGCCCCTACGACAATCCAGTTTTAGATTCAAAATCGAAAACACAATACGGCCGGCCTTATGCCGCCGCTACGGAATGTTCACCAGCCCGTCGCCATTACCATTCGAAGGCGATGCCTTGGCGACCGTGCGGTCCAAGGGCACGGAGAACTGCCTCTCAATCTTCTCCCGGAAGCAGGGGCCGGAGTTGTAGGTACAGAAGGGGTAGGCCAAGCCGTTGGGCGCGGTATAGTGGATGACGCAGCGCTTGACGCGGTTGATGTCGTAATTATAGGCATCCATAAAATGCATACCCGCGACCAGCAGCGTCTTATAGGTGAACGTGCCGTCACCCTGGCCTCGCCCGTGGCTGTGGTCAGTCATGCCCTGCAGAGTGTTCAGGAAGCGCTCGAAGGTAAGACCCGGGGGCGCGAATTGCGGTTTGAAGTGCCGGCGCAGGGAATTCCAGGCGCTGATCTTGGAGAAGAGCTTGACGCGCGCCCCGTCAGCCTTACGCGCCAGGAGATCGATGTCGCGCAGCATGGCGCCGATATCGAAGAAGCGCGTGATGGGCACGGCCTTCTTGGAGACCGGATCGACGTAGAGATAAGTCCCCATGGCGCAGTGGGGATGGGAAGTGAGGTTGGGACGCTGGTAGTTCTGCAGCGCCGTAAGGAGCTTGGAGAACGGCGACGTGCAGGAGAGCGGGAACCAGTCGTGGTACTTGTCCGTCATGCCGGTCTGGTCGGCGATACAGTGCGCGAGGTCGGATTGGGTGAAGCGCTTGGCTTCGAGATCGCGGCGATTAATGCGGCCGGTGAAGGCCACGGGCTGGAAGCTGAAGCCGCTGACGCAATCGATGTTGTCGATAGCGAACCGCACCATGTCGCCAAGCTGATGGTCGTTCACGCCCTTGACGATGGTGGGGACGAAGACAATCTTCAGGCCTGCCTGGCGGCAGTTCTCGATGCAAGCGAGCTTGGTCTCCATAAGACGCTGGCCGCGCGTGCGGAGATAAATGTCGTCGCTGAGGCCGTCGAACTGCAGGTAGAGCGTGTGCAGGCCCGCTTCTTTGGCGGCTTGCGCGAATGGGAGGTTCGCGAAGTTGATGCCGTTGGTCGCAGCCTGAATGTGTGTGAAACCGAGCCGGGTGGCCATGCGCAACACTTCGAAGAAATGCGGGTAGAGCGTGGGCTCGCCACCGGAGAATTGCACAACGCGGTTGGGCACGGGGCGCTGCTCGCGCAGGCCCTTGAGCATGTCGCGCACCTGCTCGAAAGAAGGCTCGTAGAGATATCCGGCCACGTTGGAGTTGGCGAAACAAACCGGGCAGGTCAGGTTGCAGCGATTGGTCAGATCGACGTTGGAAAGAACCGTGTGCGAAGTGTGCAGCGAGCATAGACCACAGTCGTCCGGGCAGCGCGTGGCATTCCGGATGGCAGGGTTCTCCAGGCCGCGGTTGTCGCCGAATTCCCACTCCTCCATCTTGAGGTAGAGACGGGCGTCGGAGTAAATCTTGTCGCGGAAGTCGCCGTGCGCGGCGCAGGTCTTCTCCATGTAAACGGCGCCGTTCTCCTCGAAAAGGCGCGCCGCAATCACCTGCAGGCATTCCGGGCAGATGGATTGCGTCGTCTTGGGCAAACCCCTCTCCAGCGGCTCGATGGGCGAACCGGTGAAGGTGGTTTCGGGCTGGATGATCTCAAAGTCGCTGCGGCGGCGAGGCTTGGCAGGCGGGGCTACGGTCAGAGTGGCCACGGTTCCTCCTGAGGAAAACGTATAAATCAGCAACGCACACGGACTGGGCGTGCAACTCCCGACGCCCATCAGCGCGTCGTAAGGTCCTGCACAAAAAATGCGGACTCAGGCATCGAGGGGCAGATTAGACCACGCTTAGACGGCGCAGCGAAACCACAAACTCTCGGGCGGTGATTTCGGGGCAGCAAACGGCAAGAAATCAGGGCCGAACAGACCGGACAAATTGTTCATTCCAGAGCACTTAACGACACTTTGTCCGAGGCCACCTCCCGGCCATGGATAGGGAACAATCTGTCGCGGAACTCAAACCCGGGGTAAGCGGACCCTCCCCTTACTTTCTGAACAGGTTCTCGAAGGCTTGGCGCGCGTCCAGCGGCTTGGAGGTTGAGGTCTCGCGTTCAACGGTGGTTCGCGGCGAGTAGAAGTTGCAGTGGTTGCGGGCGTCCTTTCTAGGGATGCGCGCGCTGACAGGCTGGGTGCACTCGAAGCGACCCGAGGTATCAAAGAAAGCGCACTGCTTGCAACTATGCAGCTCAAAACCGCAGCGCGGGCACTTGCCCGTGTAGTCGATGCCCATCGGCAGTAGCGTGGCGCAGGAGGCACAGCGCACCACTTCGCGTTTGCCAGGCAGGTTGGGTGTCCGCGGGCCAAAGTTTTCTTGTTTCCTTGCGGGTTTGTGCTCGGCGCGTTCGCCGCCGCTACCCGAGTCCATATAGCCCCGCTGTTTGTACTTTCTCTCCATCCTCACTCCTTCTAGTTGGACGGGTTAGTGTTCGATCGCTGGATTGCTAATGGACCTATCATACGCCCCCGGGGAGCTTCACGCCACCAGTAAATAAAGATGGGCCTGGCAGCCTGAGGTGAACCGCACAATTCGGCCTGCCTCAGCCCCGATCCCGAATTCGGAGAGCTTCCACCATGATTGTCCCTCTTCCCCCCGGCGGGTTGGACTGTGGCGAGCGCATCAAGTTTGCTGCCACCGGTGCGCTTGCCGCGTCGGGCCTGAGGGAGTTTTTCTTGGCCCTCCCCTAGCTTACGCGATGGGCCAATTTCTGTGGCCGCTGACTCGGCTCACCGTGGAATTGCCTGGCGGTGTCCTAATTTGAGGAACTTCGCTCGAGGGAGTTGGCCAGGGGGCGGAGCCTTAGCTCCGACATGATCGGTCGACGCCCAGTCGGGGGCTTTAGCCCCTGAAGCTTCAGGGCCTAAAGGCCCCGTTTGAAGTTTTGGCTATCGTCGGACCTGAAGGTCCGACCCGCTGTCTCGAATTCGCTCCGACAGATTCGGACACTACCCGAATCCTGGCTCGGTTGCACTTGTTTTTCCGAGTGATACAATCTAGCTAGGATCCTGTCCCCGCCGATCGAGCATTCCTGTATGCTGTGCGAAAGGGGGTGTGCTCGTCCCGATCCGTCGCTACGCGCAGCGCACTGTCCGCTGGTGATTCGGAGGGAACCCGGCTGATAAAACCGCTCCCTCCTGTTATCGACGAATCGGGGCTCGCGGGAGCGCAATCCTGCCGAGCACAGAATTCCAATGGACGCGGAAAAATCTGCGCGAGAGACAGCCACCAAGGGCATCCTGGGGCTCCTCATCGGACTGTCGCTGCTGGCGGCGGGCGTCTGGGCGGGCCGCCAGCTTCATATCGTCTGGAACCTCTGGCCGAGCGTGGACGGCGTCGTGGTGAGTGGCGCCGTGGAAGAGGTCGTGGAAGTTCCCTCCGCGAAGGGTGGGACGCTGATCCACCGCTACAAACCGAAAATCACATTTCGCTACATCGTGAGGGGCAAGGCATACACCACGCAAGCCGCGTCGGAGTACACGGCCGACACCTATCGGAAGGCCGCTGCGAACCTTCTCAGCCTGTATGCGCCGGGAACGCACCACCCCATCCGTTACAATCCCCGCGACCCGCGCGACATTCGCTTCGGAACCATCGAGCTCGGCCCGCTGGCGGTTTCATTCCTTCTGCTGATTGCGGGTGTCGTGCTCTCGGCCGGCGGAGTGAACTCGCTGGCGTTGGCGTACTCGCAACGCGTTGCGCGTGCGCCGGCGGCGCGGCGGGAAGCCCTGGCCATCGTCCTGCCTTTGGAGGACCGCGCACGCGTGGAACCCGCGGCGACCACCCTTCGCTGCCCCGCGTGCGGCTGGCAGGTGGAGGCTGTCCAGGACACGTGCCCCAACTGTTTCAAGTCCCTGCGCGCTGCGTGAGCGCGCGGGCGCTCGGGTGAAAGCGGATGAGGTGAGAGGTGGCGGTGGACAAGTGTATTTTCAAAATCCCCCTGATTTTCCTAGTGTGCCTTTTGTGCCTGCTGAGCGGAGGTGGAGCTACGGCGCAAACCCCACCCAAGGCGCTTTCGAAGACCGAGGTCGTGAGTTTGCTCCAGGGGGCGGTGCCACCGGATCGCATCGCGGAGATCGTGCGCAAGCGCGGCATCGACTTTCAGGTGACGCCCGAGACCGAAAAGGAACTGCGTGACGCCGGGGCGACCTCCGAGCTGCTCGGGACGCTCCGCGAACTCGCCCCTCCACCGCCCAAACCTGAGCCTCCCTCGCCGCAGCCCACGGCGGTTCCCGCCGCGCCCGTCCCTGGTCTGCTGCGGATTGAAGGTGCTCCCAAAGGCGCCGAGGTCTACGTGGACGACGAATTCAAGGGGCAGGTGAGTCGCGAAGGACGCCTGAAGATCCCGGGGCTGTCGCCGCAAAAGCACGTCGTGCGCGTCTCCGCGCAGGGTTACCGGGAAAAGGTGGAGACGCTCGACCTCGCACCGGGAGAGACTCGCACCTACACGCCCAGCCTGACAAGCCTCGTGCAAGCGCCCGCCGCGCCCCCCGCCCCGAAGCCCGTGCTGACGGCAGCGGGCGTTTCGGTTTTCTACGAGGGCCTGGGAGAAAGCGCCAAACTCACCTTGCGGGTCCACAACGGGGACTCGCCCGTCCTGTTCGTGGACGTGAATGGAAACGGACGGATCGATCGCGGCGACACGGCGTACGGCCTGACCAATGACGAACGGCCCTGCACGCAGTATCTGTTGGGACCCGGTAAGACGAGCCTCTGCGGGACCTTTCACAGCCGCGGAGCACTGGAAGTGAAGAACGACGGTGACTGGACTCGCTACATATGGACTATTCCCAAGTCCGAGCTCAGCCGCGAGGGCAAATCTGCGCAGTTCGTCGTCAACGTCTATTCTTCCGCGACAAGTAAGTGGGCTGCCTACCCCTCAGAGCCCTTCACCAATCCCGTCAGGATAGCACTGCAGTGAACCTTGGCGAGCCCACGCGGGGCGCTCGCGTCCCCACCTAAAGCCCTCGGTGCCCAGCGCCGCGTGTTTTCAGCCTTCTTCCGAGGGAGAGGGTGATCCCGCCTGGCGGGAGCGGGTGCGGGGGCAGTTCCACCTGAGCTGCGGCCTCGCCTCCCAGAGGTGGAACAGGCTGTTGACCCCGAAGGTGAATTACTCCGCTTGGATGACCCCGAAAGGAGCAAGGTCGGTGTATACTGAAAGCTGTTCGGGGGCTCAAATCAAGAGTGGGACGAAACTCTCTCAATCTGTTGTGGGCCCTGGCCCGCCACAGCGGACCTGGACATTTGTGGTGTTCAGTGCAAAAGCATATTCAATACGAGACGGCACGTCGTTTGACGATCTTGGCTATACGCTGCGTCGTAGGCACGGGTGGCTTGGCGACTCTACTACTCGTCTGCAGCGTAGGTGCCATCTTGGCGGACCCGGTGAGTCAGGCCGGGGAGGTCAGTGCGCAGGCCCCCACCCAGGTTTCGGACCCATCCGTGACGGCATCGTACCAGCAAGCTCACCCCTACGTTGACTGGCCCATCCAACAACTGATTAAGACGGGGCCGAAACTGAAAGGCCTGGAGGTCGCACCCGACCAGGACGCCCTTCCCTCCCTTCTGAAAGAGATTGGAGAGAACGTGGATTCCTTCTTTCACAACTTCGTGGCCACGACCGCGCGAGAGCAGATTCACCAAGCCGCTGCAATCCCGAGGGGGAGCTGGATGGATGTAAGCGACAGCAATTACCAGGACGGCTACTATGTCGTGCTGATGATCTCGCGGGGCGGTCAAGACCAATTTGACGAGTATCGCACTGACCTCCAGGGAAAACCCGTCGAGAGTGCCGGCAGCAGGCAGGGTTTCCTGTTGACGCGCGGGTTCGCGGGCAGTGAAGTCCTTCTCCATTCATCGCGCCAGCCCGAATCCACGTTCCGATACCTTGGGCGGCAGAGCAAGGCCGGAAACCAATGCGACGTTATTGCGTTTGCCCAGCGCGTGGGCCGGGCGACGCCAATTGGCTTCACGACGAGCCGCGTTTCCGTGCCGGTCCTGGAGCAAGGCGTTGTCTGGATCGATTCCGCGACCCATCAAATCACTTGTATGCAAACCGACCTACTCGCTCCACTTACTCAGATTGGCCTGCAGATCAGCCGGACAGAAATCGAATATGCGCCAGTGCATTTTACAGCTTTGGACCGAACCCTTTGGTTACCCGTCAAAGTCAAGGTTGTAGTGAACTTCCGCGGCGCAGTCTACACCAACCGGCACGAGTACTCCGACTGGAGGCTGTTTAATGTCGATACCAAGGAAGTCCACGACGGGCCTCCGCTTGAGCCAAAGAAGCCAGCCGACAAACGATGACACTCGACACGGCGTTTCAATTCCGGAAGCCCTTGTGACGTCCAATGGCAGAGTGAAGCGCAGCGCCTGAGGGGTCAGTTTTTCCTGCCTACGGCAAACTGTCTACCGCCTACTGGTTCCAAACTCGCCCTGTGGAGGTGGGCCGGGCAAGGGCAAGCGTGACGTTTCCCAGCTTTCCGGAATGGGCGTCCAGCCGCGCGAAAAGAAGTCGGTGGTGGTGAGGCCGATGAGGATGGCGAGCCAGAGCAACGCCGAAAGCAGCACCACGCGCATCAGGCGCGTGCTCCAGCGTAGGTGCATAAAAAACAGCACGACGAGCGTGGCTTTGCAGCAGGCGATGGTGAGCGCTGCGATGGTGTTCCACTGGCCCAGGTTCACGTAGGCCACGCTGGTCGTCAGGGCCGTCAGTGCCAGCAGCGCGCCGAAAATCAGAAAGTAGATCTTCTTCGGAACCACGTGACCCAGCATTCAGTATCGACCTCCAATCAAGTACAGGAGCGGGAAAAGGAAGATCCAGACAATGTCGACGAAGTGCCAGTATAGGCCCGCGGTCTCGACCGCGTTGTAGCGCTCCGGGCCGAAGTGGCCCTTCCACGCCAGCACCAGCAGCACGCTGAGAACTCCCATGCCCACGACCATGTGCAGCGCGTGCACGCCCGTCATGGCGAAGTAGAAGCAGAAGAACAGCTCGACGGATTTGGCGTTCGGCCCGGCAAAGGTGAAGTTCAGGCCGGGTGCGAAACCTTCCAGGTAATCGTGCCGCCACTCGAGCGCCAGCTTGATGAGGATGAATGCCAGTCCCAGCGCCATGGTCAGAATCAGGAACGTCAAGAGCGCATGCCGCTTGCCCAATTGCGCGGCCCGCACGCCCAGCGCCATCGTCAGGCTGCTGCAAATCAACACGGCAGTGTTGACGGCGCCGATGGTGACGTTCAACAGATGGCTTCCCACGTCGAACCCGGGCATATAGAGATTGCGGTAGATGGTGTAGCCCGCAAAGAGTCCGCCGAAGAACATCACCTCGGTGGCGAGGAAAATCCACATCCCGAGACTGGCGGCCTCGTGCTGCTGCTCCAGATCCTCGAACTGGTGCGCCAGCGGGGTGCTGGCGTGACTGTCAGCCAACTGCACCCTCCTTCGCTCCGTAGGCGTAAGCCTCTTCCGTCACCACGGGCGTCTTTTCGAAATTCTCGGTTGGCGGCGGCGAGGGCGTCAGCCACTCCAGGCCTTTGGCGCCCCAAGGATTCGGCCCCGCCACCGGCCCGTAGCGCAGCGACCAGAGCATGTAAACGAGCGGAATGAGATAGCCCACGCCCAAGATCGACGCGCCCGCCGACGACATGACGTTCAGCACCTGGAACTCCGGCGGATAGACCGCGTAGCGCCGCGGCATGCCGAGATATCCCAGCATGTATTGCGGGAAGAACGTGAGGTTGAAACCGATAAAAATGATGGCCGCGGCAAGCCGCGCCCAGCCGTCGGGATAAAGGCGGCCGGTGATCTTCGGCCACCAGTAATGAATGCCGCCCAGATATCCCATCACCGCGCCGCCCACCATGATGTAGTGGAAATGGCCGACAACGAAGTAGGTGTCGTGCACGTGGGTGTCCACGGCGAGCGTGGCCAGGAACAGGCCCGTCAGCCCGCCCATCGTGAACAGGCCGATGAACCCCAGAGCGTAAAGCATGGGCGCCTGGTATGAGATCGAACCCTTGTACAGCGTGGCCGTCCAGTTGAAAACTTTGATCGCCGAAGGGATGGCCACTGCGAAACTAAGAGCAGAAAAGATAATGCCCGCGTAGATCGATTGGCCACTCACAAACATATGATGGCCCCATACGAGGAAGGAGATCGCCGCGATCGCCACACTCGAAAACGCCACGAAGCTGTAGCCGAAGATGCGCTTCTTCGCAAAGCACGTTACCAGCTCGCTGATCACACCCATCGAGGGCAGAATCATGATGTAAACCGCCGGGTGCGAGTAAAACCAGAACAGGTGCTGGAAGAGAATCGGGTCGCCGCCCACCGCCGGGTCGAAGATGCCCACGTGGAAAAGCCGTTCCAGCCCCACCAGCGCCAACGTAATGGCCAGCACCGGCGTGCCCAGAATCTGGATGATGCTGGTTGCGTACATCGCCCAGAGGAACAACGGCATGCGAAACCAGGTCATGCCCGGCGCGCGCATTTTGTGAATCGTCACGACGAAATTCAGGCCGGTGAGAATCGACGAGAACCCGGCCACGAACACTCCCAGCGCCGCCGACATCACGTTGCTGTTGAGGTAAGTCGTGCTCAGCGGCGTGTAGAACGTCCAACCCGTGTCCACACCGCCTGCGATCACCGCGTACATGCACAGCGCCCCGCCCGCCATGAAGATGTACCAGCTCAGCAGATTCAGTCTTGGGAAGGCCAAATCGCGTGCCCCGATCATCATGGGCACCAGGAAATTCCCCAGGACCGCCGGGATCGACGGGATCATGAAGAAGAACACCATGATGATGCCGTGTATGCTGAAGAGCTTGTTGTAGGTGGCGGGTTCGACGAGCGCGCCATTGGGCTCGATCAGGTTCAGCCGCATCAGTGCCGCAGCGGCGCCGCCCACAAAGAAAAACAGCGTAATAGACACCAGGTACAGCACCGCGATGCGCTTGTGGTCCGTGGTCAACAGCCACGATTTGATGCCGTAATCGACATTCAAGTAGTGCACGCGAGTTTCCGGTCCCACCGCTGCCGTTGCCATTATTTCCGTGCCTTCCCTTCTTCCGGACTCAAGGACTTGATATACGCGATCAATTGCAGCAATTGCTCTTCCGTCACCTGCCCCTTGAACGTGGGCATAACGGGCGGATAGCCCGCCACGATCTTGGCGGAGGGATAAAGTACCGACTCACGCAAATAGGCGTCGTCCGCCACGACCATCGAGCCGTCGCTCAGTTTCACCGGCTTGCCGTAAACACCCACAAGCGGCGGCCCTTTGCCGGTTCCGTGGCAGGTGATGCACGCGAGCTGGTCGTAAAGCTTCGCACCCGCCTGGGCCATGGATTCACCGCGGATGCCGCCACTTAGCCACTGCTCGTACTCGGTAGGCTCCATCACCGTCACCTCGCCCCTCATCAGCGAGTGGTTGGTGCCGCAATACTGGTCGCAGAACAAGTGAAACTTTCCGGTCTTCGTCGCCTCAAACCACAGTGTGGTGTACATGCCGGGCACCACGTCCTTCTTGATGCGGAATGCCGGCACGGAAAAGTCGTGGATGACGTCTTCGGACGTCATGGTCAGCTTGACGGGCCGGTTCACGGGGACGTGCAGTGCGTTGATCTCCTCCACGCCCTCCGGGTGCTGCAGCTTCCACATCCACTGTTTGCCGACCACGAAGATTTCCATCGCTGCGGCGGGGGGGCGTGAATTCCGGATAAACAGACTGGTACCCCACAGGAACACGATGACGACCAGCCCCAAGGGAATCGCGGTCCACACGAGCTCCAGTGGAATGTTCCCTTCGATCTGCGGCGGCTGCTCCTTCTGCGAGCGGCGCCGGTAGCGAAGCGCGAAGTAGAAGATGGTGAGAAAGATCACCGCCGTGAAGAACAGGTCAATCGCGATGAGGAAGTAGTAGAGATGATCCACCCCGCGCGCGATCGTGGACGCTTGGTCAGGCCTGATGGGAAATCCTTGCCACATGCTTTTCAATCACCCTGGAATTCTCGCCGCCGAAAGTTCGACGTGCGCGACTCTGGTTGTTAACGTTTGTGCGAAGCCCCGTCCTGTGGCGCGCTCAGGCGTCGGCGTGCCGCCCGCCTCGCGAAAGTGCAAGAATTAAGGTCCCCAGCGAAACGATCGTCATGAATCCCGCAAGCTTCAGAACCCGTGAGACAATCACCCCGTACTTGCCCGTCGCCGGATCGTACTGGCAGCAGTAGAGCAGCAGGGCGTCCACCGGATTCCCGATCTCCTCGTTGGACGCTTCCACGAGCGCCAGCCGCACGTCGCGCGCCGGGTACTGAATCCCGTAAAAGTAGCGCGAGACTTTTCCCTGCGGCGTCAGCACCATGATCGCTGTCGCGTGCGCGAACTGGAGGGTCTGCGGATCGTAGTTGTACCGGAAGCCCACCGCTTGCGTGAGCGCTCGAATCGCAGGCTCCTCGCCCACCAGGAAATGCCAGCCGCGCTTGGCGCCGGGCCGCCCGTAGAGGCCCGCATAGATGGCTTTCTTCGCCATCGCCACTTCCGGCCTGTCGCTGGGATCAAAGCTTACCGTCACCACTTCGTATTGTTCCCCGATGTTGAACTTCACATCCCGGAGCGCGTTCAGCAGCCCGTTCTCCACCATCGTGCACAGCATCGGGCAACTGTAATAAACCAGCGAGAGGATCACGGGCTTCTTGCCGAAGTACGACCTCAGCGTCACCGGCTGGCCGGTTTCATCGCGAAACTTCAAGTCCGGCGGAACCTGCTGGTTCAAACGCTGGTCGATTCCCACGCCGCGCAATTGCGGGGGCGTGACGGCGGCGTTATCTTGTCCCGCGGTCCGCACAGCGAAGCTGAGCAGAAAGGCGCCGAGTTGTGCCGCCACAAACCCGGCACGAAGTAACCCCAACGCGCGCGTTCTCGTCACGGACCGGATGGTTTTCTGCTTGGCGATCACTCGCATCTTCACTTCTTCCCTTCCGCCCCCACGCCAGCGAGCGCAGGCTGACGACTAGCGGGCTTCGCCCCAGGCTCGGACGCTTCCGCCTTACCGCCTTCAACCGGGGTCGTAGTTCGGACTGGGCAGCCATTTTTCAAAAGGATATCCATCGCTTGGTCAATTGGAATCCTCATAGTGCCCGCGTTTTGATCAACCCACCCGTAGCCATTCAGAATCTTGTCCTGATCGGTGCGGTAGCGCTTCAGGTCCTCCGACGCCTCCGTCTGCAGGCGTGGCTGCGGCGGCAGCGGCCGGACGTTCTCGAAGGGCGAAGCCGGAGGTCCCAGCGGTTGGTGTCGTACGAAAAAGCGGAACACTACGGCGCTGGCTACCACGCCAAAGATCACCAATCCCGCCACGCCCCCGGCAAAGGCGAACAATCGTCCCACGCTTATGTCGGAGCCTTCGTAACCGCGCTTGGCGCGTTCCGTTCCTTTTGCGGGTTCATCCATGCTGCATTATTTCCTTCAGCCGCGGGTCGCGCAGCGGCAGAAGCGGCCGTCCTTTCAGTTGCGCCGCGAACCGCCACAACCACAGCCCGCCTATACCCAGTATCGCCAGCCAATCCGTCAGGCGGAATTCGGGTCCCGCGCGCTCGAAGGCGGGTACGGTCAGCCAGTAGATATCCACCACGCTCATCACCACCAGGCCCGCCGCCACCCAGCCCAGAATCTGCGCGCGCCGCTTCACGAAACGCGAGAGCAGCAGCAGGAACGGCACCGCGAAGTGGAAGACGATCAACCCCAACGCCACCCACGCCCAACCTCCCTGCGCGCGGCTCACGTACCAGGGAATCTCCTCTTGCAGGTTCCCGGCCCAGATAATCAAGTACTGCGAAAACGAGAGGTACGCCCACAGCATCGTAAAGGTCAGCAGCAGGTTGCCGTAGTCGTTCAGCACCCCAGGCGAGATCAGTTCCGCGAGCGATTTCTGTCTTGAAAGCAGGATCACCGTGAGCGTCACCAGCGCCATCGCCGCCAGCGCTTCCGTCACCATGAAAATCATACCGTAAATCGTCGAAAACCAACTTGCCTCGAGCGACATCACCCAATCCACCGAGGCGAAGGTCACCGTCAGCCCGTAAACCACGAGGCCCGGTCCGCTCAGGCGCCGCAGGCGCCGCGTCAGGTCGGGCTCGCCCGTCTCATCCTGCTGGCGCGACCACTTGTTCAGGAAATAGGTGAGAAGCATCCAGGTGGCAAAGTAAATCATCGTGCGCGCGATAAAGAACGGCACATTGAGATAAGGATGCTTGTATTGCAGCAGGGGATCGACGCTGACCTTGGTCGGATCGGCCCAGCTATAGAGCGCTGGCAGCCGGAAAAGAATCGGTAGAATCAACACCGCCATCAGCCAGAGGGTTTTCGTCCCTGACTCGAGCAGGCGTCGCAACGGGAATCCCCACGTGCCGCCGACCAGGTGATGAAGCATCAGAATGGCGCAGCAGCCGAGCGGCAGGCCGATCCAGAAAACGAAGGCCAGGAGATAAGAGCGGAAGAACTCCGTGGGGCTCCGCAGCCCCGCGGCCACGCACAGCACGAGCGCCGCCACGCCTACGACCAGCGCCGTTTTCCCTAGGCGTTCGATTCCGGGTTGGAGTGTTTCAGGCGCGTTCATTTCGCTTTGCTCGTCAGTCGCCGGCGCTCTTCCGCCGGCACGTCATCCAGCGTGGCATGCTGGCTCAGTTGCAAGGCGCGGATGTACGCCACGATCGCCCAGCGATCCTCAGGTGTGATCCTCCCTGCGTAGCTCGACATCACGCCGTAACCGTCGGTCATGACCTCAAAGAAGTGCCCCGCTGGCGCCTGCCGCAGGCGGTCAATGTGGTAGGAAGGTGGCGGCGGAAATCCGCGCTGCACGATCATCCCTCGCCCGCTGCCTGTATAGTCGTGGCAAGGCGAACAGTAAATGTTGTAGCGCGCGCCCCCCCGCTCCAGCACCTGCCGCGTGATCGGAAACGGAAACTGGTCGGCCACCACTCCGTTCACGCGGCCCGTGTAAAGCAGTTCGTCGGTGCGCATGTGCCCGCGCGCCACGGTGTCGGGAACTTCCGGCCGATTGGCGCGCCCGTCTGAGAAGAACGTGCTGGCGTCGTCGGGTTTGTATTTCGGCTGCACGTGCATGTCGAGCCGGCAGCCCAGCGAGCACATCGCCGCCAGCGCCACGAGCGCCAGTCGGGCGCTTCGCTGACGGGTCCGGTTTTCCAGGCCACTACGACTCAATTTCCGATACCTCTCGAGCGTTCAAGCTCTGCAGGAATTCCCTGGTTTTCTGTGCGTCGAATCTGGAGTCGCGCGCGTTGATGCAAAGGAAAAATCGGTTGCGCGTGGCAAGCTCGAAGCGCGGCGCGTTGAACACCGGGTGATACGGCGTCGGCAGTCGGTTGAGTGCCAGCATCCCGAAGACCGTCGCCAAACCTGCGCACAGAACTGCTAACTCAAAGGTGATCGGAATAAATGACGGCCAACTGTTGTACGGTTTCCCGCCAATGTTGAGGGGATAACCGAAAACGTTCGGCCAGTACTGCAGAAAGAACCCGCCCATGCAACCTATCAATCCGCCGACGAGGCAGATCAGCGGCACGTGCGTCTTGTGATAGCCGATGGCCTCCGCCAGTCCTTCCACTGGAAACGGCGTGAAGGCGTCCATCCGGCGATAGCCCGCGGCGTGAGCGCGCTGCGCAGCGTTCAGCAGGTCGTCGGTGGTTTCGAATTCGGCCATCAGGCCGTAAAGCGGATGTCTCATCATTGCCGATTTGCTGCGACGGCGAGAAGCCTTGGCTTCGAACACGGTCTGATGCTAAGTGCTCCTCACGCCTTTTCCTCTTTCACCTGGTGAACGAGGCCGCGCATCTCAAAGATCGAGATCATGGGCAAGAAGCGGATGAACAGAAAGAACAGCGTCAGGAACAATCCGATTGAACCCGCAAACGTTGCCCAGTCCCAGATCGTCGGGTAGTACATGCCCCACGCCGAGGGCATGAAATCGCGGTGCAAGCTGGTCACCACAATCACGAAGCGCTCCAGCCACATACCCATTTGCACAATCAACGAGATCACAAACAAAGCCGCCACGTTCCGCCGGATCTTCGCGGACCACAACGCGGTAAGCGGGATCGCGATGTTGCCGGTGATCAGGAGCCAGTAAACGGGAGCGTAAGGCCCCGTCATCCGGTTCATGATCATGGAGCGGTCGTAAGTGCTGCCACTGTAAAACGCCATGAAGGTCTCCATCACGTAGCCGTAAGCCACGATGAGGCCCGTGGCGAGCAGGATCTTTGCCATGTTTTCGAGATGCCGCAGGGTGATGAAGTCCTCCAAGCCATAGAACTGCCGCAGTGGAATTGCCAGCGTCAGCACCATTGCGAAGCCGGAGTAGATCGCGCCGGCCACGAAGTAGGGTGGAAAGATGGTGCTGTGCCAGCCTGGAACCACCGCGATCGTAAAGTCAAAACTCACCACCGTGTGCACTGAGACCACCAGCGGCGTGGCTAACCCTGCGAGCAGCAGGTACGCCATCTCATAGCGCTGCCAATGCCTCGCCGAACCGCGCCAGCCCATGGCCAGAAACCCGTAAGTGATCTGCGCCAAACGATTGCTGGCGCGATCGCGCAGTGTGGCGAGATCGGGAAGCAGACCCACAAACCAAAAGAGCAGCGAGATGGTGCCATAGGTCGAAACCGCGAACACGTCCCACACCAGCGGGCTGCGGAACTGCGGCCAAGTCCCCATGGTGTCGGGGTAAGGCATCAACCAGTAGAACAGCCACGGCCGTCCCATGTGCAGCAGCGGGAACATGCCGGCAGAAGCCACGGCAAATAGCGTCATGGCTTCCGCGAAGCGGTTGATGGATTGCCGCCACGCCTGGCGCATCAGCAACAGAAAGGCGGAGATCAGGGTGCCCGCGTGGCCGATGCCGATCCACCACACAAAGTTGACGATGGCGAATCCCCAAGCAATAGGGATATTAATTCCCCAAATACCCACACCCATTAGCATCAGGTAGCCAACTGCAAAATTCAAAACCATGAAAAGGGTGAAGGCCACCGCAAACCCGAACCACCACCCCCGCTTCGTCTTCTGGAGGAGAACGATGGAGCTGATCTTGTCGGTGATCGACGCGTAGGTATGCCCCGGCGCCAGAACCGGGGGTCTAGCTTCCACCGCCGTTTTTTCCAATCCGTCAGGACTCACCCGCTACTCCTTGATCTCCGGGTTGGGATTGCGCAGCTTCGCGAGGTAGGTGGTGCGCGGCCGCGTGTTCAAATCCGTCAGCAGACCGTAGTTTCGCGATTGCGCCTTCAGTTTGGCCACGCGGCTGTTCGGGTCGTTGATGTTGCCGAAGACGATGGCCTGCGTCGGGCAGGTCTGTTGGCACGCCGTCACGATTTCCCCGTCGCCCACTTCGCGGTCCTCCTTTTCCGCCGCGATCTTGGCCGCGTTGATGCGTTGGACGCAGTAGGTACACTTCTCCATCACGCCGCGGCTGCGCACCGTTACGTCCGGATTGCGCAGGGGTTCCAGGCTCGGCGTCTTCCAGTCCGCATAGAGGTAGAAGTTGAAACGCCGGACTTTGTACGGACAGTTATTCGAACAGTAACGCGTGCCCACGCAGCGGTTGTAAATCATTTCATTCAGCCCTTCGGGGCTGTGCACCGTGGCGGCGACCGGGCACACATACTCGCAGGGCGCGTTCTCACACTGCATGCAGAGGACGACCTCGTTGTAGGTCTCGGGATTCTGCAGGCCGCCGTGGAAGTACGTGTCGACGCGAATCCAGTGCATTTCGCGACCGCGCGCGACCTGGTCTTTGCCAACTACGGGAATATTGTTTTCCGACTGGCACGCGACCACGCAGGCATTACACCCGATGCAGCTATTCAGATCGATGGCCATGCCCCAGGCGTTGCCGTCGTACTTGTAACCCGGATAAAGCGAAGGCGCCTTTTCCCCACCTTCTTCGCGCGCGAAGTCGGGCTCCTGGCGGAATTTCTCGAGCGTCGCCACGCGCACCAGGCTTCGCTGTCGCGCCGCCACGCTCTCTTCTTCAACCTCTTCGCCTTCCTTGCCCATGATGTGGTGGTGTTGCGTGGTCACGAGCTGGTAGTTCTTCCCTGTCTTCTGCACCTCAACTCTGCTGACCCAGGGGCGCTCGGAGGCGCACAGTTTGTAGGCGTTGAAGCCGACGCCCGTGCCCACGCGGCCCGCGCGGCGCCGCCCGTATCCCAGGTGGACGGTGAGGGAGTCATCCGCGTGGCCAGGCGTGATCCAGACGGGTGCGTCAACCTCCTGCTCGCGGCTGCGCAGCTTCAACACATCTCCGTTCGTCACCCCCAGTTTCAGCGCGGTAGCAGGACTCACGAGCGCCGCATTGTCCCAGGTCAACTTGGTGAGCGGCTTCGGTAACTCCTGCAGCCAGCCGTTGTTCGCGAAGCTGCCATCCCACACCGTGGGATCGAGCCGTAGAACTATTTCCATTCCGGCGCCCTGTGAGCCACCCACTTTTGCAGCCTGCGTGGCGAAGGTGCCGCTCAGCTTGACCGGCTTTGCAGGCAACGCCGTCCCCGCCACCACGCCGTCATTCAGCGACCTTTGCCAGAACGCTTCGAAACCCGCCGCCGGCTTCTGGCGCTGCCAGTAGTCACGGACAATGTCGTGCCCGCTCAACCCCTCCTGTCCCGCCAGCACCGCCAGGACCTCGTGCGCGGATTTTCCATCGTACAGCGGGGATATAAGAGGCTGAAGAATACTTACCGTACCATCATAGGCACGGGCATCGCTCCACGCTTCCAAGTAGTGAGCCTCGGGAACGTGCCAATGGCAGAGCTCCGCGGTTTCGTCGTCATAAAGGCTCAGGTGAATTCGCGTTCTCACCTTGAGGAGGTTTTGCACGAAATGCACATCCGCCGGGGCGCTGTAAACCGGGTTGACGCCCAGGATGACGAGCGTGTCCACCTGCCCGGCCTGGATGTCGGCCACGAGCTCACCCAGCGAGGTCGATTGGTTCACCGGGTTCGCCTCCACGGGGCCCGTGTAGGTCACCGTCTTGCCCGCGCTCGCGAGCACATCGTTTATGGCGTGGGCCAGGGCGTGGACGACGGGCGGTTGCTGCTCGCCGGCCACGATGATGCAGGCGCCGCGATGCTTCTCGAGATCGCGCACGAGGGCGGGGATCCAATCCGGGGGCACCCGTGCCGGAACCGCAGCGGCAACGGCTCCAGTCTTGACTCCCAGTCCTTCCGCCAGGGCGCGCGCAAAGGCTTCCACGTCACCAGCGCGCAGCGGCAGTCGATGGTCCGCCATCGCTCCCGTGATCGTCGGTGTGCTTTCCACCACGTAGAGCCGGTTCATTGACGATTGCGGGCTGGTCACGCGGCGTCTTTCGCTGAAGTCGTGCGCGTGGCGGAGCGCGCCCGGGCCCGAGCCGAGGAAATCCGCGTCGAGCGAGACGACCACGTCGGCCTGATCAAAGTGATAGACCGTGCTGACATACTCACCGAAGGCAAGCTTCGCGCCCTCCCGCGTGCTGTCGCGGTTGCACGGCTCATGCTGATGCCACTTTGCCTGGGGGAACTGCGCGAGTAGCGAATTGATCTGATCCGCGAGCGTCGGCGAAGTGACGGTACCCGTCAGGATGCGCAGCCCCGCGCCCTTTCTGAGAAGGAGATCGGCGCGATATTGCTCGGCTGAGGTGAGGAAGGTGCTCCAGCTTCCGATGCGACCGTCGTAGATCACCACCTGCGCGCGGTCAGGATCGTAAAGGGTCAGCACCGAAGCCTGCGCGAACACGTCCGCAGCGCCCAGGCTGGCTGGGTGGCTGGGGTTCCCCTCCACTTTCGTCGGGCGGCCCATGTGGCTTTCCACGAGCAACCCCGTCGCGTAACCGCCCAGGGGCATGGCTGTGGCGTAGAACAGTGGCTTGCCGGGAACAAAATTCTCCGGCCGTTGCTGTGCGTAAGGAACGATCTTCTCCGTCGGCAGCTTGGTGCAGGCGGTCAGGCCCGCCAGCGCGGCGGACGCCGCCATCCACTTCAGCGCGTCGCGGCGACTGACCCCCTTCTCATCCTGGCGAGGATCGTGAGGAAACTCGCACTGCAGGAAGTTGCGGTACTCCGGCGTGCCCGCCAGCTCTTCCAGGCCGCGCCAGAAGCGTTTCTCGGGCGCCTGCTCCAGTTTCGCTTGAATCTGCACGAGGTCGAAAGTGCTCCGGCCTTTTTCCTTACGTCCCATGAGAAATCCTGTTCCTGCCTCTCAGCGATGACACGTGTAGCAATCCGTCAGTTGTTTCGGGTCTTTGATTTTGTACTCCTTCACCAACCGCCGGCCCAGAGCGAGCTGGTCCGGGGGCGCTACGTAATCCGCCCTGAAAACATCTTCGCGGCGGCGCACGCTGCGCTCCGGGTGCTTGTGGCAGTCGATGCACCAGCGCATGTAGAGCGTGTTGGCGCGCCACGTCAGGGGCATCTCACCAATCGGTCCGTGGCATGTGGTGCAGCCGATGCCTTTACTCACATGAATGCTGTGATCGAAATAAACGAAATCGGGCAGAGCGTTGACGCGCGTCCACTCCAGCGACGCGTTGCTGGCGTAACTGGCGCGCACCGGCTCCAGCATGGCGCTGTTCAGCCACAGCTTGGAGTGGCAGCTCATGCAGATATGCGTGGCGGGGACCCCCGCGTAGGACGACTGCTCCACCGAGGTGTGGCAGTAGCGGCAATCGATGCCGTCGTCCGTCACGTGATGCTTGTGGCTGAATGGCACCGGTTGCTGCCGGGGCACGTTGACGTCTGTAAAGTAGGGAGATTGATTGACCGCGTATACGAGATACGCCAGGGCCCCCAGGATGAACACCAAGCCGTAGATCATCAGCTTGGAGATCGTATTGGTGCTGCGATGGAAGATTTGCGCCATCGAACGATTCTACTCGACGCCCCTGAGGAGGCCTCACCCTGACTGCAGTCCTGCAGGCGGCCCCATTTACTGCCGGGCAGCAATCTCCTCGGTAAGGCGGTCTATTAACCGTTGTTGTTAGCCCTGCATGATGTCCCCAGGCGGTCCATCCTGCCTAGGGTCGTCCCGTGCTTCGCAGTCCATACCCTTCCCAAACCCCGCATGTGGGGGGGCACCGGACTTTGCATGCTCGATGATCCCGGAAAAGAAAGCTGGGGGACGCAAGCGATTCTAGTCCCGTGACCGCCTAATGAAGTCGCAAGTCCGTTCTGCGCACACGGCGCTTTGGTTGACTGCGAACGGTTCCTTAAAGCACCCGACGACACGGGCGCAGGACTAGCCAGCGACAGTGTCGGCAACAAGAAAACTACAAAGCCAGGCCGCAATCCAAGTCGGCAACGCAAAAGAAACCGGCAGATTTCCCGTTCACAAGAATGCTCTTCACTTTGCATATTAGGGGCCCTGAGAATCCTAAATTATATTTCGGCGTGGATTTTTTTGTCAAAACAAAATCGCGTAGCCGCTATTCATGCGGGTCGCAGCGTACTGCGAACTTGACGCGCGTCACATTTATCTCGCAATGCGATGTTTTTAAGTCAAGTCAGCAGGGCTCCCCGGAACATCACGGTGTTAGTTTCCTCGCCGCTATTGCTCGACGCGCGGCAAGCACCCCGCCCCTGACCGGCAGGAAGGCGGGATGAACCAGAGGTTCCTCCGGTCGACGGATTGGTCATCTCCTGGGCCAGGCTCGCCCGGCGTTTCGCGCTACGTATTTTCTCTTGACAAGTTTTCCAGTTCGCTCCACTCTTACGCACAATCTCAAAGGTCGATCGTTTCAAACGCCCCGCAGCTCACTGCGGGCTGCTCGACACACGGAGATAGAGGTTGAAGCTGCTTCCGCTCGCGCGCGTTCTGTTCTTGATGGCAGTCATCTTTGCGGCCGCTGACAGCCTTTGGGGCCAGACGACGGGCACGATTCGCGGTACGGTGAAGGACCCCTCGGGTGCGGTCGTTCCGGGGGCGCGCGTCACGGCGGTGCTGGCGGAGGCTTACGCCAGCCGCTCCATGGCGACCACCACCGATGGCGAATATGCGTTCCCCGCCCTCCCCGTAGGCCGCTACGCCGTCGTCGTCCAGGCTGAGGGGTTCCGGGAGTTTCGGCAACTCGATGTGGAAGTCCGCATCGGCCACGTGGTCGTCGTCAACGCCGACCTGCAACTTGGGACGCTTGCCCAGGTGGTAACGGCGCTAGCCAGCGCCCCCCTGATCGAGACCACCAGCACCCAGCTCGGCGCGGTGGTGACGGACCGCGAGGTGACACAACTCCCCCTCAACGCCCGCGACACCTACCAGTTGCTCCAGTTGCAGCCAGGAGTCCAGTCGCAGTTGGGTTCTGATTTGTTCTACGGCAGCGACCGCACCGGCGTCGTCTCGGTGAATGGCGGCCGCGGACGCTCCAACAACTACACGGTGAACGGCGGGGACGCCAACGATCAATTCGCCAACCTGCCTGCCATCCAGCCCTCCCCGGACTCCATCGAAGAATTCCGCGTCATGACCAGCACGTTCGACGCGGAGTTTGGCCGCAATTCCGGCTCGGTCGTGAACGTCGTCACCAAATCCGGCACCAACACCTTGCACGGAAATCTCTACGAGTTCGTCCGCAACCAGCGCCTGAACGCTCGCAATTTCTTCGAAGCCACGCGGCCTGACTTCAAGCAGAACCAGTTCGGTGGCACACTGGGCGGCCCGATCCAGCGCGATCGTTCGTTTTTCTTCCTTTCCTACGAAGGCCGCCGCATCCACCAGGGAATTCCCTCCGCTACGGTCACCGTCCCCACGGCCGCCGAGCAGCAGGGTGACTTCTCCTCCGGAACGGCCTTTGCCGGCACGCTCACGGACCCGTACCTTGCTGCTGTGCTGGGCGCGCGCCCTGGCTGTGCCGCCGCCATCCAAGGAAACTCGGGGGCAACCATCGCTCCGGGGGTGGCTTATGCCGCGATTTTCCCGGGCAATATCATTCCCGCAGAGTGCTTTGACCCCACCGCCGCCGACCTCATTAAGCAATTCGTGCCGCTGCCCAACACGGGCGAGCACCTCTACCAGGCCTCGCCGCTGCTGCGCAACCGCGTGGACCAGGGAACCCTCCGCATCGACCAGAAGCTCACCGATCACCAGCAGTTCAACGGTTATTATTACTTTAACGATGATTATGCCGAAAAGCCCTTTGCACGGTTTCAGGCCGGCGGCGCCGCGCTGCCGGGCTTTGGCGACCTGACCAACGAACGCTTCCAGCAGATCAACCTGACGCACACCTGGGCGTCAGGCGCAACGAGCGTCAATGAACTTCGCTTCTCCTTTTTCCGGGAAGGCCAGGGAAGATTTCTGCACCCGCAACGCACGAATCTGGTGCAAAACTCCTGCGCGGGCGTTCCCGCCGACCAGTGTTTTAGCGACCCCGATAATCCGCGTGCGGGCATCACACCCAACCTGGGCGCCGACCACGAAGGTGTGCCCTTCATCGCCATTTCGGGTGGGTTTTCATTGGGCAACAATTTTGAAGGTGAACTGCCGCAATTCGGCAACACCTTTCAGTGGACCGACAACTTCACCAAGGTCATGGGCAAACACACGCTGAAGTTCGGCGCCGACGTCCACCGCCAACAGTTCGACCAGACCCTCTATTTCGCGGTCAACGGGCAGTACAACTACTTTGGTGGCGGGCCGAACGACGTGGGGTCTGACGACCTCATTCCAAATTACCTGCTGGGGCTTCCCGATATCTATCTGCAAGGCTCCGCGCAGCACGAATACGTCCGGGGCACGGCGTTGTACCTTTACGCCGAAGATAGTTGGAAGGTGCAACCCAACTTCTCGCTCAACTACGGCCTGCGCTGGGAACTGAACACGCCCATTGCCGACATCGGAGGACGCACGCAGACCTTCCGGCCCGGCCAAGACACGCACGTCTTTCCCTGTCAGCTCGCGGCGGACAATCCCTTGGTCGCAATCTTTGGCTCAACCGACTGTAACCCCGGCAGCGCGGGTGAAGCGGTCTCTCCCCGTGGACTGGTCATGCCTGGGGACCCCGGCATTCCGCTGGGCCTGACCCAAACTTACTATCGATCGTTTGCGCCGCGCCTGGGATTAGCCTGGAGTCCAGGCTGGGACAGCGGCGGGCTGAACAAGCTCACGGGCGGCCCGCAGAAGACCAGCCTCCGCGTGGGCTGGGGGCTTTTCTATAACCCCGTCGAGCAGCTTGTTCTGGAACAGTTCAACGGAGAGCCGCCCTTCGGTGGAAGTACCAGCCTTTCGAACAGTCTTTTCAACACCCCCTTCGTTGGCCAGGACGGCACCATCAACCCCAACCCGTTCAACGGCATTCTGAACCCGCAGCGCGGCGAGCCGGAGGATTTTTCGTCGTTCCGTCCCATCCTGCTGTACGGCCAGTTCCAGCCTAAACTCCGCTCGCAATATTCTGTTCAGTATAACTTCAATATTCAACGCCAAGTGACACCCAACCTGCTGCTGCAGATCGGCTACGTGGGCTCGCAGGGGCACCGCCTGCTCGCCACCCACGACCTGAATTTTGCCGATCCGCAAACCTGCCTCGACCTGCACCAGATCGCCGACGTGAACGGCGACAGTAGCGTGGACTGCGGCCCCTTTGCGGAAGACAGTTCCTATTTTCTTGCGCCTGGGACCATTCCCCCGGGCGTGACCTTGCACTTGCCCTACGGCTCCGTGCCGTCGATCACCGGCCCCAATCCCACGGCGATTACCCTCGTCGGCCTGCGGCGATATTCCTCGCCGTTCTGCCAGCCGACCACCGGCGACGGCTGCCCGCCGGACGGCGTCCCGGTTTTCTCCAGCATTTTCGCTGAAGACACCATCGCGAACTCCAACTACAACTCGCTGCAGGTGCTGGTGGAGAAGCGCTTTTCCAAGGGCCTGGAATTCCGCGCTTCCTATACCTGGAGCAAATCCTTCGACCAGGCTTCCAGCTTTGAGAATGTTCTGAATCCGCTCGATATCCGCCGCAGTTGGGCGTTGTCGCTGTTCGATGCGCGCCACCGGCTGGTATACAGCTACGTCTGGCAACTGCCCATCCCCGAGCGGGGGGGCTGGGCCGGCAAGCTCCTGAACGACTGGGCCATTTCCGGGATCGCCACCTTTCAGACAGGTTTCCCAATCCGCATTACCTCTTCAGATGACTTGGAATTGATGAATAGCTACGATTTTGAGTTACCCGGGGAGCCCGACGTGGTCAAATCCTTCCGAACCCTGAATCCTCGCGGACCGGACAACCTTTTCTTCGATCCCTCGATCTTCCAGCCGCAGACGCTGGGGACCATCGGCAATGCGCCGCGCTCGATCTGCTGTGGGCCGGGCCTCAACAACTTCGATATCGCCATCCATAAGAACATCAAGCTCACGGAACAAGCGCGGCTGGAATTCCGTGGCGAGTTTTTCAACGCCGTGAACCACGCCCAATTCCTGGCCCCGGACGGCAACATCTCGGACGGCGCGGATTTCGGCCGCGTCATGCTCGCCCGAGACCCACGCTTGATTCAGTTCGCACTGAAGCTTTTCTTCTGACCTGCTCCCCAAATTGGGCCAGCCCAACGCGCGGCGCAAGAATCGTCGCGAAACTGCTATGCTGTTTAAGGACGCGCGGCCGTCGCAAGACTACAGCCGTGACCCATGAGGGATCGGGCTTGGGCGGACGGAAACCGGAGGAAGCGGTCATGAATCAAGCTACGCCTTCGACGCGAACCTGGGGATTCTTTTTCGACGGGAAATGGCAAACCGAGGGCGCGAGTGTGGAACTGCGCGCGCCCTCAGACCGGCGCCTCCTTGCCAGGATCGTCCAGGCGCGGCGCGAACACGTAGAAGGGGCAATTCAGGCCGCGAGCGACGCCTTCGAAGTTACGCGCAAGCTGGGCGCTTACGAACGGCAGCGCGCGCTGCGCGAGGTGGCCGCGGGGCTCGCCCAGCGACGCGAGGAATTTGCGCGCACCCTGGCGCTCGAGGCTGGCAAGCCCCTGAAAGCCGCGCGGGTGGAAGTAGATCGCGCCGTCTTCACCTTCACGATCGCGGCCGAGGAGAGCACGCGGATTTACGGCGACTGGCTGCCGCTCGACTTGCAGGCATCGGCCGCGGGGCGCTGGGCCATCGTGCGGCGATTTCCCGTCGGGCCGCTGGCAACGATCACACCCTTCAATTTTCCGCTCAATTTGGTGGCCCACAAGTGGGCGCCGGCGATGGCGACCGGCTGCACCCTGGTGCACAAGCCGGCGCCGCAGACGCCGCTCTGTTCACTGCTGCTCGCGGAACTCGTGGAGCGTGCGGGCTGGCCGGCCGGCGGCCTGAACGTTCTCCCCGTGGCGGTCGAAGACGCGGAGCCGCTGATCACGGACGACCGCCTGAAGATGCTTTCGTTTACCGGCAGCGCGGCGGTCGGGTGGGAGCTGAAGAAGAAAGCCGGCAAGAAACATGTGACGCTGGAACTGGGTGGAAACGCTGGCGTCATCGTTCATCGCGACGCTGATCTTGACCAGGCCGCGGAGCGGTCTGCGGTGGGTGGCTTTGCCTACGCGGGCCAGACCTGCATTTCGGTTCAGCGCATCCTGGTTCAGCGGGGCGTGTTCGAGAAATTCCTGCAAACCTTCCTGGCGCGCGTCAAGAAACTCAAGCTGGGCGATCCGCTCGACGAATCGACGGACGTGGGCCCGATGATTTCCGAGGCGGCTGCGGCGCGCGCCCTGCGCTGGGTGGAAGAAGCGGCTGCCGAAGGTGCGCAGATTCTCTGCGGCGGCAAGCGCACGGGCGCAATGATGGAGCCGACGGTGCTGACCGGCACCGGTCCGCTGCAGCGGGTCAACTGCGAGGAGGTGTTCGCGCCGGTGGTGACCGTCGAGTCTTATCACGAATTCGCGGACGCCCTTCGGCAGGTGAACGACTCGCCTTACGGCTTGCAGGCCGGCGTCTTCACCCGCGACGCGAAGCTGCTGTTCCAGGCGTACGAGGAGCTGCGGGTGGGCGGTGTGATAGCTGGCGATGCGCCCTCGTTTCGCATCGATCACATGCCCTATGGCGGAGTCAAGGACTCCGGGCTGGGGCGCGAAGGGCTGCGCTACGCAATGGAGGAGATGACAGAACGGAAGATCCTGGTCATGAACGTTTCCTGAGATTGCCGAGGGGCCGCAAAAGAGAGCGTGATCCTGCCCCAGACGGGTGCAGGGAAAAGCGTGAATGCTGAGAGGAACAATGGCGCGGAGAATTCGTAATGTCTGCGCCGCTGCCAGCCGCCTAGAAATCTGCTGTGAGGCAAATTCTGGGTGGATGCTGTTCCTGGACTGGAAAGCAGACGGTAGCCCAGGAAAGCCAGGTTCAAGAGGCGGCCGCGGTTCCATAAACGACACAAGTTAAAGAGGTTGCCCATGACGATTTCCAGAAAACCCTTTGCAGCCCGGAGCCGATGTGTGGCATCATCTAGGCAGCTTGAGCCACTAATGACTTAGCCACTACCCACCCCCTTTCGGGGGTCGTTTCATACAGGACCGGGAGAGCCGGGGCAACGGCCCACCTAAAAAACACCTCGGCTCCTCCCGAGTTTTCTGTCTTTCGCCCACCCAAAGAACTGGAAGCGTTTTCGCGACTTTTCACTCCGACCATATTTCCTGACACAGATCACAACCGACCAAAGCCCGGCTTGCCCGCCCGCTTCGATTGAGCCGAGAACTGAGGGATGGTGGCGCGCACGGGCGTCCGTCGTTCTCATCTCTTGACTTGTTGGAGGACGCCGATCGGCAGAGTGATGCCGATACGGTCTAGCGCGAATTTCTCACCACGGAGGGGAAGGGCGGGGGCGATATAGGATGGCGGCCCCGCCTGGTATTGTCAGCAGGGTGTTGCTGTGTTATATACGATGACCTCCGGAGATTGGCCTGAGCCAAAAGGGCCCCGGCTGGGAGACCGCTTTGCGGAGGGTTTCCCGCCAAGGGACCATTTGGTTTTGTGTTAAAGTTTCGAGATTCGGGGAAGGGGACCATACCGCGTGAGTTTCATCAACTTCGCCGCCCGGGAAATCAACTGCAAAATCGTTTACTACGGCGCGGGACTGGGTGGCAAGACCAGCAACCTGCAATGGATTTTTGACCAGACGCTGGGGAAAACCGGCGGGAAAATGATCTCCCTGGCTACCGAGACCGACCGCACGCTTTTCTTCGATTTCCTCCCGCTCGACCTTGGCGCCATTCGTGGCTTCAAGACGCGCTTCCACCTCTACACCGTTCCCGGACAGGTCTTCTACGACGCCAGCCGCAAGCTGATCCTGCGCGGCGTTGACGGCGTGGTGTTAGTGGCGGATTCCCAGGAAGAAAGGATGGACGCCAACCTGGAAGCTCTCGAGAACCTGCAGGAGAATTTACGGGAGCACGGCTACGACTTTCTGAAGATTCCTTACGTGCTCCAGCTCAACAAACGCGACCTTCCCAATGCCCTGCCTGTCGAGGAATTGAAAGCGAACCTGGTGAGAAAGAATGAGCCCGTCTTCGAGGCGATGGCCCTGAAAGGAGTCGGGGTATTTGAAACCCTGAGGGAATGCGGGCGACTGGTTCTGACCGAACTGAAGAAGGGGTAGCGCGCCGGATTCATCCCCCCCCCGGCGAATCACACGTTTCCCCACCGCCATTGCTCTTCCCCACCCGCTGGTTAACGGAACGCGGAGACGGCGGCACGGTCGCCCCGCCCAACACCCGCGCTCAGTGCCGTTCCAACTTGATCTCCCAATCTACGGCGCCTTCATTTTACGTGGCCCGAAAGAAGGCCCTCCGTAGAAAGGCCAGGTGAGTCAACTTGGACCGGCACTAGCTCGACTCGGTGGCGGCGGTGAGTTCGAAGAAATGGTGCCCCATGATGGCCAGGGTAATGGCCTTGCTGAAGTGGCGCCGGTGGCGGCGCACCGACTGGACGAGGAATTTCCAGTACTCCTGGCGGTAGTTGCTGAGTAGACCCTGCCGCCAAAGCGAGCGGCCCAGCGCCATGACATCCGAGAACACGATCGGCGAGCGTGATCCGCTCCCCAACTGCGTCAAGAAAGCGGAAGCACGCTGGAAATATTCGCGCGGGCTGTAAATTGTCTGCAGGATGCGCCGGTAGCCATCCAGCAGTTCCTGCGGGTCCATACGCGGGATGAAGTTCAGGTCGGCCAGGGTGTTGTTCCCCAGGCTGGCCTTGAGAAGCCGTCCCTCCGTTTTGAGCCGCCTCCACAACTGGGTATTCGGCAGCGCACTGAGCAGGCCCACCATCGAAAGCGGGATGGCCGCTTCGCGGATAAAGGCAATTTGCCGGTCGAAGACATCCGGTGGGTCGTTGTCAAAACCCACGATGAAGCCCGCCATCACCTCCAGGCCATATGCCTGAATGAGTTTCACACTCGCCAGCAGATCCTTGCGCAGGTTCTGGAATTTGGTCGTCTCCTTCAGGCTCTCGGCCACGGGCGTCTCGATGCCCAGGAAAACGCGCGTGAAATGCGCCTCGCGCAACATCCCCAGCAGCTCTTCGTCCTCCGCCAGATTCAGGGAAGCCTCCGTATAAAGCGCGAAGGGGAAATTGTGATCGCGCATCCACTGGGTCATGCGGGGAAGCAGTTCTTTAACGCTTTTTTTATTACCTATAAAGTTGTCGTCCACCATGAAAACAGAGCCGCGCCAACCGAGACGATAGAGCTGGTCGAGCTCCGCGCACACCTGCTCGGGAGTCTTGGTGCGCGGGCGGCGGCCGTAAATCTCGATGATGTCGCAGAACTCGCAGGTGAACGGGCAGCCGCGCGAGAACTGCAGGGACATGGAGCTATAGCGGCGCAGGGGAGCCAGGTGCAGATCCGGCAGCGGCACGCGCGTCACATCCGGCAGTTGCGCGCGCATATAGTGAGGCTTGGCCGTCCCCTGCTCGAGGTCCGCGGCGAGCTGGCCAACTACTTCTTCCGCCTCGCCCTCCACGATGTGATCGGCCTGATAAATCGCGGCGTCGCGGGCGCTGGTAATCGGCCCGCCGACGACAGTCCGCCGGCCGCGGCGCTTGGCGCGCGCAAGTTGCTCCTTCAGGGAAGGACCCTGCACGATCATCCCGCTGAAGAAAACCACATCCGCCCAATCCAGGTCCGAATCCTTCAGGCGCTCAACGTTCAAATCTACCAAGCGCCTCTGCCAGTGTTTCGGTAGCATCGCCGAAACCGTAAGCAAGCCCAGGGGAGGAAACGCCGAGCGCTTGCCCTGGAAGGGCAGAGCGTGTTTGAAGCTCCAGAAGGTGTCGGGGAATTCGGGATAGACCAGCAGGACTTTCATCAATCACCTCTCCCGGCGCAAGCGATAGTAACTCTCCCAGACCGCGGGTCGTAACGGCGGCCACGCTTCAGTCTGATTTCAGCCCCGGGTGTTTCGAGTGTGGCCCTGTTCCTGCCCTTCGTAACCCTCAGCAACGCGGGGACATGGCCATAACGGGCGGCAGGAGCCTCGCTAAGAACGGGTGGTCTGCTGGCCGAAAACCCCACGCGGCGGGTTCTGCAAGTCGCGCCCAGTCTAACATCATTAGAGCCTGGGCTCCAGTAAAAAGGTCAGAATTCTCCTTGGGCTGCCGGCGACAGAGTCTCAGGGGCGAATTGTTCGTGCCTGGGGCATCCGAGCGCTTCAGGTGGCAGCGGAGCAAGCCCGGCCAGGTCAAGTCGGCATGGGCTTCCTCAGATCTTCAACCTGTGCTAGCCACGCCGCGCCAAATCGGCTAGAATGCGCAGGCTGTTTCAGGTTTTGCAAAACACTCCAGTCACTGTGAAAGTTCGACTATATCCCTGTTGAAGGAGGAGCGCATGTCGGAACCTGCTTCGGGGTCCATGCTCAACATCAGAGGTTTGATTCTGTTCCCTGCCGTCATCACCATGGCAATCACTTTATTGCGGCTGGCCGGGGAACTGGCGCACTGGTCCCCTCGGTTTTTCAGTGCTGCAGCCGGAGGGGGCATGGCGATCATCGGAATTTCCTGGCTTCCCATCCTGTTCGGGCCGTACTTCGCGGTGAAGCTGACGGGCTCGGGGCAAGGCACGCCCAGCCTATGGAAGGCCTTCGGGTTCGCGTTGCTCGGATGGGTCATCGCGGTCGGGGGCGGCTTTTTGGGATTTGCGCCGCAGATCAAGTTCCCCGGCAAAGAGGCGGTGGGACTTCTGCTGATGGCCGTGGGCGCGTTTGCGGTCATGCTGGGTTGGCCCGCGCTCTTCAGAGTCCTGGTCGCGTACGGCTATGCGGCGCGTATTCCGGTGGCGGTCGTGATGCTTTTCGCCATGCTCGGGCACTGGGGAACGCACTACGACGCTCTGCCTCCTAACTACTCTGGCCCGACATCCTTTCTCGGGATGTATGTGTACTTGGCCCTGCTGCCGCAGATGATAATCTGGATCGCCTTCACCGTTCTGGTGGGGGGGCTCGTTGGTATCCTGGTGGCTGCGCTGGTCCCCCGCGGCCAGGCAACGTCCCCGGCGGCTTGACGCCGAATCATTTTTGCTGCTCCTCGATTCTCCGCGCTGAGGCGTGAAGCTGTCTCTGCGCGTATTTGTGTGGGAGGCTCCCGTGACCGAAACCCCCCAAACTCGTTTGGATATCAAGAGGCTGATCCTCGTTCCCGCGCTGGTGACGCTGGCCGTAACGGTGCTGCGGCTGGCGGGCGAACTCGCCCACGGGTCGCGAAGGTTTTTCAATCCCGAGCCGGGCGGGCCCTGGGCGATTATCGGAATCATCTGGTTGGCGCCAATCTTCGGAATCTACTTCGCGCTGAAGCTCCGCGCCTGCGCCCAGGGACCCAAGTCGTATGGCCGCGCGCTGGGTTTTATGGCGTTGGGCGTTGCGGTAGTGGTGGGATTGAGTTTCGCTGGCGCGCGGCTGCTGCACCCCTACGCCTTCCGTGAAAGACTGGTGTTTGCCTGGGGAATATTCGTCCTGGCGGCGATCCTCACGCTACCGGGCTGGCCGGCGCTGTTCCGAACCCTGCTCGCGTATTCTTACGCGGCGCGCGCGCCGGTGGCCGTCATGATGTTCTTCGCGTTCTGGAGGAAATGGGGCACTCACTACGACGCGATTCCCCCCGATCTGCCACACGGCTTGGGCCTGCTCACGAAATACCTGTGGCTGGGCTTCTTTCCGCAACTCATCGTCTGGGTGGCGTTCACCGTTCTTGTCGGGATGCTTTTCGGAAGCCTGGCCGCCAGCGTGGCGCACTTGGTGCGCCGCTCAGCGCCGTCATCGTAACAGCCCGCGGCGCCAGTTGTGGGAGGAAGCCACCTCGCCTCAAGCTACGAAGGACCTATGACGGCGTGCGCTCGAGGAGCCATCGTTTCTTGCACTCGCTCGCCTACTCCGCCGGCAATTCCACTGCGCACCCGGTGCGAATCGATCCCTTCGCGGCGTCGATGATTTCGTTCACGCCCACGTTCAACTCCGCCGTAGCCGGGCCTTCAATCGGTTGGTCATCCCGGAGGCAGTGAAGGAAGTAAGCGACGCCGTTTTCTTTCTCTGCCGGCACCGGCTGCGTGGAAACCGGCGTGCCGTTCGGGTTCTTGACGGTGGTTCCTTGGTGCGCAGGCTGGAAGAGCAAGCCGTCGCCCAGGACCAGGAAGCTGCCCTTGGGACCAAAGAACTCCGCTTGGCCCTTGCCGTATGGCCAGTCCCAGGACGGCAGCAGAATCGCTGCGGCGTCCGGATACTCGAGCAATACCACCGCGTCGTCTTCGACGTTATTGTGCTGGGCGGTCTTGAGCTTGAGTGCATACGCATAGACGCGCTGCGGCCGCCCTTTCACCCAGAGCGCCCAATCTGCACCGTAGCAGGCGAAGTCCATGAGCGCGCCGGCGCCATTCTTCTCCGGATCGTAGAGCCAGTCCGCGAACTCTTTCGAGACGCCGATCTCCTTCGGGCCCTCGTGCCCGAATTCGATGATCATCTTCTGGATGGGTCCGAGCTCGCCGGCCTTCAATCGCGCGTAAGCCTCCTGCGTGGCGGGTGCCCAGGCATTCCAGTAATTCACCATCAGCTTGATGTTGGCCTCCCGCGCCAGCCGCGCCATTTCGCGCGCGTCGGCGCCGGTCGCGGCCATGGGCTTTTCGGTAAAGAAATGCACGTGCCGCTGGGCGCAGGCGCGCAGGATTTCAAGATGCCGATGGTTTGCTGTGGTGACGATGACCGCATCGGGCTTCACCTGGTCGAGCATCTCGACGTAATCGGAGAAGAATTTCACGCTGGCGGGAACCTTGGCTTTGGCCTTCGCGACGAGCTCCGGGTGTGGATCGGCAATAGCCACCAGCTCCGCCTGCGGAGTCTTGGCGAGGGTTTCCAGCAGGCCCCACACGTGGTCGTGGTCGAGGCCGACGACGGCAAGGCGAGTCTTCGCGGCTTGGGCGAACCCCACGCTCGCACCCAGGCTGGAAAAAAGAACCAGGGAGAGCAACTCTTTCATGGCATCACCTTCTTGGATAACAGATCAGTTGGCGGCAGCGGTGATTCTACACCGCCCGGCGTCTCCCATCGTTGGCTCGACTGCCCCAAACAGTCATCCGCCCAATCACTTTCTTTCGAATGGCGTTTTCAGCCGCTCCTCGACCCACTGTTTGTTAATGATAAGCTTGTACTGACTGTGTTCCATAGTCGGCGAACCCGGAAACTTCAGCGCCTCTTGGTAGCGCGCCACCGCCTCAGCTCGACGCCCAAGCAAATCCAGCAGATGTCCTTGCCATACGAGCGCGGCGAAACGCCAGTTGGAATCCCTCTGTGCCAACTGGGTCATCAGCTAGAGCGCTTCTGGATAATACCGGCCGTCGTAAAGCAGCAGCCCGAGCTTTCCCCAGGTGTTTGTATCCTCGATTCTCAACTCGCGTGCCTGTCGATAGGCCTCCAGGGTTGCTTCTCCCACACCCGTCCAGGGCATTTGGCTAACTTTCGCCACCAATTCGCGTTGGGCCTGAGAAGGAGCCTCGGCCAAAGCCACCGCAGCATCCGGCTCGATTACGACTTCCTTGAGCGGCGATTTCGGCTGGAACTTTAGCTCGTCGAGGTCGGCCAAGCGCTCTGTTTGGACGCGTTGCTCCGAACCGTCCTCGAACCGCGCCGCGACGGTCACGGGCATGCGCATTGCTCCCAATCGCTCCACGCGCACGGTGCAGTCGAACTTGCTGCCCGCCGGCGAGCACTCCTGCCCGGCAACGCGGTAGTCCGCACTGCCAGACGAGCGCGTCCACTGTTCGAAGAACCAGTCGAGATCCTGCCCGCTCTCGATTTCGGAGATCCGTTGGAACTCCCGCCAGCCGAGCTGTTTCCCGGCATATTCCTTCAAACAACGGCGATAAACACTGGCGAAAGTCTCCGCACCGATGACGGACTCCAGGGCATTGAGGAGCGCCGCGCTCTTGCCGTGCTCCACGGTGTTGTTGTAGTACCACTGGATGGCCTCTTTCTGCTCATCGGTAACCTCCATGGTCGTGTCAAGTCCCTGCTTCACCACGCTTACGTAATTCCACTCCGACGCACCGACGCCGCCTTTAATGTCGCGGGCCCGCCTATACTCGCGATCCGCATGGATACCGAGCCCGATCATCAGCCACCCGAGCGAGTCAGGGCCCTGCGCCAAGACGTAGTCACCCCAGTACATGTGGCCGATCTCATGGGCCGTGATCCAGCGCCAGAACGCCTCCGGGCGCTCGGACAGGCGCTCTTGTCCATGAATGACGACGAGGCCTGTAGCCGGTGGATAACCTCCCGCCGGGTAATCCATGCCCGGCACGATCGAGAGCGAGCGGTGTGGATGAAAGCCGAACTGTTGGCGGTAGAAGCCGATCACATCGACCGCCGTCTTCAGCAGCAACTCGGCGCAGGGCCGGCTGGCCGCGCTGAAGAGGGCACGCACGTGAACGTCGCCGGCATCGGCTTCCGCGCTTTCGTATCCTTTCCCGATAAACAGGCCGAACATGCGAACACCCTCAGCCCGGTACGCTCCCGCACGGGGGTCGTAAAGTCCGCTCGTGGCCACCGCGTAGCCGTCCGGGACCTGGAAACGCACTTCGTAGTCGTCGAGCGTGCCGAAGCCCCACCAAAGATGCGGACTCAGGAAGGAAGTGACCGCGCTTCCGTTATGAGGATCGACCTTCCAAGGAGCGCCAAAATCGATGGAGAGTTCGACCTCGCCGCCGGGCCGGGCATCTTGCGGCAGGTCGTATAGCGCGATACCGTACTTTCCCGGCGAGCGCTCGGCGGGAACGTCGTTGGCCCGCACGCGCAAAACATCTCCGTACCACTTGAGCGCGATGCGGCCGATAGGCCGCCGAGTGTCATTACGAAATCGAATTGTCTCCGTGCCTTCCAGGCGCGAGGTATCGGCAACAAACCTTGCGTTCACCGAATAGTGGGCGCGCGGCGGCGCCACGGGCGCCCAAAACTCGGTTCGGGCCAAAGCGGTCGCCGTGAATGTAAGAATGAAGATGAAAGTCCGCATAGTACCCCCTTGTAGCCGTGCGGCGCCGACCGGGAGAGCGGTGTTGGTTAGCGGGAATTCCGTACGACTAACCCGGCGCGTCGTCGTACAATTCTGCGGGCGATTCTCTGCCCAATCGAATGGGAGGTCAATGACCGATTGCCCCGCCACACCCAACTGAGCAGGCGGGGTAGAGTGTCTGCCCGCTCGTGCAGGCAGCGAGCGTGACGAGGCAGTTTCTGCATCTCATAACAGACGGCCAACCGCAGTTGGGCTGACAGGCTTAGCGGTGGCGGGCGTCCAGCTTCGAAAACCATGTAGGCTGCGGGTACGAACAAGGTTCGCTGCCCAGCAGGGATATGTTGGGCCGACCCTTAGGTCGGCCTCAGGCCCGGGCAGGCTCCGGCCCTGTAATCGGGGCCTGACCCATTTTCGAAATAGTCGGCCGATTTCAATTGCCGGGAGGAATCATGCTCTGGACTCGGAGGAATCGTTCAAGGTCTTTCACCAGGTGGGCGGGGCTTATCTTGTTCGGCCTCCTGGCGCAGCCCTTGCGCGCGCAGTCTGTCAAACCCACACCTGGCCCCGACTTACTGCGTCAGCTCAACGGTTCCGTGGAGTCCTTGACGCAGCGTGTTTCGCCGGCGGTGGTGCAGATTCTGGTCACGGGATACGCGGCGGTGGAGGAGCATGGACGCACCGACACAGCCCTGATCGGCAGGCAGCACAGCCTGGGGTCCGGGGTGATTGTCGCCCCGGACGGATACATCATGACCAACGCGCACGTGGTGGAAGGGGCCGAGAGGGTTCGCGTGGTGCTGTTCTCGACGGAAGCCACCGGATCGCCGGCTCAAGCCCTGGGTGCCCGGACGACGACGCTGAACGCCCGCAT
>JAIQEZ010000163.1 GCA_020073545.1 Terriglobia bacterium | reverse complement strand
GCCCATATCGTTTTCCCATCGCAACACCTCTTATACAAGCAAGGTGTTGCACTTGCAGCGTGAACTTAGCGAATCTAGTTCGTTTGTGGACCCCCGCCTTCGCGGGGATGACGGCTGGCTGCGTCGCTTTTAGGCTACCGGTAGGCCGAAAGTTGACCGGCCAATTGTCCGGGAAGCTCCCTGCCGGGGGCTGTCATCCTGAGGCGAAGCCGAAGGATCTTTGTCATTTTGCTCGGGGTGAACTCCGCAAAGAACCCGCATTGGATCGAACAAACTCTTTTCCACTGGACGAGCGCACTGCAGCGATCTTTCGCTGGCGCTCAGGATGATATCGTAGGCGGCCCCAGGCCCGGAGGGCCGTTCGATCCCGCTCGACCGGAGCGACGCTTCCCATTCCCCGATCCGCCCTCCCTTCGCCCTCACCCCGTCAGCCGACGGGCTGCATTCCAGTGCAGACTGTCCGTAGATCTCTAGCTAGGTTCAACCAGAGTCTCATCTCCAACTGGAACCGCGGCTACTTTCAGAGTGCACGGTTTCTGCTTGGTTACGAAGCCCGGGGTCGGGTGCGACCTGCCGCTGTCTTCTAGTCCAGTCATAATGTGAGTTCCGGGGGGCGCGAATTCTGACCACGTGCGCGTTTACAGCTTGCCCCAGGGAGGACTCTTGCGGTGGGTGGAGGGGTTGCCAAGCTTCCCAGCATGCGCTAGTCTTCCCTCGCGCTCACGTGTTCTCATGCGTGCTCGCGGAGACTGTACGGGGGCCTAACGTGAGTCCAGTTTAGCCCCCACGTGCTAGACCCTCTACAGGAGCAGCCGTCGTGACTAAACGCGAGGTAGTGAGAGAAGTCCTGGCAGGCCGCGTTCCGCCCTACGTTCCGTGGTCGTTCCGTCTCACCCAGGAGGCCGAAGACAAGCTGGTGGAGCACTACGGCACGAGCGAACTGATGGACGCGCTGGGCAACCACATTCTCGAGCTGGGCAGTGCCATCGGGTTCTTTGAGGATCTTGGGCACGACTGTGTCCGCGATGTCTTCGGCGTGGTCTGGGATCGAGGCGTGGACAAGGATATCGGCAACGTGCGCGGCTGCGTTCTGCCCGAGCCGAAGCTGGCCGGTTATGAGTTCCCGAGTCCCCTCGATCCAAGGTTCTTTGCGGATATTCCTGAGAAGACGCGCCGCTATCCCGACCGGTTCCGACTCTTCTGCCTCGGGTTCTCACTTTACGAGCGGGCCTGGACCATGCGCGGATTGGAAACCCTGTTGATGGATTTCTGCGATCACCCCGCGTTCGTGCATGACCTTTTCAACCGCATTGCTGACTACAACATTGCACAAGTCCGCGAGGCGCTCAAGTGCGACGTCGACGCAGTCTATTTTGGCGACGATTGGGGCCAGCAGCGCGGCCTGCAGATGGGCTATAGGCTTTGGAAGAAGTTCCTCTTCCCGGTGCTGGCGCGCATGTACAGAGTGGTCAGCGACGCTGGCAAGTACGTGTTCATTCACTCCTGCGGGGATGTCGATGAGTTGTTCGACGACTTGATAATCATCGGCCTCAAGTGCTTCAATCCCTTTCAACCGGAGGTGATGGACGTTGACGCGCTGATGATTCGGTATCGCGGCCAGCTATCGTTTTGGGGCGGGCTCTCGACCCAACGGACCTTACCTTATGGCACCATCGAAGACGTTCGCCGCGAGACGCGCCACTTGATCGAGATGGGTCGCAGTGGGGGCTATATCCTCTCACCGTCTCACTCGGTCGAGGGTGACGTGCCGCTGGAAAACATGCTGGCGTTCATCGAAGTGGCACAAGGGCAAGCGGCCACCTGACGCCTCCGGACCGAGGGGGCGAGACAGGGAGAACGCGCGGCTTCCTACCAGAAAATCCACTGCAAGAGGAGAAAGATAGCAGCGGAGATACCAGCCCAGAAGATAGGCCTTTTCCAGACCGGAAGATGTCCTTCGCTGGGCAAATCGGTACAACCGTAAACCAAGCCGGTCAACTCCTCCTTCGGCTTAGGTTTTGTGAAAGCGCTGACGGTGACCGTGACGATCATGCAGATCAACCCTGACCAAAGGATGCGGTACATGTTCTCGGCCATGTCCTTGGCTTGGCCCGAGAAAGCGATGATGGCAAGCTTGCTTGGGTCGGCCCTTACCAACGCCCACATCCCGAGCGAAGAAAGTGTTCCGCTGAGCAATCCCCAAAAACCGCCGGCGGGGGTGATCCGCTTCCAAAGCATTCCCAGCAACACCGTCCCGAACAGCGGCGCGATGAAGAAGCTGAAGAGCGCCTGGACGTAGTCCATGATGCTCTTGAACTGCATGACCAGGTAGGCGGTGCCAATGCTGGCCAAAACGCCCACCACCGTGCACCAGCGCCCCATACTGACGTAGTGGACATCCGAAGCGTCCTTGCGGATAAACGACCGGTACAGGTCGTAGGTCCAGACGGTGGAAAAAGCACTGACGTCACCCGCCATGCCGGACATGAAGCCAGCTAGTAGAGCCGTCACCCCAAGCCCCAAGAGTCCCGGACCGCAGTATCGCGCCAGCATCAGGGGCAACACTTCATTGTAACTGTGCTGTCCCGGACCCGCGGCACTTTCCGGAACCAGCGCGATGGGCAACACCGCCAGCGCCAGCAGTCCCGGCAAAATGACGATGAATGGTACCGCCATCTTGAAGTAAGAACCGATGATGGGCGCCAGCTTCGCCGCGCGCATATCTTTTGCGGCGAGCACCCGCTGCACTACCAGAAAATCCGTTGTCCAGTAGCCAAACGCACCGATGAAGCCGAGGCCGAATACAATCCCCGTCCAATGGATACCCATCGGGTTGTCAGCGAAGCTGCCCATCGTACGCCAGAGGTGCGTGTAGTCTTGGTGCGGAAAATTCTGGTGGATGCGCGCCACCATACCGGACCAGCCGCCCGCTTCGATGAGCCCTAAGATGGGGATGAGTAGAGCCCCAAACCAGATGAGGAAGAACTGCAGGACCTCGTTGAAGATGGCGGAAAACAAGCCACCCAGGCCCACATAAATCGCCACCGTCAGCGCCGAGATCCAAATGCTGAAGTGGATGCTCCAGCCCAGGACTAACTTCATCACCAGAGCCATCGCGTACATGCTGACACCCGACATCAGCAGGGTCATGACGGCGAACGAGGCAGCGCTGAGCGCGCGCGTGGGTTCGCCATAACGAAGCTTCAGGTAGCCGGGAACGGAATGGGTTTTCGAGATGTAATAGAAGGGCATCATCACGATGCCCAGGAAGAGCATAGCGGGAATGGCGCCGATCCAATACCAGTGTGCCGAGAGGATGCCATACTGATATGAGGCTGCAGCCCATCCCATCAGCTCCAGGGCGCCAAGGTTTGCGGAAATGAAACTCAAGCCGGCCACCCAGGCAGTCATCTCCCGGCCAGCCAGGAAGAAATCCACGCCCCCGCGGGTGTAACGCTTCAAATAGAACCCGATCCCCAGAACCATCGCGAAGTAAATCGCAATGATGCCAAGGTCAACCGGCCGGAGCGAAATAAGCCTGTCGCTTGCTGGCCCCTGGCCCACAAATAGCGCAACAGGTCCGAGGCAGGATGGGGAGAGAGTGGTCATGGTGCAGTGTTCCTCAATCAGGGGACTCTATCAAAGTAATCCAAGCTCAACTCGCATCTTACCCAACATCTATCCAGGAAACCTATTCCCAACGCGCCCGGCTGTGGCCTGCCCCCATTCTTGTACCACTTTCCATTTTTGTCCATACGCCGTTGCCGCCAGGTGAAGCGGAGGCAGGCACTGCAGGGAAGCAACCCGGCCGATCCCGCAAGGCGGGACGGTGGGCTCTTCCGAACGATGAGGTCGGGGGCGCTCAATCCCGCGCGCCGGGAACGACGCTTCCCCCTTCCCGATCCGCCCTCCCTTCGCCCTCACCCCGTCAGCCGACGGGCTGCATTCCAGTGCAACCTGTCCGGAGATCCCTAACTAAGTTCACCATTCCCGTCGTGAGACAGGACGGCACAATTACGCAATTGGAGCGCAAGGATCTGACCTGCGCCCCAAGAAACTGGGCCAGTTAAAATGTGAGTCTTCCCGGATACAAAAGGCGGGAGGAGAACTCACGATGAAGGGGAGCCGATTCAGCGAGGAGCAGATCATCGGAATTTTGAAGGAGGGGGAAGCGGTGGTGCCAGCCTGTCGGGTTTCGCGTGGCGGGTGCCAGAGGGACAGGTTCTAGGTGCCGGGGGCCGGGGCACGGGAATTGGGGATTGGAGCGGGTGGCGACTTCGGAGCCGCACACACCTTGGAGGGCCAGCCCATCGAGATGGCCATCGCGAAGACTGTCGTCCTCCAGACGACAAGACGCCGCGCTCCATGTCACCCCGAGCGCGGGGAAGGGTCTGCAGTTTCTTTGGGGCGAAATGCGCACTGCAGATTCTTCGGTCCGCTCAGAATGACATGCCTTTCCTCGTATGGCCGCGATCTCACATCACCATGTGGCGGCGGTCCCGCCACTATTGAATCGGCGGCGCGAGGGGCGGGATGAGCGCGTACCCACGGCGCGTCAGGTATTCGCGCAGATACTGCTGATACTCCGGCGTGTTCGGCGCCCGCTCGCCCGGGCCCGGCGGGTAATTGGACATGCGGTTGAAGGGCAAGGGCTCGACGGTCCAGGCGAAAGCCGTGTTGGGCTCACCGTCCTTCGCCCAGCCGCGCGTGTAAAGGAAGAAATCGCGCTTCCATCCCGGCTTCAGCGGCGGCAGCGTACGGCCACTGAACCTTACCGTTATCTCGTCGCCTGTGGCCATCGCGACCAGTTGATCGTCGGGCCGCGCCAGCAGCTTGCCGACTGATCCATAACGTGTGTAGTTGCCGCCCGCAGGGTTCCACGGCGCCATCGCCATCACCTGCAGGTAATCAAATGCGTCGGGCTTCAGGTGCTCCGGGTCGCTCGCCGGCGTCGAGAAGCCGCGATAGTGCAAATCCGCAGCGAGCAGCGGCAGTTCGGTGGGCGCCGGCACGGGAGCTTCGTGGGTGGTGAAGAAGATCTGGTCCCAGTACACGCAAAGATTGGTCACGATACGCACGTGGTGATCGGCGGAAAGCAACTTGCCCGTCAGGTCCACGCGCATGGTGCGATTCGTGCCGCTCGGTAGCCCCATGTCGGGAATCACCGTGACCCACTTTCCGGCCGCATCGCGAACCTGCAAATAGGGCGCAACCATTTCGAGCTGGCGATTCGACATCAGCGCGCGCGAACCGTTTGAGTCTGTCCAGAAAACCCAGCCGTTGAGCCACAGACTTACGGGCGCGTTCGCGGGCAGCTCGCCCAGATCGAGCGTGAGCGAATGCAGATCCGCCATGCCCAGAATGCGATTCCGCGCGATGTCCGTCGGGTAGCGGCCATCTGCCTTCACAAGCAGCGGCAGCACGTCGTGGCCGCGATCGTCCGCAGCCGACACCGGAAAGCGCTGGTCACGGACCGCGTAGAGCGTGGGCTGCCCGAGATTCGAAGCATAGATTTCGTTGGAGTAGATCTCTTCGCTCGAGGGATGATCGACCGCTACGAGTTTGACCTGATCGAAGTAATCAACCTCGCGCAACTCATCGGTCAACTGAAAGACGAAATCGCCCTGGGGATCGGGCACCAGCTTGGGCAGCCGCACGAATTCCTCGGGAAAAGGCTTGATGCGCGTGCCATCGGGGGCCAGCGCGCCGAGCGGTCCGACACCTAGCACATCCGTCACGAAAACAAACTTCTGGCCATCCCACGCGTAAAGTAGGGGACAGGAAGTGGCTAGGCGCTCAGATTCGCGAACCTCAATTTGTTTGTCGGTCCCTACGTCGATCCAGTTCTGCACCACGGCGTTCGGCCAGGTGACCCGGATGACGTCGAGCTTGGCGACGTCGCCGGTGAAAATCCGGATGGGGCTGCTGGTGACGACCACCTTGTTATAAAAGTTGCCCGCTTTGAATTCCACCACGCTGCCGATGCCCTGACTGTTGCTCTTGTAGCCGTTCATCTTCACTTCCACCCAGCGCGCGGGCGGGCCCTCTTTTTCATAAGCCCGCAACTGGCCGCTGTGGGTCATGCCGAGCAGGTTGAGCCTGCCGGGATTTTCCAGCCACGCCGGCGCGAGCGAGGCCAGCGGCTCCTGATTCTCAGCAGGAAGTGTCAGCGCACCTTCTCGGAATCTGCCCGCGCGGTTGACCAGGAAATGAACCTTGCCGCTTGCGTCGGCTGCCAGGAGATCCACGAAGCTGTCGCCGTTCAGGTCAGCCGTGGCGCCACGAAAGGCGAAAAGGCCCGCCGGCGCGGAAAGCGCGGGCGCCGGGGCCAGTGGCGCGAATTTCCAGCCGCGCTGGTTGAGCACGACGTGATAGCCGTGGGGCGACCAGAGGGCCAGGTCGAAGTAGCCGTCGTGGTTGAAATCGGCCACCTGCGCGTCGAGCACCACCGTGTTCGCCAACAGCGAGCCTATGTCCCGGTGAAGCAAGAACTTGTCTTCTCCCCGGTTCTCGAAAACCAGTGGCGGGCCGTCGTCGCGGAAGAGAAAAAGGTCGGTATAGCCGTGGTTCGCGAGATCGGCAAACACCGCTCCGCGCATGCGTCCCTTGGCCGAGGAGAGGCAGGCGGAGGAAGCGATTTCCGTGAACGATCCGTCGCCGTTGTTGCGATAGAAGTGCGTGGTGGCGCCGGGAAAGTCATTCGGAAAGAGGAACGCATCCTTCTCGGGCGGCTTCTTCAAATCCGTGTAAGCCGTGACGACGAGGTCGAGGAAGCCGTCGTTGTCGGCGTCGAACAGCACGGCGCGCGTGTCCAGTTCACCGGGCTGGGCTTTCAGCCCGGCCTTTTGCGTATCATCGTGGAAGATGCCCTCGCCCGCGTAGCGGTAGACCTTCACGCCGTCGAGGCCCACGACGAACAGACTCGTTTTGTTACTGTTATCAAAGTCGGCGAAGGTGGCGGAGAGGCTCCAGCCCGGCCCGGCCACTCCGGCCTTCTCCGTCACATCGGTGAAGGTGCCGTCACCATTATTATGAAACAGATGATTGCTGCCCGAGGGTATCACCACATAAAGATCCGGGCGCCCATCGTTGTCGTAGTCACCCACGGCGATGGAGGGACCGAAAAGCGGGACCAGGTTCTGCTTGGCGAATTCCAGCGAGTAATCGGAAGCTTTGATGGGCTTGCGCGAATCGAAGGCGGACGCACTGGCCGCAGGCAGCGTGAGGCCAAGCTTCCGGGTGATCTCCGCGAAAGTCACCTTCTCGAGGCCTGCCGGACGCGCGACTTCCAGAGGCGGCGTGGACGGCACCAGAATCGCGCCGTACTTGCCACCTTCCAGTGCCGGGTTTTGCAGCGAGATGTTTGGGACTTTGTCGCGCATCTTCTCATGCAGCTTCAGCACTTTCTGGGCCTCGTCCTGGCGCTTCATGCGCACCAGTGCCGTAAAAGTGTGGAACAGCGACGCGACGTAAAAGTTCTGGCCCTTGCCGAACCCCATGTCGAGGACATGATGATGGGCGTCGAGACATTCATCCATTTTTCTTTCGGCGAAGTAGACGGTCCCCAGGTTGAACCAGGCGGCGGGTTCCTCGGAATCGGCGGCGATGACACGCTTCAGGGCCGCTTCCGCATCCGGATAGCGAAGCTCGCGTTTGTAAAGGATGCCCAGGTTGTAGTCGGCGGCGACGAGGCTGGAATCCATCTGCTTGGCAGTGGTCAGTTCGCCCAGCGCCTCGTTCAGCTTGTTCGCTTGCATGAGCGCCAACCCCAGGTTCAGATGATCGGTGGCCAGCGCCTTCCCGGAGGCCACCACCTTCTGAAAATGCCCGATGGCCTCGACGTATTTACCCTGCTCGTAATAGGCCCTGCCGATGTTACGCAAGGTTTGAAGCGACGCGGAGGGTCCCACCCCCCCTCCCTGCGCAGCCCGCGGCGCGGGCCGGGGGGCAGGCTTCGACACTTCCGGCCGCTTTTGCGCAAAGATGAGACACGCGGCAAGAAGCAGAGTCAAAGTCACAATCGCGCGGAAAACAGAAATAACGGAGGCTGCTCGTTTCATCCTCTCCCTCAGGTCTGCTTGGCTAGGCACAGTCCACATAGTGACACGCAAACGGTCATTATACCTTGCTTCCCAAAATTGAGCGGGCCTTTGCGAGCAGCCGCTTGCCGTGGGCAGAATCATTCGTGGGAGACTTGGAGTCCAGCATGAATCGCGCTGCGGATGGGTTGAAGCAGGCTGAACGAGACTTAGGAGCCCCGGAGGATTCCGCAGCCACAGGGCACCATGAGTGGGCGGCGTTCCAGGCGCAGCAGGGGCCGAGAAGGCTGCCAAGGCCTTGGTTCAATCACTGCATGGAGCTGTGCGCGGGCATTCCATGTCGGAGGTCCTGCGGCAAATTAGCAGTGGAATTGTGACGCTGCGAGAGGGAAGTTGAAACCACCTGAAGCTACGGAGTAATCCGCGTCCCACTCAAGCACGGCCACGCGTCGCGCTGTCGTCCCCGCGCAGGCTGCCCTACCAGCGCGGCGGGCGGTCGGTGACCAGCTCCGGGTGGACGCGGCGGAAGGTCTCCGCAATGTGGCATGACCAGCAGACGGGCTTGTAATTCTCGAAGACCCCCGGCAGCTTCTCGGGCGGAACCTCGCCCCACATAACGGTCTTCTGATCCGGATCCAGCAGGGCCGGCATGTGACCGGTCCATTCCTCGACCTTATCCAGCGGCTTGCGGCAATAGACGCAGGTCTTGCCGCTGTACCACCCCGCCACGATGGTGCGGACCAGGCACCCCTGCCCCAGGGTCTCGATCTCCTGCAGGCAATCCTGGGCACAATCCTGCCGCTCGGGCCAGCGGGAACAATCCTGCAGGCGGAAGTAGTTTCCACCCCGAAAGGCCTTCCAGCTCGCGCCCTTAGCATCCAGTTCTACCGCCGCAGCGCAGTGAGTCTCGGGACACGTTACCAGACGTTTGCCCCGCGCCCGGACGTAGGCACGCACCCCACGCACCGACCAGAACACCCACACACCCAGGGCAAGAATAGAGAGCGACAAAATGACCCAATAAACCATAGCACCCATGCGTGCTCCCTCCACTTACACCAAGCTACAAGCAAATCCAGACCCAAGATCCGAGTCTAGCTGACATTTTTACACCTGGAGGGGGTCAAGGTCCACTGCAGTCGGAGTCAAAGGGGTGGGTTGCGGGCGGCCCGTCCCTTGGTGTCCTTGCGATGCGCGTGGTTAAAGGGGAGGTCACCAGAACTGGTCGGGATCCTAGCAGGTCGCTGAAAAATGGCAGTTAACAAAAAAATCCGCACCTCCAGTCGGCGATGGAGCCGAAGGGGCGCCGGTTCGGAACCCCTCCCGCCCACCTTACTCTGTGGGTTCTTGCGGCTTTCTGGATCGGACCGTAACGCTTCGGGAGGGCGTTCAGGCGTTCGCCCCCAGCAGTTTCGTCATCCGCATCAAGTTGTAGGCAGCCGCCGTGTAAGTGA
>JAIQEZ010000162.1 GCA_020073545.1 Terriglobia bacterium | reverse complement strand
GAGAGAGCCTGACGATCGAGGTGGGGCAGAGCTTGAAAGGAGAGGACGTGGTGAGGGGTTTGAACAGGATCAAGGGGCAGCGGGGAGCGCCGAAGATGTTGTTCTGCGATAAGGGCAGTGAATTTTCCAGTCCGGCGATGGACTTGTGGGCTTATCAGTACGGCGTGCGGATCGACTTCTCCCGGCCCGGCAAGCCCACCGACAATGCCCACGTGGAATCGTTCAACGGGACCTTTCGACAAGAGTGCTTGAATGCCCATTGGTTCATGACGTTGAGTGAGGCCAAAGAGATCATCGAGGCACGGCGGCGGGAGTACAATGAGAGCCGTCCTCACCGGGCTCTCGGAGAGCGGACGCCGAACGAATTCGCCCGTCAGGTCGCGGCTAGGCGCGACCTGACGGGCCTCGAAGGGGCCGAAAACTCACTCTGAAAGTGGTACAAAAACCCCGACCCGCTCAACCTACCCTGGAACTCGCATTATGATTGGTACAGAAAACGGGGGCAGGTCACAGCTTAGCCACACAACCCGGCGGGTTGCGCGTCGTCCTTTGATGTATGCGATGGCGAACAAGAGTTCCAGAAACACCTGCAGATTCTTCGCTGCGCTCAGAATGACAGCGCGGCGCCCTCACCCCCGGAAGAGCAGGTAATAGGTTACAGGTGACAGGTGTCAGGGGCTGGTCAAGAACAACGGCGAGTGGCTGGCACGACCCTCACCCTGTAAGAACAGTGACGAGCAGACCCCTCGCCCCGGAAAATCAGCGTGCGTCGTGGAAACATGTTTCAGTTGGTATTTGATGAGCAAATCCTTCGCCAACCCTCAACTGACAAACCCTTTGACGGGTTTCGGGACACCTTGTATCCTTGGCGACGTACCCTGGGTCTAAGATTCCCAGTGAGACGACAGCCTACGGTGACAAACCATGCTGAAACTCGCGAGTGCTTTACTATGCTTTCTGGCGTTGATCTATCCCCTGCAAGGCCTGAGGGCGGCCGACGATCTTTATGGCGAGAAAGGCATCAGCCCCGAAGCGGTGCGTCAGGGGAGGCTCGGTAGCTGCTATTTTCATGCCGTCATCGCCGCGCTGGCCGAGCGCCGGCAGGACGCCATCCGCAAGATGATCCAGTCAAACGGGGATGGCAGTTACACGGTGACGTTCGGGGACGGCAAAAAGGAAACCGCCTACCCGGAAGACCTTCGCTACACGCGCGAGACCGGGTACGACCTTTCCGCCGGACTGTGGGTGGCGGTGCTGTTTCGCGCCTATGCGCAGCGCGTCTTGCGGCAGGCGCTGCTGCAAGCGGTCGATAGCAGCGACATCTTCCCGTTGCTGAAGCAGCCCGCTGAGGAACTCGTCGCCTCAAACGACGCGTTGGTGTTGGCATACGATCGCGCCATCCGCGCCGAAGTCGACCAGTACGGTAATGTTGATCGCACCAAGCTCGAAGCGCGCCTGAAGGACCAGATGCGCCCCATCAGCGTGCCGGACTCCGTTAAGGACTCGCTGATCAGCACGCTCGAGTCGGGTGGGTTTTTCGACAAGATGGTGGAGATGATCAAGCAGAACGGCGAACTCTTCGGAGCGTATCGAGCCGTGGGTCAAGGCGGCATCGCCGACCGCGTCATGAAGACATTGGCCGGCAGCGCGCGCTTCCAGGAAAACCAATCCGAGACCCAGGCCGGCGCGTCAATGGAGGAAGCCGTCGCGCAGCAACTGCCCATCGTAGCCTGCACCGGAGGTAGCCGCTTCTATCAGGAGATCACGCAGGGGCGTGCCTTGCCTCCTGAGGCTGAACCCTGGTACGTCAACGCGCATTGCTACACAGTGCTGGGTTATGATGCCGGAGCGGCCACTGTGAGTCTCCGCAACCCCTGGGCGCGTCATCCAGATCCCGACGGAATCTTCAACTTGCCTCTCAGGAGTTTTTTCCTGGCTTATGCCGGGCTTGTGACTCCGCAATAGTCCCGCGGCGAAGCTCGCGGCATCCTCTGGCCCCCCAGGCAGAGATTTCTGGCCCTGGGGCTCCGGGCGGGGCGCCGGCGTGACGCGTTGTGGGCGAGCGGCGCGGCAGTCTCGCCGGTCTGTTTCCATGACCTGTCTGTGTCGGAATTCCTGCGAAGTTCTGCGCAGACCTCGGGGAGGCGAGAAGCACACAGGAGAATACGGGTCCCCGTGACTCTCTACTGGCCTCGGAGGACGTCAGTTCGGCGTCGCGTGTGCGCGGGGTTCATGGACCCGCGACAACAGGCCCTCCGCGACGCCAGGGTCGGTGCGAGGCAGGGCGGTGCGGCGCGCGATGACATTGTCCGCGGCACAGCGGACCACATAGGCGACGTCGGTGGCATTGAAGGGTGGCGCAATGAAATCAAACGCTCCGGCTTCAATGGTCTCCACGTAGAATCGTGTGTCTACCACCCGCGCCACAACGATCACGTTCACCGGCAATGCAGCCTTCTCTGCCAGCGCCAGGATGTCAGCCCAGGTGCCGTCAGGAAGTTGCGCGTCGGTAAAGACCAGGGGCACAGGATTCAACCCGCCGAGCATCCGCTTGGCCCGGGCGCGCGATCCGGCCTGGGTCACGCGCACTCCTTGACATTCCAGGACGTACTTAAGCGCGCGCAGCGTGTCAGAGTTCTGGTGGATGAGTAGTGCTGAGATTCCTTCCATCATGGGTGATCCCTCAGGTGTATGTACGTCGCGATCCGGTCCGAAATCATGAACGGTTTCTTCTGTGGTGCGCTACCACTCCCACCGAGCAGCACTGGGGCGGTCGAGCCACTTATTATGGAAAAATCGCTTTGAGCGCTGCCGCAGCGATTCCATCGGCCACCCTCCCTAAAACGCGGCAGCGCCGCTGCGACCTCCCACTGTCACCCGGGTTCTCAACCAACTTCCACGTCCACGCCCGCCACAGTGGGTTTTCGACACTCCCTGGAAGTTTCTCCCTTGGGACCTTTCCTGGCTATCGCAAGGCGACCTTATAGGTTTTCTTATCCTGGGAGATGTCTACCTTGTCTTCCCGAGCCAGCCAACCCAGGGCGAAGACCGCGACCTCGCCTGAGCCATTGAACTTTTTCTTGATTTGGGCCAGCGTCTGCGGGCCACTGTCATCCAACAAGTGCCAAATCTTTCCGGCAGTCTCACCAACTTGCTCTTTGATTTCCACTTGCAGTATACCTCCTAGGTTTATTCGGCAACGAAGGCCGTGGACTTCAGCTCTATCTTTCGCCTCAGGACTTTCTTAGGAAGCACACCCCCGCGTTGTCCTGAGGGGCTGCCTTCCCCGCTCTGGTGAGCGACGTGATTCCCACCGGGATTTACGTCGCTTACGGCAAGGTCAACTTGGGAAACGGAGCGCTGCCTGAGTGCTTGTGCCGTGGACGCTATCGAGTTTACGCATCCAAGCCGTAAGAAGTAAGTTTAGTCAAAAGCTGCTACGTTGACAAGCGAAAAATAGTTATGGTTCTGATAAGCTCTCGAGGAATCACGTGGACTTACGAGGGGTTTCGAAGTGCCCCCATCTTCCTTCTGCATTTCTTCGAAATGGACCTCGGCATTCCGAATTTCCGTGCCGGACCCAAGTCCGCGGATTTTCCCGGCCGAGCCCGAAAACCTCCGAATGCTTGCGCAGCACGTGGGCCCAAGCTCCGGGAATTCGCCCCGTGTGTTCACTTTTTCCGGGCATGATTACCGCCGCTGCGGCTGCCGAGGAAGGCGCCGAGTTCCATCACGCCGTAGACCAGCAGGCAGAACCAGAAGTCCACCACCGTTCCCAGGTCCACTTCCCAGGAGCGGTGCTGTGCGGCGGGCGGCAGGTGCGGCGACGCCGCGAAATACACGGCGTTGCCGAGCAGAATCGCCACCAGGAACTTCAGCCATTTGGCGCGGGCAGGACGCATGGGATCGAAGGTTGCGGCAGATGAGTTCGGTCTCGACGCCCGACGGACGACTGTGAGGCACGAACCTGCGGCCGTGCATTCCTCCCGAGCGGTGAACCGCCGGCCCCGGAATGGCTCCCGGCACTGAGGTGCGAACCGCAACGGTCTCCAAGTTATAATATATAGACCGGCAGAAGTCAGCGAGCATTTACTGTAGCGGTCGCCGTGGCGACCCGCCCTGGAAGAGAACGGCAACATTTTCTGTCGCTTTGTATAGTCAAAACGGTGCAGAATGGCGAGCCCCAAACCCACCCCCGCTTCCGAGGTGAAGTACCTGAAAGGCGTCGGGCCCGTGCGCGCCGAAATCTTCGCCGCGCGCGGCATTCGCACGCTTGAAGATCTGCTCTACTACACGCCGTTTCGTTACGAGGACCGCACACGCCTGACGCGCATTCGCGACCTCGTCCCGGGCCAGACCACCACGGTATTCGCGCGCGTTCTCACTTGCGGCCTGATGCGCACCCGCCGCGGCGTTTACATATTTGACCTCGCCGCCACCGACTCCACTGGCATGTTGCGCTGCAAGTGGTTCAACGCGATTTATCTGCAAAAGAACAAAGTCTTCCGTTCCGGCCAGCAGGTCTTCTTCTACGGCAAGGTTGAACGCGACCGCTTCGGCACCGGCAATCTGCAGATCATCCAACCGCAATTTGAAATTCTGCCCGAGGCGGAAGCGGAAGGGGGCGACTCGCTGGAAGTGGGCCGCGTCGTGCCCATTTACGAATCCATCGCCTCGCTCGGCCCGCGCGTCTTACGCCGGCTGATGTGGGTGGCGCTCCATGCGCTGGACGGGCAAATCCCCGACCGCCTGCCCGCCTCGGTGCTGCACAAAACCCAGTTGCTCGACCGCTCGACGGCGCTCTCCCAAACGCATTTCCCCTCCGCCGAGCAGGACCTCGAAAAACTCTGCTCCTTCCGCACGCCCGCGCAGGTGCGGCTGATCTTCGAAGAGTTTTTCAGCGTCGTCGCCGGCCTGGCGCTCCGGCGCCGCAAAGCCAAATCTCTCGAGGGCATCAAGTTCCAGGTGCGGGAGAGCGCGCGCCAGGCCATTCGCAAGATTCTGCCCTTTCATCCCACCGCCGCGCAGAAGCGCGTGCTGAAAGAAATCGTCGACGACATGTGCTCCGTGCGCCCGATGAACCGCCTCCTGCAGGGTGACGTGGGTTCGGGCAAGACCATCGTGGCCATCCAGGCCGCGATCCTGGCCATCGAAAACGGCTATCAGGTGGCGCTGATGGCGCCCACGGAAATCCTCGCCACGCAGCACTACCTCTACGTCAAGGAGTTGTTCCGCCCGCTCGATTACCGCGTCGATCTGCTCATCAGCGCGCGCAAGGCGCCCGAGAAGGCGGAACTGAAACGGCGCGTTGCCGAGGGCACGCTCGACCTCATCATCGGCACCCACGCGCTCATTGAGGAAGACGTGCGCTTCGCTCGCCTCGGCCTGGTGGTGGTGGATGAGCAGCACCGCTTCGGCGTGTTGCAACGTTTCGAGCTAATGCGCAAGGGCTATCGTCCGGACGTCCTGGTGATGACCGCCACGCCCATTCCGCGCACGCTGGCGCTGACGCTGTATGGCGACCTGGACTTCTCCGTCATCGACGAGTTGCCGCCCCATCGCACGCCCATCGTGACGAAACTCCTGGAAGAGCGCGATCGGCAGCGCGCTTACGATTTCCTTCGCGAAAAGGTGCGGAGCGGCGAACAGGCCTACGTCGTCTGTCCGGTCATCGAGGAGGGCGGCAAGCTTGATCTGAAGCCCGCCGTGCGCATGTACGAGCAGTTGGCGCGCAACGTCTTTCCCGAATTTCGCGTCGGCCTGTTGCACGGGCGGCTGGCCAGCGAGGAGAAGGAAGGCGTGATGCAGCGCTTCAAACAGGGCGACGTGCAGATTCTGGTTTCGACGACCGTGGTGGAAGTCGGCGTGGACGTGCCCAACGCCACGCTCATGCTCATCGAGCACGGCGACCGCTTCGGTCTCTCGCAGCTTCACCAGCTTCGCGGCCGCATCGGGCGCGGCAGCAAGCAATCTTACTGCCTGCTTATGGCTGACGAGCGCCGCAGCGAAGTCGCGGAAGAGCGCCTGCGCACCATGGTGGAAACTACTGACGGCTTTCGCATCGCAGAGATCGACCTCAGGCTGCGCGGCCCGGGAGAATTCTTTGGCACGCGCCAGTGGGGCATTCCCGCGTTTCGCATCGCCAACCTGTTGCGCGACCAGGAAATCCTGGAGTGGGCCAAGCGTGAGGCGGCGGAGTTCGTCGCGCACCCGCCCTCGCGTGAAGAGTTTGAAACGTTCGCCGCTTATTTGCGCTCCGAGTGGCCGCGCCGCTACGGTCTGGCAGGAGTGGCGTAACTCGAGCGATCAGCTATCAGCGCTCAGCTCCAAGGAGCAAGGTTTTGGCTGATTGCTGACCGCTGAGAGCTGAAGGCCTCTTTCCATGAGAGTCATCGCCGGCACCTACCGCGGTCTTCGCTTACGCACCTTGAAGGGCGGCAACCTGCGCCCCACGTCCGACCAGTTGCGCGAGACCTTATTTGACGTCCTCGGCCCAAGCATCGCCGGTGCGACGTTCCTCGATGCTTACGCAGGCTCGGGCGCCGTGGGGCTGGAAGCCTTGAGCCGCGGGGCGCGCCAAGTCGTCTTCATCGAGCATCACCGCGCTGCCGCTGAACTCATTCGGCAGAACCTCGCGGCGCTCCAGGTTGACTCTGGCTTTCACCTCCTGACCTGCGCCGTCCTCACCGGCCTCGAGCGGCTGGAGCAGCAGGGGACGTGCTTCGACTTTGTTTTCCTCGACCCGCCCTACCAGGAGATTCGCGAGTACCACCACACGCTGCGCCAGCTTGCCCGCGGGACGCTGCTCCTGCCTTCCTCGCTGGTCGTCGCCGAGCACTTGCGGCACGTGCAGCTCGAGGAGGTATACGGCTCGCTCCACCGCACGCGACTTCTCCGCCACGGCGACGCGCAACTGGCTTTCTATCGCTTGCCGCCCGCCTAGCGCCGCGGCGCGCAGTGGCGAAGGTCGAGCATCATGCGGGGGAGTTGTTCCCGCGAGTGGGGTTCATCGTGACCAATTTGACCCTGCCGAGCCGGGCGGTGGTGCGGCTCTATAACAAGCGCGGGACCGCGGAGGTCGCCGCGGCGACGATCACGGAAGGCAAGCAGACGGTGAGGATGACGCGGCTGAGCTGCCACCGGTTTCGATCCAACGAGGTGCGGCTGCGGCTGAGCGTGATCGCCTACAACCTGGGGAACCTGTGGCAACGGCTGGTGCTTCCCGGGAGGATCGACGGTTGGTCGTTGACCAGTCTAAAGCAACGGCTGGTGAAGACCGGCGGACGACTGATCAAGCACGCCCGCTATTACTGGTTGCCTCTGGCGGAGGGTCATCTGACGCGGCGGTTGGTTGGAGCCATGCTGGGCAGGATCGCAGCGCTACCCTCGCCAGCGGGCTAGGCGAAAGTGCTGGCCGGAGGGGGAATTCGGCGGCGAGATAGACGCGGTGAGAGAGGTGTCGAAATCATGGGTTGGAAAGGCGGCAGTTTACGGCCTCGGAACCTTCCGAAGGGGTAAGACGAGAGCCTTCCGTGATCGCTGAGGCGCCGACCCCGTAAACTTGACCGAACGATTGCATTCAGGGGTGGTCAGGCGCATGTTGTCGGTCGGGCCGGAGTCCATAATGGAAATTCCGGCTAAAGGAGGCATCGTGAAGCGATCGGAAGCTCGACGTAGTTCGGTTTGCATGCTGTGTGGCAAACCTTCCAGGCAGCGCATCTGCGAAATGTGCAAGTCCAAGGTCGAGGCCGACGCACTCCCACACAAGTTGCAGACCGACAAGTCAGGGAAGGGCCCTAATTAGGAGCTCCTCTCGTTGTGCTGGTTTTTCAAGTTTACTCTTTCGCCGGAAATAACCTCTTAACCGAATTCAGGGGAGTCCTTTGGCATACTTCGAGGTGGTGGGATTGACACCCGCAGGAGTTGATGCACCTGATGTTGCCTTAACGGGGATGCGACTGCCCGAGTTCGTGCACCGGCCCAAAACCACCACCGAATATGGTGGAATTTGGCCGGTGGCGCCTGCCTACTTTCCTTTATTTGTCAATAAGTTACGCCCGATTAGAACTGGCGCATCAATTGCTTACATAGGCCACTGGTTGCTCCCTCAAAAAGGGCGGCGCGAGTTTGTGGGGGGCAGGAGGATGGCATGAAAAAGTCAATGATGGTGATGGTGATCGGGTTAGCGCTGGCCACAACTGGCTTTGCCCAGGGGCGGAGCGGTCACGGTTCCGGCGGTGGACACTTCGCTGGAGGTTCGGGCGGACACAGCTACGGCGGCGGCGGCTTCAGCTACAGCGGACGAGGATATAGTGGCCGATTCTCCGGACAGACCGCCCGCGGAAGGTTTGAAGGTGGATTTTCAGGTTACCGTGGTGGCTACGGTTACGGCCGGTCTAGCTTTGGATTTGGCTTCTCCTATGCCCCAGAGCCCTACTGGGCTGGCTATTACGCGTACCCATATCCCTATTACAACTACGGGCCGGCGTACTACCCCCCTGCGTATTACCCGGGTCCGGTGGTAAGCGTAGGTGCCTTTCGGGGAGGTTTTGTGGGAGGCCGTGCGTTTGTCGGTCGCGGTGGTGGTTGGCACCGTTTCAGCAGACGGTAAGAACGAGCCAAGACGTTAAGACCCGGATTGTTTGCGGAATTCCCAAGAGCCCACGGTGGAAATCAGCCTGCCGTGGGCTTTCTCCTTTGACCAGAACCCACCCATCATCGCCTGTACGGAACCTTTACAGCAAAGGGTGTATGCCATCTTGAAATTCAAGAGAGAATCTACCCGCTTGAGGTCGCACTCTTCGAGTATCAGGTTTGCGCTCGGTAGAAGACGTAGAGGAACACCAACGCACTGAGGCTCGCGAACACATGAACCAGCGACGTCAACAGCGCCATCGCCGGAATCACATCACGCATAACCCCCATAACGGTGGAAACGAAACTTGCCACCACTAAAACCGTTAGCAGGATTATCCCGATCAATGCCAGAAGTGCCGCATTCTTGAGGCTCATGAGGAAAGTATGAATGCTCTCAGCGTCATTTGCAGGCGGGAGCCACTTTTTCGAAGTACGACCCGTCGCATCGTTTTGTTGACAGCAAGCGTAGCGCGTCTATAACGGCGCCGGCTTTGTCAAGGGACACGCCGCTCCGGCTCGCTCAAACTCACCGTGGGGACGAAGCCCTGGGGCTTTTTCCAGGGCTTCGTCCTTAGAGGATTCTCTTCGGCTGATCCCGACCAAGGCTCGCCTCTTGAATCCTGCGGTGGAACGTTGGTGCCACCACTCATCTATGCGGTCTTGACGACCAGGATTCCTCGTTCAAACTCTCCGCCGCGTGCGGGGAGGCCCGGGGCCCAACCCGCGTAGAACGCCCGGGCTTCTCCGTTTTCGTGTTCCAACCGGAGCGTCAGGATCTCACCGGTCTCCTCGTCCACCCAGGCCACAACCTGGTAGCGCGTATGCAAATCACATCCGATAATGTTCATGGCTCGGCTCCTTTCTTCCGCAGCCTTGGTCGAGAC
>JAIQEZ010000019.1 GCA_020073545.1 Terriglobia bacterium | reverse complement strand
GCCAAAGCGGCATCGACCCGGGGGAGCAGCTTCCGCAAAGGATGATCCTTAGGGACCCGCTGCTCGGGAGAAAGGTAACTAAACAAAGCACTTTGCTGAAGGTCTTCACCACGCATGGGATTTCTCCTCGTATTCCATTTAGAATAAGCAATACGAGTTATACCCGAATTAATATGCTTAGTAAAGCAAAAAATCAGACTTTTTCAGCAAACTGTTAAACGACGAGTTTTCTTTTTGCGGACGACACCCATCATCTCAGGCAGTTCGGCATCTACGCGGGGCACGGCGGGCGACGACTGGGTCACCGCCGGTAGGTAAGCATTAACCGCTCAATCTCGCGCTTTTCCGGCTGCAGGTGCGTGCGGCTAAGCACGTGATCCAGCAAGGCATTGGCCTGGTCGGGTATCAGGTCGTCCCCGATACTAACTACCTCGCTTTGCTGGTCATCGGTAAAGTACACGCGGTGGGTGACGTGATCCAGCATCGGAGTGCTCCCGCCCCGCTGCCGGCGAGCGAGGTAGTAGACCGTCTCGTCCACGGCGCCGCGCAGTGCCCGCCACGGAGTGAGCTTCCAGCCTGCGGCGGAACATTCGCGCAAGCCCGTGGAATCGGCTTCAATCCGATAGGTCGCCTTGTCGAGAGCGTAGAAGCTGAGCACCCCCACCACGAACAGAGCTATGGAGCCGTATCCCGCGCGCGCCCCCAGGCTGGACCGGCCAGTCCAGAACATGACCACACAAAACAATCCAATCGCGGCCTCCAGCAGAAACTGGAACCAGCTCCAGGTGGCCATCTTCGCGGAGAGGAGGGCTGGCTCGGTCCAGGGCGGAGTCTGGTAATAGTTCCACTCACTGGACGACTGCGTAAAGAGGTCTTCAGGCAGGTCCGTGCGCACTCTTCTGGCATCGGACGCGGTCCATTCTCCGGGCGGCGGTGAGGGATTTGTCACCCAGTAGAAGCCCCCGACGAGGGCCAGATACACCGCCCCCCACAGCGCCAGCAGGAATGGGGAGATGGTCACGGCGCGGGCAACGCGAGCCTGCTTGGTAACAGGATTGATGAGGAAAACGATGCGCTTGGGGCCCCACCGCAAGCCCTCGTCGCTCTCCAAGTCCAGAACGCGTTCGTCCGGCTCGTAGGGGGAAGGCCCATCAGTTTGAACGATGGGAGGAGTGAACTCAATGCCCTGTTCCACCTTGACAATCGGACGCAGGGGATTGGCCACGGTGGTGACCTTGCCGATAACGCGGTGCCACTCGCGCTTGGCCCTCCAGTTGGTGCGCACAATAGTCCAAGCTGCCCACCATACCCCGGCAGCTAGCCCTATCATCCCGAGAATCAGGATCGCTCGCAGGTGCACCGGCGGGAGTCTATATCCCTGTGTCGGAGGCGTCAAGGCCCGCCCGAACGACTTCTGTGATTCCGTACCCCCGGGGGTTGCTCCACAGCTAGGGTACTGATTTGGCGCGAGCGGGCAGCGCAGAGTTTGGGTATTTCAAACTCTGCGGCTTATATGCTTTAGGGAGTTTCGTAGTTGTCCAATATTCACTATTGTACGAGGTTTGAGGCACTGGCGTGGCGACGAACCGCAACCAAGGGCCGCAGAGTAACACGCTGCCGCGCCTCACTCTGCGCCACCTGCTTGGTGTGTAAGTCTGCGGCTTTTCGATCCCCGACGGTTAGAGCCGCAGAGTTGAAGACCAACTCTGCGCTACCCGCTCTTCCCACGGACAAGAACCCACGGTCAGCGAGGCGCTGACCGTGGCTACAAGCTGTCTCTTCCTTTGTTACTTCTCCGTCTTCGAACCAGCTTTGACGAGAGAGGGCGGGCGGCAATATTCGAACTCAGGGAAGCTTCTCAATATGCACGTTTCTGAATTCGATTCGATTATGCCAATGCGCAAACCCTATCCTACCTCTGAAACTTGTTTTTCCACGATCCCACGGGATGTCCATGACGCGCTGTCCATCAATCATCAGTATGCATTTGTCATTCGTTTTCGCGACGATGTATCTATACCATTGCCCTAGTTGCGGTTTCGGCCACGCCACCATGTTCTTATTGCGGTCCCTGGTGAGGTCGTCGGTCATATGGTCGAGGCGAACGCCTGCTGAATAGTAAAGCGCCATTGAATCGCCGACCAGCACATCAATTTCATCGCTGCCGAGGTCCTCGACCAGACGCGCCTCAAATCTGATTCTCCCTGTATTTGGAAGATGTTCTTGCCACAGCACAGTCCCAGAGTTCTTGCCGCGTATCCAGTCAAGTCCAAATTCCCAGTTCTCTATTTCCTTCTCCTGAACCTCCCAGTTGCCAACAATTTTCCAGCCAGGGACACTCCCCTCAATGGTCATTGCCGAGACGGATGCTTTGTCGATTGGCATCCCTCCACCGGCGAATGTGACTTGCGACACAACAGGGAGCCCCGATCTCTCTACTATCCTTTGAACGGCTGGCCTGAGAAGAAAAACAAGCGGCCGAAGATAAAGCCATTCCTTTGCCCAAACCAATGCTCGAAAAACGTAACGGCGCATCCAATAAACAAGCAGAAACGCAAATCCAAGGGCGATGTAAATACTATATTTGAGAAGAAAACGAAACACCAAATCAACAAAGTCAGGGAATTTGCTCAGTCGCTCTGGCTTAATGGGACCAATCACCTGAAATATTGCAGCTACGAGCGTCAGCGCAGCCACAATCCACGGCAACCAAGGTGGCGGATTCTTCCACCACCTTCCCCCAGTATCGACCATATGCCATTCCTTAGTTAGCAGCCATAACTGCCGCCAAATCAGAATATTAACACTTCAGGTTTCAAAGCAGGTAGCGCAGAGTAATCCCGCTTCGAGCGAGAATACTCTGCGGCTTTGGTCGTCGTGTGTGGTTAAACAGGTCGACGTTTATCATGTTCGGAACCGCAGAGTAAATCGCTGCGCGCCCAACTCTGCGCTACCCGCTATCGACCTCACCCGGTAATGGAGCTCGAAGGATTTGGTAGCTGCTCAATCTCCAGCTGCAATCTACCTGCGTTGAGCTTCCCGTTCATTCGGAAACAAGTGCTGGCTTCGCTTGGCGTGGAAAGGACTTCATAGCCGAGCACAACTTTCACGTCCTGAGAGAATCTCAGGAGCCTCTGTCGGTTAATGGGGTCACCAGCAACAAACCTCACCAGCTCCTCAGTGACATCTACCGCGTCTTCGCCTTTAATGATCCGGCGGACCGAAAAATCAGGTTGGGACGCAGGAATTCGCAGGTTCCCAAGGCGACAATTGGTGATCGTAACCTCCAAGTCTTGCGACTGCGGCTTCTTCCATACCGTCAAAACGACCCGAGGAACCTCGATGGGTTGACGATCTGGACCGCCGCCTATCAACGTGTCGCTGGCCCACACGGAAATCGGTGGATTGATTCTGTCTATCTCGGCTTGGAAGGAAAAAGGAATCGTCGATACCTTAGCTTTCAAGCCCTGAAGCTCCTTGGTCCTTCGCTCAATTTCTGCATTCTTGGCTTGTATGCTGCGGTTCTGTTCCCGGTGGACCATGCCTGGAACCCGCACCAGGTTTATGCAATAACTTCCCACCCAGGAAACAATGAAGCCGAAAACGACGAAGAGAATAACCTCTTGCCAGCCTCCCATTTGGCTTCTGCCCCTAACAAGCACTCTCAAGAGAAAGCCGCTAGCAGGAACCGAGACAAGCGCCCAAATCCTATGGACGTTCCAGAACGACTTTGTCTCTGCGAATGCTCTCGTGGTAACCAGACGGAAATAAGACATGGGGAGCCAGTTTCAGCTTGCGCTCGACACGCATATCTCTTACCGGTTGGGTGTCGAGCCCAACGGTTTGAAAAAGCCCCGACTGGCATCGGGGCTTTTCTATTCTGCGAGCTGCTTCCTTAACGCTCTGACTTTTCCAGGGTTGGGGTTTGGAACCCCAGCCATGCCCTCATGAATCGCGGCGTGAGTCTGCTCTCTTGATAGTCCGTAACTCCTAGAGCGTCTTTCCATTCCAAGCACTTGCTTAACAGAGCAACTTTTCGTTCTCCGAACACAACTCGCGGCAGCCCCACGCAAGTCTCTGAGTGCCCACTCTTTTCGGAATACCTCCGGGGATTCTTCGCATATGGGACCTTTCATCGCTCACCTCTGTTCCCGAACTCGTAGTGGGGGAACCACTAACTCATTTTCCGTCTAGCCTCGCTGTCGGGTCAAGAGCATAATCCAACCGCCTTGGAGCAGCAGGTAGCGCAGAGTTATCCCGCTCCGAGCGGGATTACTCTGTGGCTTTGGTCGTCGTGTGTTGTTAAACAGGTCGACGTTTATCATGTTCGGAACCGCAGAGTAAGTCGCTGCGCGCCTAACTCTGCGCTACCCCGCTCTTGAATTTCATGAGGAAATCTACCTGCTCCAATGCCAGCGAAATCTTTGTTATCCTATCACAGCAACTATTCAAAGCACGCTGCCCTGATCAATTCGGCTTGACTCGCTAAGGCACCATGATGGCCAGCCAACAACTTCCCGAAGCTAAAGACCAACATTACATTCCGAAGTTCTATCTGAAGGGCTTCACTGATAAGGAGGGCGTTCTCTGGGTATGTGAAAGGTTCAAGCCGATCAGAGCATCAAAACCGAGGCTAGAGGCGCATCGGCCCGACTACTACTCCCACACCGAAAAAGGAGATCGAGACGAAACCGCCGAGAATAAATTAGAGGAAATCGAATCCCGAGTTGCGCCTATTATTCGAAAGCTCGCAAACCCAAAGTATGTGCTTACACCGGAGAATGCGGGTCATTTGGTCATCTTTGTCGGTTTCATGTTTGCGCGAGTACCGAGTTGGAGGGAGAATCTTGACAGGATCGCAGCGCAGCTCACCAGGGAAACACAGCTCCAGCTTGCCCAAGACGAGCAGAAGTTCCATCAATTGTGTGCAGACGTTGAAAGGTCGACAGGAAAATCTCTGACGGTCGAAGCCGAGGAGTTGCGCCAATTTATTCTCAAAGGCGACTACGAGCTTGTCCAGAAATCAATGGCATTCAATCTTACAGCAATGTTCGTCACCGCCCTCAGTGCCATTAGAGAGTTGGAAACCTACGGGATGCAGGTATTTCACGCCCCGGAGGGAAGGTTCTTCCTGACTTCGGATTCTCCGGTTTACACTATCCGGCCTGATGCGAAGGGGCAGGCTACACTCGGTATGGGTTTTGGGTGGCCGGATGTGGAGGTGTACTTCCCGCTGAACAAGAGAGCGTGCCTCAGGATGAGACGAGGGATTCAAGCCGGGGGTCGCATTGCGGAAGAGGGGAGAGTAAAAGAGATAAACGATTTGATAATGGCGACTGCCTCCAGATACCTATACTCTTCTGAAGGCCATAGAAGGATTGCACGTCTTTTCGATGAGCGCGGCTGCAAAGTGCAACCTGGGAAGAATGCATTTATGTCCAAGCCGCAACCATTGAACTGACTTAGCGAGTGATCGCGAGTGGCCGCGCTCAATTCGTCCCTGGAATTAGCCGCAGGTAGCGCAGAGTAATCCCGCTCCGAGCGGGATTACTCTGCGGCTTCGGTCGTCGTGTGTTGTTAAACAGGTCGGCGTTTATCATGTTCGGAACCACAGAGTAAGTCGCTGCGCGCCTAACTCTCCGCTACCCGCTTCTTCGGTCCTCATATCACTGTGCTGATTAGCAAGTGTAGCGCCCCGATGCATCGGGGCGGATCTTCCTAAAGAAGGACCGCAGACCGCAAGAACGGGGCGCCGCGGCGCTCTTCCCCTCCGTGGCGAGAAATCCGGATAAACTCAGATCACGGATTCCAAATTTCAGATCGCAGGTTTTGGATTCGAGAGCACCGATTCCGGGGCAGAGATCGCAGATTGCAGACCCGAGTGGCCGATTGCAGATTTCAGAGCGTCGATTCCAAATTCGTGGGGGCAGAGCCCCTAACCCCGAATCCCTGATCCCGAATCCCTAATCCCGGATTTTCTTACCGCCCGCCGGTGCCCCCGCCGTTGCTCATGGAGGAGAGGAACTCGGAGTTGGACTTGCTCTTGGCGAGTTTGTCGATGATGAGTTCCATCGATTCCACCGGCGAGAGCGGGTTCAGGACTTTGCGCAGGACCCAAATGCGGTTCAACTCATCGCGGGGCACGAGCAGTTCTTCCTTGCGGGTGCCGGACTTATTGAGGTCGATGGCCGGGAAAACGCGCTTGTCGACGAGCTTGCGGTCGAGGTTGATTTCCATGTTACCGGTGCCTTTGAACTCTTCGAAGATCACGTCGTCCATGCGGCTGCCGGTGTCGATGAGGGCGGTGGCGATAATCGTGAGGCTGCCACCTTCCTCGATATTGCGCGCCGCGCCGAAGAAGCGCTTGGGGCGCTGCAAGGCGTTGGAGTCGACGCCGCCCGAGAGCACCTTGCCGGAAGGCGGGACCACGGTGTTATAGGCGCGCGCCAGCCGGGTGATGGAGTCGAGCAGGATCACCACGTCGCGCTTGTGCTCGACCAGCCGTTTGGCCTTTTCGAGGACCATTTCCGCCACCTGGACGTGCCGGGCGGCAGGCTCGTCAAAGGTCGAGCTGATGACCTCGCCCTTCACGGTGCGCTGCATGTCGGTGACTTCCTCGGGCCGCTCGTCGATGAGCAGCACGATGAGGGTGATCTCGGGGTGGTTGGTGGTCACGGAGTTGGCGATGCATTGCAGCAGCATGGTCTTGCCGGTGCGCGGCGGTGAGACGATGAGGCCGCGCTGGCCTTTGCCGACGGGCGTGAGCAGATCGAGAACGCGCGCCGAGATGTTGTCTTTGATCGTCTCGAGGTGGATGCGCTGCTGGGGATAGAGGGGCGTGAGGTTGTCAAAGAAGATCTTGTTGCGCGCCTCGTCGGGCGGCTCAAAGTTGATGGCCTCGACCTTGATGAGCGCGAAGTAGCGTTCGCCCTCCTTGGGCGGACGGATCTGCCCCGAGATCGTGTCGCCGGTGCGCAGGTCGAACTTGCGGATCTGCGAAGGCGAGACGTAGATGTCGTCCGGGCCCGGCAGGTAGTTGTAGTCCGGAGCGCGGAGGAATCCGAAACCGTCGGGCAGGCACTCGAGCACACCCTCCGAGAAGATCAGGCCGTTCTTCTCGGTCTGCGCCTGGAGAATCTTGAAGATCAGCTCCTGTTTGCGCAGGCCGGTGGCTCCCACCACGGCCAGGTCTTTGGCAACCTGGGTCAGCGTGGTGATGTTCATCTCCTTGAGCTTGCCGATATCGAGGACTTCACCTTCTTTCAGTTCCTCGCTCTTTTCTTCCTGGATTTCTTCGGTCTTAACTTCTTGTCTCTTTGCAGGCATAGCTTTTCTCTCAGAATGGTTGAAGTTTCCGGTCGCTAGACCGCGCCGTTAGTTGTTCGGGTTCCATGGCCAAGTCACTCGCGGAATCGACTGCCAGGCGTGATGGATTACTCGAGTCACCTAAGCGGCGGTACAAGGTGCGGTATGAAGCGTCGTACGTAATTGCGAAGCTTTGCAAACTTGGCGGTCAGAGGTTGAAAACTTGCGCCCTTTGACGAGACCTGGGGGCCTGTTATCCGATTGCTTGGATGCACCTCTGCTCTGATTGGTTTCAAATCCTCCGTTAACGAGCAATGATCCGTTTGAACGTCTAGTGCCGTTCCAACTTCTGGAGGACGATTCCAGAGGGACGACCCCCAGGAAGCTTGTCCCCGCCTTCAATCGGCGTTTCGTCCCAACAAGTTGGAACGGCACTAGTTGGTCATGGGTTCCCGGCCCAAGTCTTGAGACGGGGATTCCATCCCGGACGGCGTTCCTGCGGCCCCCACGAGAATGGGCCGAGGTGTGAGCTTGTTTTCCAGCGCAACCTCCAGCACTTCGTCCATACTCTCCACGAAGCGGATGGTCAGCTCCTGCTGGATATTCACGGGAATGTCCGTCAAATCCTTCTCGTTGTCGCGGGGCAGGATGACTGTCCGATTGCCCGCCCGGTGCGCCGCCAGGAGCTTCTCCTTCACCCCTCCGATGGGCAGAACCTTGCCGCGCAGGGTGATCTCGCCCGTCATCGCCACGTCCCGCCGCACGGCGATTTTGGTCAGCGCGCTGACCAGCGCCGTCCCCAGCGTGATGCCCGCCGAAGGGCCGTCTTTCGGGATCGCACCTTCCGGGATGTGAATGTGAACATCGAGGTGACGATAGAAATCGGGGTCCAATCCCAGCAGGGAAGCTCGGGACCGCACGTAGCTCATGGCGGCTTGGGCTGACTCCTGCATCACGTCGCCCAGTTTACCGGTCAGCAGCAATTTGCCTTTCCCTTGCATGAGGGTCGCTTCAATGTTCAGGATCTGCCCGCCCACTTCCGTCCAGGCCAAGCCCGTGGCCAAGCCCACCTCATTCTTCTCTTCGGCCTTTGTGTCCCGGAACTTAATGACTCCCAGGTATTCTTTGACGTCATCTGGCCCGACCTTGACCTGAAAATTGCGACCTTCCTTGACGACCTTGCGAGCCACTTTGCGGCTGATGTTGGCGATTTCGCGTTCCAGGTTGCGAACTCCCGCCTCCCGGGTGTAATGGCGGATGATGTGGATAATCCCGTCGTCCGTCAGGGTGAGATTTTCCGCCTTCAAGCCGGCAGCATCACGCTGCTTCTTCACCAGGAAGCGCTTGGCGATTTCAAGTTTCTCCGGCTCCGTATAGCCTTCCAGCCGGAGGATTTCCATGCGGTCCTGGAGCGGCTGGGGGATGGTGTGGACGACATTGGCCGTGGTGATGAAGAACACCTTCGAGAGATCGTACTCTACGTCTAAGTAATGGTCCATGAAGGTGTTATTCTGCTCTGGATCAAGGACCTCCAGCAGTGCGGCGGAGGGATCGCCACGGAAATCCATGCTCATCTTATCCACTTCGTCCAGCAGGAAAACCGGGTTTACCGTGCCCGACTTCTTCATCATTTGGATGATCTGGCCGGGCAGGGCGCCGATGTAGGTACGCCGGTGGCCGCGGATTTCTGCCTCGTCCCGAACGCCACCCAAGGAGAGCCGGACGAACTTACGGCCAGTCGCTCGTGCAATTGACCTGCCAAGGGAGGTTTTGCCGACACCCGGAGGCCCGACGAAACAGAGGATCGACCCGCGGGGATTCTTGACGAGTTGTCGCACGGCCAGGAATTCCAGGATCCGCTCCTTGATCTTCTCCAGCCCGTAGTGGTCTTCTTCCAGCACCTTCTGGGCGCGGGTGATATCGCGGATTTCCTTGGATTTCTTCTTCCAGGGCACGGCCAGCAGCCAGTCGAGGTAATTGCGCGAGACGGTGGATTCCGCCGACATGGGAGGCATCATCTCCAGGCGCTTCAGCTCGGCCGTGGCGTGGTCGAGCGCATCTTTGGTCATGCCCGCGGACTCAATCTTCTTCTTGAGCTCATCGATTTCGTTCTTCTCGTTCCGGCCCAACTCCTTCTGGATGGCCTTGATCTTCTCGTTGAGGTAATACTCGCGCTGGGCGCGCTCCATCTGGCGCTTGACGCGCCCTTGGATGGTGCGGTCCACGTTCAGTTTCTCGATCTCGATTTCCAGGATGTCGGCCAGGCGCGTCAGGCGGTCCACCGGGTCGAAGATCTCGAGCAGCTCCTGTTTTTCCTCGATGCTGACGTTCAGATTGGCGGCGATAGTGTCCGTAAACTTGCCGATTTCATCCACTTTCACTGCCGCGATCATGGTCTCGTAATTGAGGCTCTGGGAGAGCTTGACGTACTGCTCGAAGAGCGCCGTGGCGCGCTGCACCAGTTGTTCCAGGCTGGGTGTGGTGACCGGGCGAAACTGCCGGGTTTGTACGTTGACGCGGAAATAACCTTCCTCGTTCGAAATCTTCTGAACCTTCCCGCGCTCCACGCCTTCCACCAGGACCTTGATGTTGCCGTCAGGCAGTTTCAGGCTCTGCACGATATTGGCGAGGGTCCCCACCTGATAGATCTCGTTCGGTTTGGGATCGTCCACGGCGGCGTCGTGCTGCGTGGCGAGAAAGATCTTCTTGTCGCCGGCCAGCGCCTCCTCCAGGGCTCGGATGGAGCTCTCGCGCCCCACCACGAAAGGGGTCATCATGTACGGGAAGATGACCACATCGCGAATGGGCATCATGGGCAACGTACGGGTTTCGTTCTTCTCACGACCGGAAAACATAAGGGAATCCATTAACCTGCCTTCTCGAGGAAGGCGGAACTGAAGTTGATTTCGTGGTTCTTGACCATCTCCTCGGTCACGACGAACTCCCGGGTTTTGCGCTGGCTGGGGAGGTGATACATCAAGTCCAGCATCAGGTCCTCCAGGATCATGCGCAGCCCGCGAGCGCCCACCTTCCTTTCGAGTGCCTGGGCGGCAATCTTGCGAAGGCTCTCCTCCGTGAAGCGCAATTTGACGTTTTCGAATTCGAAGAGTCTTTGGTATTGACGGATCAGGGCATTCTTGGGTTGCGTCAGGATTTCCACGAGCGCTCCCTGGTCCAAGTCACTGAGCACGCTCACCACCGGCAAGCGGCCCACAAATTCCGGAATCAGTCCGTAGCGGATGAGGTCGGTCGGCTGCACTTGCTCCAAAACCTCGATATCGCGGCGCCCGGGGATCGCCGGCGCGGTGGGAGTCTCGGCGTGGAAACCCATGGTCCTCTTGCCCATGCGGTGTTCGATGACCTTCTCCAGTCCCACGAAAGCCCCGCCGCAAATGAACAGGATATTCGTGGTATCCACAGGCGTGCATTCCTGGTGGGGGTGTTTGCGGCCACCCTGCGGCGGAACGCTCGCCACGGTGCCTTCCAGGATTTTGAGCAGCGCCTGCTGCACACCTTCGCCCGAAACGTCGCGGGTGATGGAGGGGTTTTCGTCTTTCTTCGAAATCTTGTCAATCTCGTCGATGTAGATGATGCCCTGCTGCGCGCGCTGCACGTCGCCGCCGGCATTCTGCAGGAGCTTCAAGACGATATTCTCGACATCCTCGCCGACGTATCCCGCTTCCGTCAGCGTGGTGGCGTCCGCGATGGCAAACGGCACTTCCAGCACGCGCGCCAGCGTCTGCGCCAGCAACGTCTTTCCCGTGCCCGTCGGCCCAATCAGCAGGATGTTCGACTTGGTCAATTCCACATCGCTGCGGATGCGTGTCAGCAGGTTGCGCTTGTAGTGGTTGTAAACCGCTACGGCGAGCTTCTTCTTGGCGTTCTCCTGACCCACCACGTACTGGTCGAGGAAGGTCTTGATCTCCGCGGGCCGTGGAAGCTTAGCTTGCGCCGTCGGCAGGCGGTCCCCGCGGTCTTCATCCAGGATGGTGTTGCACACTGCCACGCACTCGTCGCAGATGTAAGATCGCGGATGCTCACCCGGCGAAGAAATCAATTTCGCCACGGCATCCTGAGGCTTTTGGCAAAAGGAGCAGCGCAGCACTTCCTCGGAACCAGGGCGTTTCAAAGTCATTTCCGTGCTCTACTTGTGCTTGTAAATGATTTCATCGAGGATGCCATACTCGCGTGCCTGCTGGGCACTCATCCAGAAATCACGTTCCACGTCGTGCTCGATCTTTTCAATCGGCTGGTTCGTGTGCTTGCCCATGATTTCGTTCAGGCTGGCACGAATGCGCAGAATTTCGCGGGCATGGATGTCGATGTCCGTTGCCTGTCCGGAGAGTCCACCGATGGTGGGTTGGTGAATCAAGACGCGTGCGTTGGGGAGACCATAACGTTTGCCGGGCGTGCCGGCCGCGAGTAACAACGCGGCGATGCTGGCCGCCTGGCCGATGCAGATCGTAGCCACGTCGGGGCGGATGAATTGCATGGTGTCGTAAATTGCCATGCCTGCCGTGACCACGCCTCCCGGGGAGTTGATGTACAGGGAAACGTCCTTATCCGGATCCTCGGCTTCCAGGAAAAGCAACTGCGCGGTCACCAGGTTGGCGACGTTGTCGTCAATAGGCGTGCCGATAAAAATGATATTGTCGCGCAGGAGCCGGGAGTAAATGTCGTAGGCGCGCTCGCCGCGGTTGGTCTGCTCGACCACCATGGGGATCAGGGTCAGGTTGGGCTGGTTGCTCATGTCCCTATGTCTGCGGACTCCTTGCACCCGGACCGGGAAATTACACGTTTTTCCGAATGATTTTCGCGTTGCGGTATATGAAATCCAGCGCTTTTTGATTGCGGCGAGTAGACTTCAGTATATCCAGCTTCCCGTCGCGTGTCAAGCGCGTCTTCAACTCCGCCGGCGTCAGGTGGCGCTCCTGTGCCATTTCCCGGATGACCTCGTCCACTTCTTCTTCCGCCAACTCGAGCTTCTCCGCGTCGGCCACCCGGTTCAGGATCAGGGCCGCGCGCACTTCTTTCTCGGCCTCGGGCCTGGCATCCTCGCGGACTTTCCGCCAGTCCACTTGTGTTTCCCGCGGGTCGATCCCCTGAGCGATGAGTTGCGCCAGCGTCCGCTCCATCTTGCGGTCCAACTGGGCTTCGACCAGCACTTCGGGCGCCGGGAACTCGTGCGCCTCCAAAAGCTTTTCCGCCAGCTTGTGCTTGGCGGCCATCTCCACCCGCCGCTCCGCCCGCTCCGTCAGGTCCTGACGCAGCTTCGTGCGTAAATCCTCCAGCGTCGAAAACTCGCTGACCGACTTGGCGAGTTCGTCGTCCGCGGGGGGAACCACTTTCTTTTTGATGCTTTGGACCTCCGCTTGGTAACGTAGGGTTTTGCCCGCTAGGGATTTCTGGGGGTAATCCTGCGGGTAGGTTGCGGCAAATTCCCGAACGTCCCCGGCTTTCACCCCGCGCAGGTTCTCCGTGAAGGCGCCCACGGTGTGCTTCCCCCCCAGGTGCACAACCGCTTCCCGGACTTCGACGGGCTGACGGGGAGGAGATTCTGTGTCCCGGCCTTGGTAGTTAATCGTGACATGGTCGTCGTCCGCGGCGGGTCGGTCCGAGACCAGCTCAAAGGTGGCAGCGCGGTCGCGCAGCTCCTGGACGGCCCCCTCCACGTCGGCGTCGGTGACGGTAGCCAGTTCCTCTTCGACTTCCAGTTCCTTGTACGGCTGCAACTCAAATTCCGGGTATATCTCGAAAGTGGCTTTGCAGGTGAGCGGCTGGGCGTCCACAAACTTCAAATCTTCGAACCGTGGCTGGCTCACGATCTCCCACTTCTGCTCCTTCACCGCCGTTTCAAAGAAGCGTGGGAGCAGAGTCTGGACGATCTCACTGCGAATGTCGTCACGAAAATGCTGGCGCACCAGCGAGGCCGGGGCGTGGCCGGGACGAAAACCGGGGATGCGCACACGTTTGGCAAATTGCGCAGCCACCGAATCCGCCTCGCGCTCGACGACGTCCACGGGAATCTCAATAACCAGTTCTTTTTTGCAGGTAGTGGCTTCCACGGCGCCTCAAAGGCTGATGAGGAAGGTGAAATGCGGACGGCAGGGTTGGTGCTGCGAAAACGAGCCCGCGATGGAAAACCCCGAGTCCCACCTGGAAGGTGCCCGAGCCTCCTCAGACCCGAGCAATCCCAGTATAGCACAGGCCCTTGCCCTGTCAACGGCTCCGGGCGTGAAGCCGGCAAGTGTGTAGGGCTCCCCCTCGGGGTGGCCTAGGCCGGGGCAAGCCCCGGCCCTACAAGACCCCACGTCGTGTTTGGTTCCGGCCGAAGGCCGCGCTGCGCTACCACGCGGGTACAAATCTCGTTCTCTTGGACCCCGATGTCCGCAAGGCCTTTCGCAGTAGGGGGACGGCTTGCCGCCCCCTCCGTGTACATTGCCGCCGAACCAAGAAGGGTAGGGCAAGCCCTACCCCTACTCTTACGACGCCTTACGCTTGGTGATCGAGTTGCGCAAAGTGGGAAGCTACGAGCGCAGAGATTACAGTTCGAATGGCACCTGAGGTCTGATGCCCCAGTTTGAAGTCCGCGTTTTCAACTTGCTTCAGCGACCATCGCGGACCGGTTGGTAAGGTCCACGGCTCATACCAGGAAGAATCTCCAGAACGAAAAACCGAAGACGTGAGAGGCAAGGTCTGCGCCAGTCAGCCGACGCACGGGACGGACCGTCGCTACCGGATATATATAATGGGCTTGGGCGAAAAAGGGGAACGGGGGTAGAATTAATAGGGTCACAACTTTGGAGGAGCCGCCTCATGAGCGAAATTGAGCAACTGGAGCAAAGAATCGAGAACCTGTCCCCGCAGGATCTTGCGAAATTTCGGGCTTGGTTTGTGGAGTTCGACGCACGCGTCTGGGACGCTCAAATCGAGGCGGACGCCAAAGCGGGTAAACTGGATGGCCTCATCACCGAAGCTCTTGCCGACTACAAAGCTGGGAAAGCTCGCGTGCTTTGACTTACGCTCGGCTATCGAAAAGATTCGCCAAACCAGCCTAAGTGTGTAGGATACTGGGGATGAGATACCGTCACCTTGCCTCCCCACGGTTTTGGACTTTATATGAAGCGTTGCCGAGCGAGGTTCGAGCCCTAGCTGACAAGAACTTTGCCCTCCTTTAGTCTGATCCGCGTCACCCTTCCCTGCACTTCAAGAGGCTAAGCGATCTTTGGTCCGTGCGCATCGGCGAACATTACCGAGCACTGGGAACTGACGTCAAAGAAGGAATTTACTGGTTCTGGATCGGACCCCACGCTGAATACGACGGAATAGTCGGGTAATCCGCGCAACGATGGCATTGTCCGCGGGAACAAATCTCGTTCTCCTGGACCCCGATGTCCGCAAGGCCTTTCGCAGTAGGGGGACGGCTTGCCGTCCCCTTTGTGCACATTGCCGCCGAACCAAGAAGGGTAGGGCAAGCCCTACCCCTAACTTGGTGATCGAGGCGTAGCATCGGGCACACTCCTGAGTCAGCTCTGGGTTGACCCCGATAGTCTTCATAGGCCCGTCTGACAGCGGGCCTTTCTCATCAATGCCTCAGGAACATCACAATCAGCGCGGCCTGTGTGACCAGAGTTATCAGAGCTACAGCCCACGTGGCGATGGCCAGGTTCTTCGTAGCTCGGGCCATATCACTGTCACCTTGAGGGTCTGTGTCGAACACCTTAAGTCAATCACCAATCGGCCAAGCTCAGCTATGTAGCCTTCAGGGTGTTCTCCCGAGAGAGTCCAGCGGATTAATTCGTCATCCGGCATGCGCAACAGACCTTCGATCATATTTGCTCGATTTTCGTTGGCCATATTCTTCGCTCCGTCCGTCGTAAGATCGTCACAAGTTTACACTGGGGAACAATGACTTGGTGCAATCCTCTTGCCAAGCTAAACCGCCTTAAGTTCAAATTGCACAACTACCCGCGCGTGCGAAACCACCAAAATCAGGGACACCTAGGAATCCGTTGGCGAAACGACCACAAACCTCATCCCGTCCGGAGGTTGCGGCGAGAGAGCGAGGGGACGCGTTCTTCTCCGAACTGCTTCGTACCCATCCCGACTCCGCCGGGAATCCCACCGGCCGCTGGCTGCCTACTCCCTTCTCCCCTGCCCAGGTCGCCAGCCAACAAAGCAAATCGAAAACTAGGCGGCCGAGGGAAAGACTACCCTCAACGGGAATAGAGGCGCACCCACTGGCCGCGGCGCTCGAACTCCGCGAGCAGTCTCAGGTGGTAGCGCGCGACCAAATCCCCCGCGGCGATCTGCGGACGATAATCGAAGTAGCGCCCTTGCACTCGCAGCCACGCCGGAAAGTGTGTGATCCAATTTCCGGGCGGCTCCCACTTGCGGGAATAGAGATAGAGCAGGTCGAAAGACTCCGGCGGCACCTCGGCAAAATCCTGCGGCGCCAGGCCCTGCACCGGGACGACACGCAGTGGCCTTCGCACGTAGCCGAGGAAGGGCTGCGCAAGTTCGTCCGTCGCCGGCCACGCCGTCAGAATCCGCGGCTGGCCTGGCTGTGCTTCCAAGTAGTGCCCCGCCTGCTCGTGCAGCCGGATAAAGTCCGCGTACGCGAGGTTGTCCTCGAATGGAAACGGGTAAGGTGGGTTAATGAACCACGCCCAGATAAGGCAGCCGGCGGCTGCTGCGCAGATGAGGCGGGCGGGGAAGCGTGGCAAGCGCATCACCAGGGCCACCGCGACGATGTAGAACAAGGGCAGAACCGGGAGAAGGTAGCGGGGAAGAATCGCTCCGCCCACCACGCTCAGCAGGAGCAGATAGATGGCCACCAATCCCGCGGTCAGAAGAATAAATGGCCACCAAAGAGGCCCCTCCGCTTCGCGGGCAGGATCCAACTTGGCGTGCCTCCGCCCCCACCAGGACCCCAGGAGCACGCCCACGCTGAGCAGCCAATTGAACCCGCCGAAAAAGAGCTCATAGGCCCGGCGCAGCAGGCACCAGAAAACGCGCACGGGCGAAAGCGTGGAGTACAAGTTGTAGCTCAGATATTCGCGGTTGCCGACCCAGTAGCCCGTGACCTGGTGGTAGTAAAGCGTCCAGGCCGCCAGCGGCACGAGCGGCGCCGCCAGCGCAACCCAGGTCGTGAGGGAAGGCGACCGCCTTGCCGTGGGCCCGCGCCTCCTTCGCCACACGTAGAGCCACGCTACGGGCAGCAGGACCACGGCGGTTTCTTTGCTCAAAACGGCCAGCGAAGCCGCCAGCACGAAAAGCCCGAGCCGATCGCTGAGCAAAAAGAAGACCGCCAGCGTGGTGAAGAGCGCGGCCGCGATGTCCAGGTGCGCGAGCGTGCTTTGCGCGAAGAAGAGGGGCGAGAGGGCCAGGAGCACAGCGCTCCAGGCGGCGATCTCGCGGCTGGCGACGCGCCGGCCGAGCACATAGAGAGTCGCAACCGTCGCCGCCGCAATCAGCGTCATCGCGGCGCGTGTGACCGGCGGCGAAAAGCCAAACACCCGCCAGGCCAGCGCCAGATACACCATGACCAACGGGGTGTGGCCTGTCGGCAGCGTGCTTTTCGGAATCAACAGCCCCGAACGATAGAAGTCCAGCGCTGCAGGGATGTAGTACCCCGCTTCGTCCCAGAAATAGGGTAGGCGGAGCAGCGGTCCGTGCAGGAGAAGCAGCGCGGCGAAGGTCGCCAGAAAAGCCAGAAGCGCGATGAGACGGGAGCGCATGAGGGAGCTAATTTACCAGCAGATGCTCAATCCGGAAGCGGGATTTTTCGTCCCCCGATGGACGCGTCACGCGGATTGGCCGCCGGTTGCCCGAGGAGGTAGCACGAACCGAGTCGACCAAGCGGCGATTTTACATCGCCGCGCCGCGAGTGGCGCGGTCCCGATCGAATCGGGACAAGTTCCGCCGCCACTACAACAGCCCGTCCGCCATTAGGAGTGGCGGACTTTCAGCCCGGGCGGGCAGCCCCCACCATCATGGTTTTCCAGGGGACTGGGCGGGTTGGATTCATTAGCGCAAAGTCGAGGGCGGCTTTTTTCTTTGCTCGCCTTTTTCTGCCGCTAAGTCTCCTTCTTTCGCTCGCCCGCCGTGTCCGACCATACGGAGCGTACAGCACCTGAGACCCGGGCCTCTTCAAGTTCCAGATTTTCGCCATTTATTTACCCCAACATATAGGCAGCAAAATTTGAAAAGCCACATTATATTGGGCTTGCTGGTCGATTTCTCTTGACTTGGCGCCGCGCTTTTTGCACTATTACGTGCAGAGTGCTGGGCAGCTTGGCAGGGCTGCTAAGCTGTGTCTTTCCTCTTGTTGGAGGGGGCTCCTTTGGGTCGGGCAGCCGATTCACGGGAGGAAGCAAGGCGGGTAGTCGAAGAGATTTCCGGTTTCGCAAATAGAGTGGACTTCGACCCAATGGCGGAAGGGGCACCGAGAGCTTCGAGTCGCGCCGAGCGCTTCCCCATTCACATTCCTGTCCGTTATCGCGAACCTCGCAGCGTGGTATGGTTCGAAGGGAAGACGGAGAACATTAGCCGTTCCGGAGTTCTGTTTCGAACGGAATCTGTCTTGAGCCCAAAGACCACGGTCGAGATGCGGTTCATGCTTCCGGCGGCAATCAAGGATGAGGCTCCTTGCGAAATCCTTTGTAAGGGTGTAGTGGTTCGCACGGAGCAGACTAACATTAGGGGCACTCCGCCAGCCCTTGCTGTGAAAATACAACGTTACCGGTTCGCGCGGGGACGGCGAGTGAACTGAGGTCCCTGTTCGCGAAAAGTCGTGTGTGAAGACTATGGCCAGCCCGCGGAAATGTTCCAACGGTGGAAGACCCTCCAGGGGTGCCGCGCGAGCGGTCGGTGCCCTTCCCGACGGCATTTGGCATGCTGCTGGCAGGAGTGAGTCCTGCGAGCGGGAGGAGGAGCCTTGTGACGCCTGAGAAACAATCTGCTGCCGGAGCGAGCGGGAGGGACTTTGGTCTTACCCCACGTGAGAAGCAAGTCGTCGCGTATATCGTCGCTGGATATACGAAGAAGGATATCGCCCAGAAACTGGACGTCAGCACGCAGGCTATCAAGCATCACATGGCGAGTATCTTCGACAAACTGGGGGTCTCGAACCGCTTGCAGTTGTTGTTTTTCGCGCTGCATCATCGGTTGATCGACGAGGTCCAGACGATTCCCCACGCTCACCGAACGCCCCGTAAGGTGAAGCGTCCATGTGTGAGGTCGAGACCGCGGTGAGTCGCCAAATTCGGAAGGGATTCACGGGCCTATGGCGGGAAATCAAGATCAGGGCGCTGGGAAACGCTTCCGCCGGGGCTCGAGGGACAGGTGGGAAGGTAATGGTCTGCGGGGGGTGACACAGACCGCGCTTTCCGAAATCACCGACCTCCAATGGTTCGCGGCTTGCGCAAGATTTCAACCCCCCTCGCGGTCGCCGGCCTGCAGCATCGGCCTGTGGTTAAACAATCCTGTGAATGGGCCAGGCGCCGCGTTCATTGCCTTCTCTCAGGAACTCACGGAATAAATTCCAGTCTTGTGTCTGTCGCGTTGCGCCGGTACCCCTATCGGATGTACCTTCAGATCGCACCTCGGGTGTGCGTTCGGTGGGTAGCGTTTTCTGCCATGACATTTCACGACCCCATTCTTCGCCTGCAAGGCGAGGGGTTTCCACCAGCCCCGATGGAGACACTGAATTCAAGGATTTCGGGAGCTGGGATGAGGGTCTGATCGACCGAACTCTCTTCCAGCTCGATTCCCGTCCCCTTCAACTTCAGGAGCCTGGACAAATAGAATCCCGCGATCATCAGGATGAGTGAGCCAAAGGTCGTCGGGACATAGTATCGCAGATCACCGAAACTCCCTTTCAAGAAGAAGCTGACTTGAGTCAGTACGAACACGAAGGCGGACAATGCCAGGATGGCGATGGTGCCCACTTTTTCCAAAAGTCGGTCCGGGAGAGACGGACGCAGTCTCTCCAGTATTCTTTGCCTAGCCCGTTCCACCTGGTGATAGTCGCGATCATGCTCCAGACAGCGATCGAAGTCCTGGAGGGCCTGCCGAAGAAGCCTTTTCGTCCTTGGCGGCTTGGAGGCGTCATAGAGTTTCACCTTGGCGTACCCCGTCGAATAGTACACCGCCGCCCATTCCTTTCGCTTCAATCTCTTCGAGGCTGAGGACGGGCTCGCCTTACCAATCTGGATGGCGCGAGTGAAGTGATGCACCGCTTCTTCGTAGAGATCTTGGGTGCCGCTTTCGGCCAAAGTCGTGTAAACCTGCCCGAGTCCTATTTCCGATTCGACGTGGACCGCGGTGATGCCGAGTACCTTTTTGTACTCGATTTCGGCCTTGTCTGGGATTTGCGCCTTGAGATAAGCCTCTGCCAGACTGCTCCTGGCCGCGAGGTCGTCGGGGTCACGACGCAACGCCTCACGGAAGCATTCGATGGCCTTTCTAAAGTTTTCTTTCCGTGTGTACAGAACCCCTAGGCTTTTGTAGACATCGACCGATTCCTTGTCCCTGTCGAGGGCATTAAGCAAACGTTTCTCGGCTTCATCGTATTCTTCCATGCTGAGGTAAAGCTGACCCAATTGGAGCAAGGTGGAGGTATCCTCGGTCTTGCTCTCTTCCTTCCTTAACATCTGCTCAGCTTTCCTATAGGTCTCCCGAGCCCTAGCGTGGGCGATAGTCCTCCCCTCTCGATCCGGTTTTCCCTCCGGGAGAACGAGCTCGTCCTCTTGCTCCAAATAAAGGTCGACGAGGTCGCTGAGGATGCCAGCATGATGGGGATCCAACCTCAGCCCTTCCTGATAAACCTCCTCGGTATTCGGCTCACCCAGTTTCTTCAGCACGCTGCCGAAATAGCGGAAATAGTCAGCGTCGCCGTCCTCCTTGGCCTTCAGCACGCCGCGTCTGTAAGCTTGGGCAGCCCGTTCCCACTCTGACCATGCTTCCCGGAACCTTCCCTGGCTTCCCAAATAGTAGGCAACGTTTTGACAGGAACAGGCATGGTCACGGTTCAGCCGTATCGCTTCCCGATACTTCTCGATGGCTTCCTCGATGCGGTTTTGGTCGGCAAGCGCGTTGCCCCAGGAGTAGTATCGGTCCGCAAGCGCGGGTTTCCTCGCGGGATCGATTAGGATGGCCTGCTCGAATTTTCCGCTGGCTTCCAGGTCTCGGTTCAAGCTCAGCAGGGTTGTGCCCCAAGTGAGGTATGCATCCACCCCATTCGGATCCGCGTTCGTGGCCTTTTCGTATTGGGGAATGGCCTCCTCGTGCCTCTTCTGTTTCGCCAGGGCCAGGCCCCAGTTGTAGTAAGCCAGGGCGTAGTTGGGGTCAATCTGCGTGGCTTTGCAGTACTGCTCGATGGCCTCTTCGTACTTCTTCTGTTTTGCCAGGGCAAGGCCCCAGTGATAGTAGGCCCGGGCGTAGTCGGGATCAATCTGCGTGGCTTTGCGGTACTGCTCGATGGCCTCTTCGTACTTCTTCTGTTTCGCTAGGGCGAGGCCGCAGTGGTAGTAGGCATGGACGTAGTTGGGATCAATCTGCGCGGCTTTCCGGTACTGCTCGATGGCCTCGTCATACTTCTTCTGTTCCGCCAAGGCGAGGCCGCAGTGGTGGTAGGCATGGACGTAGTTGGGATCAATCTGCGCGGCTTGCCGATACAGTTCGGTGGCCTCGTTGTACCTCCCCTGTCCCGCCAGGGCCAGGCCCCAGTCGTGGTAGGCATGGACGTAGTTGGGATCAATCTGCGTGGCAAACCGGTACTGCTCGGTGGCCTCGTCGTACCTGTTCTGTCCCGCCAGGGCAAGGCCCCAGTTGTAGTAGGCCTGAGCGCAGTTGGGATCAATCTGGGTGGCTTTCCGGTACTGCTCGATGGCTTCGTCGTACTTCTTCAGTTCCGCCAGCGCAAGACCCCAGTTATCGTAGGCATGGACGTAGTTGGGATCAATCTGCGTAGCTTTTCGGTACTGCTCGGTGGCCTCGTCGTACTTCTTTTGTTCCGCCAGGGCAAGACCCCAGTTGTAGCAGGCATGGACGTAGTTTGGATCTATCTGCGTGGCTTTCACGTACTGTTCGATGGCCTCGTCGTACCTCTCCTGTTCCGCCAGGGCCGCGCCCCAGTTGTTGTAGGCCCGCGCGTAGCCGGGATCAAGGTGAGTGGCTTTGCGGTACTGCTCGATGGCTTCGTCGTACTCCTTCTGTTCCGCCAGGGCGAGACCCCAGTTGTGGTAGGCCAGGGCGTAGCTGGGGTTAATCTGCGTGGCTTTCCGGTACTGCTCGATGGCCTCGTCGTACTTCTCCTGTTTCGCCAGGGCCAGGCCCCAACTGTGGTAGGCCAGGGGGTAGTGGGGATCAATCTGGATGGCTTTGCGGTACTGCTCGATGGCCTCGTCGTACTTCTCCTGTTCCGCCCGGGCCAGGCCCCAATTGTGGTAAGCCAGGGCGTAGTTGGGATCAATCTGGGTAGCATTCCGGTACTGCTCGATGGCCTCGTCGTACTTCTCCTGTTTCGCCAGGGCCAGGCCCCAGTTGTGGTAAGCCAGGGCGTAGTTGGGATTAATCTGCGTGGCCCTCCAGTACTGCTCGGCGGCCTCGCTGTACCTCTCCTGTTCTGCCAGGGCGAGGCCCCAGTTGTGGTAGGCGCGAGCGTAGTTGGGATCAATCTGCGTGGCATTCCGGTACTGCTGGGTGGCCTCGTCGTACCTCTTCTGCGCCGCCAGGGCCGTGCCCCAGTTGTGGTAGGCGCGGGTATAGCGGGGATCAATCTGGGTGGCTTTCCGGTACTGCTCGATGGCCTCGTCGTACTTCCCCTGTTCTGCCAGGGCAAGACCCCAACTGTTGTAAGCATGGACATAGTTGGGATCAATCTGCGTGGCATTCCGGTACTGCTCGATGGCCTCGCCGTACTTCCTCTGCTCCGCCAGGGCCAGGCCCCAGTTGTAGCAGGCATGGAGGTAGTTGGGATCGATGTGCGTGGCTTTTCCGTACTGCTCGGTGGCCTCGTCGTACCTCCCCAGTTCCGCCAGGGCCAGGCCCCAGTTGTTGTAAGCCCGAGCGTAGTTGGGATCAATCTCTGTGGCTTTCTGGTACTGTTCGACGGCCTCCTCGTACTTTTCTTGCCCTGCCAGGGCTGCGCCCCAATTGTTGTAGGCGCGAGCGTAGTTGGGATCAATCTCTGTGGCTTTCTGGTACTGTTCGATGGCCTCTTGGTACTTCTTCTGCCCCGCCAGGGCCGCGCCCCAGTTGTGGTAGGCGTCGGCGTACTTGGGCTCTCTCCCCGCCATCCTCTGGAATTCCCCCGTGGCCTTCTCTCTCTCGTCCTGCGGGAGTTCGTTAAGCGTGTTGACCCATCGCTCGTAGGAAGCGGAGTTGGGATCGCTCGCTATCGCCTTTAAGATTTCGTTCGCCTCGTCGAATTTGTTGTAGTTTGGCATCGCTCGATCCTTCCAAGGGGTCCAAGTCTAATGCGGTTGTTCTGCGTCCCAGCGTCGATCGTCTCCGAGGGAGTCAGCACGGCGAAAAGGCTGTGTTGTGCACTCTGCCCACGTCGCGACGCCCCCACAACAGCGGGTAAGATGTGGCACGACGCTTTAGCAACACGAATTTAGCCAAGGGCGCTCTTTATATACCACACTAGCGCTGCTAGCCCCTAGAGCTAAAGAGGACAGGAAGTAGGCATAGTCTGGCTTCTCGTCCGCCCACCGCGCCCTTTGTGTTGTGCTGAAAGGATTTAGATTCCCGAACGGTTCAGCCATTTCAACTGCTCGTGCCCGCGCTGGGAAGTCCGGAAAAGGACCCTGTCACCTGGGAGATCCCGCCGGTACCCCTGCGCAACTGATCTCGGCGGACCAGGAGCCTGTCCTCCGGGGAACAGCCGCTAGCGCGGAGTTGCTCCCTAGGCGACTCGAACTAGCGGTCCCCCTTCCCTGGGCTGCCGGAGTCGCTCGCGATGGAAAGGCCCAAAAAGGCGGCTGCAATGGAGGCGGTTGGGCGTAGAATGGAGGCCGGCCAGGATGGCAGAACGGAAATCTTGGTTAATAGCCGTAGGGGGGTTTGTCATGCCACTCCGAACATTGGCGCTTGCCTTCGTATTATGTCTAATGACGCCGGCAGGATTGTTCGCACAGGAGGACCGTGAAGGCTGCAAGGATTCTCCGCTGTTGACGCGGCTTGCGGGTTGTTACATCTCGAATTGCAGCAAGTCCGACTACGATGCCGCCGAACTGACGGTGAGCACCTCCGGGGATAATCGTACGAAGCATGTCGAGGGCAAGATCGAAAAGGTCACATACCAATGCAGCGGCAAGTCGGCGTTGCAGGTGAGGCGGAATGTCGAGCAGGCATTGCGGACTGCCGGCTACACCCTCGATTTCACCGGCTACGACGTCCCGGATCACTACGTCACCGCACACCGGGGGGCGCAGTGGATCGGCGTGACTGCTCATGAAATGACCGGTGAGTGCTCGTATGACTTCGTCGCCGTCCTGGCCCAGGAGATGAACCAGGAGATGACCGCCAGCGCTGAAGCCTGGACCGCCGAGATCAACAAGACGGGTCGCGTCGCCGTCTATGGAATTGAATTCGATACCGGCAAAGCCACCTTGAAACCCGAGTCGGAGAAAGTCCTCGCCCAGGTGCTTGCGTTGCTGAACGGCCAGCCCGACTGGAAAATGAAGATCGAAGGCGATACCGATTCGACCGGCACGAAAGCTGGTAATCAAACCCTCTCGCAGCAGCGTGCCGCCGCGGTTGTCGCTTGGCTGGTGAAGAATGGCGTTGCGCCCGCGCGCCTGATCGCCGCTGGGTTGGGGGACTCCCAGCCGATCGCCGACAACGCGACCGAGGAGGGCCGAGCCCGCAATCGCCGCGTGGAACTGGTCAAGCAATAGATACCGCACTGCCTCGGCGACGTACCCACGGTGTCAGCGCTGGAGCGGATCTCTACCTTCAGCGGTCCACACTCATAGAGAGAGGTGCCGCGCAGCGGCTTCCTTGTGGGTTTGAGCGAGCAGCCCGCGCTCGAACTCCGCCGGGGGCAAGTAGCCGAGCGCCGAGTGCAGGCGTTCTTGGTTGTAGACCTTTTCGAGGAACCCGCCGATGCTGGCGCGAGCCTCGGCCAAATCACGATACTCAGTTAGGAATCCAGAAGCCTGCCAACGGGCACAGCAGCGTGACGATTTCATGGGCTGAGGTCAGCATTATCGTTTGCACCCTCGGCCGATCTGAAGCCCTGGAAGCGTGTGTCAGTTCTCTCGAACCCTTCCAGGCCCAAGGCGCGGAAGTCCTCGATGGAAATCTGTACTCAGAGAGATTTCAGAAACTCGACAAGGGCCTCCTGTTCGCGGTTTGACAGCCTTTCAAAGCGATGGGCGTCCCGGTAGGCTTCTCCCCGGTGACGCATAATGGCGTCCCGAAACGTGTAGGAGGCACCGTCATGCATCAACCGGGGTCGAAGGCGGACGCCCCACAAGGGAGCAGTTCGCATTCTGTTCTGCGAACTAGCGAAGGAGTTGACATTCAGGTTCTTCCAAATCTGATACATATTCCGGCCGTAGTGCTCCTGCATCGCCTGTACAGTGCCATCGCCGGTTCCCACGTCGTGGAGCAGGAAATCTGAATAAGGATGGAAGGTCTTTGCCCCCAGCGCCTCGGGTATGGTAAAGGTGCCGCCATTGATCTTTGTGCCCGCGGGCGCGGTGGTGAGGGCGCTGACGTGGCAGACGTTGCAACCAATCTTGTCAAACAGCTTGGCGCCTTGCAGGGCCTGCGGGGTCGCGGCCAACTCCGCGTCGCGAGCGGGAGCCTTCGTCGCCCGGACGAAGCGCGCGAAGCGGTCGACGTCCCCGAGTCCGTCGGGCCCGGGGGTGTCATTCGGCTCGGACGCGGTATTGCAGAGTAGCGTGACCTCGGTGGGAAAGAGCCTGCTGGTGATGCCCATTTCGTTCAGGTAAGCGTCGCCAGAGAAGGACAGCAAGCTGGCGTGCTGGTCTTTCCAGCCAAACCGCCCCACACCCAACTGGCCGGGGGCTTCGACGATGGGGACCTGGACCACCTGCCCACAAATCTCTTGGTGGCTCTTCCGGCATTGCTCGCGCGCCAGCTCGATCAGAGTCTGATCCGCAACCGCTTCTACGAAGCCATCACCGAGAAGACTGAACGACAGGCGAGTCGCCTGGATCGTCTCGCTGTCGGGCACACGCTCCTGAATCTCCGTGGTCGGGAAAGCTGCATTTGGGCAAATGGCGCGGTCATTCACCAGGGAGCGCCCGGTTATGATTTCGGTCCCATGCGCGATCGGGATCTCGGGATTCTGGAAGCCGCCGTGCGGGCCGGGATGGCCGACGCGCAGTTCCGTAACCTGACTTCCCCCGCCGGAGGTGGGAGTCTGGTGACACTCGCGGCAGGATTGCGCATTGTAAAGGGGTCCAAGCCCATCCTTTACTTGCTCGACTCCTTCAAATACGCCCTGGTCCGCTAGATGGGTGGCGTCATCAACGACGCCGTTACTCTTGTTGTCGAAACCGCTGGGCGCTTCCGGGGACTGCTGAGCGAGCACTGCAACACTCAATGCGAAGAACACAAGAGCCGCCAGACGTTTCATGGGTTCTCCTCCCTTTCTTGCCGCCGTTCCACCGGGTTCTTGAGGGTTTCCCTGATCTGCGCGCATTATACCCATTGCCCACGGGCTAGTCAATTGTACTCTCCCCCTAAATCAGTGACACTCAATCGCGTTGGCTTGACGTTTTCTGCCCTCCAACCGGCTGAATTCACCGTTTGGCGGAAGTCCTTGACCCTAGCCTCGCATCTCCATACAATCGGGATGATCAACAAAGGGGCCTCGGACTTGCTTATGATTCGTGGAACCCCCCGAGATTCTCCCTGGCGCAGAAGGACAGCATCATGCCGCGCCCACGCACGCTTGGTCTCAGACCCACCAATGAAGCTTCGATAGCTGTCTTTCGAACAAGGGAAATGGGTGATGAATCGCAAGAGCAAGCGGCCAAAACCGCACCTGAGGAAGTCCGATCATTCTGCGCCCCCGCCGAAGCCGACGTCGACTCAGCCCGACATGCGGCACTTCTTCGCACTGTCACTCGACCTGTTGTGCGTCGCGGGAGTCGATGGCTACTTCAAGCGCCTGAACCCTGTCTGGGAAAAGACGCTGGGCTTCTCCCGCAAGGAACTTCTCGCCAGACCCTATCTGGAATTTGTCCACCCCGATGACCGTGCCCTCACGGTTGCCGTAGCACAGAAACTCGCCGCCGGCTTACCTCTCGGGACCTTCGAGAATCGCTATCGCTGCCAGGACGGTTCCTATAGGTGGCTCTTGTGGAACGCCCTGCCCGTGGCCCGACAGGGGCTGATCTATGCGGCGGCGCGGGACATCACGGACCGCAAGCAGACGGAGACCGCGCTCCGTGAGAGCACCGAAAGATACCGCAGCTTGTTTGAGGGAGTTCCCGTCGGGATCTACCGAAGCACCCCCACGGGAGAGATCCTAGAGGCCAACCGTGCCCTAGTCGAAATGTTAGCCTACCCCGACCGGGAAAGCCTCTTGGCTACGCCGGCCGCTGACCTCTATGCGGATCCCGCAGAGCGCTACCGGTGGCAGGACGCGATGGAGCACGAGGGCGCGGTGCACACTAATGAGGTTCAATTCCGCCGGCGGGACGGAAAGATTGTCTGGGTGCGCGACATCGCTCGAGCGGTGCGGGATAACGACGGCCATGTGCTGCACTATGAGGGTATGTGGGAGGACAGCTCGCAGAGGAAGCAGTCCGAGGAGGAATTACGCAAGCTTTCGAGCGCCGTCGAACGGACCCCGGATCCGATCCTCATTGCCGGCGCCAACGGTACCATTGAATACGTCAACGCGGCGTTCGAAAAGGTCACGGGATTCAGCGCCCAGGAGGTGATCGGCCAGACACCCCGCATCTTGAAATCTGGCGTACACCCCCAAGATTTTTATCGCCGCCTTTGGGACACGATCCTCGCCGGCCAACCCTGGTGGGGCACGTTCGTTAACCGAAGAAAGGACGGGCAGCTCTATTTCTCCGAAGCATCCATAGCTCCCATTTTTTCGACCCAGGGTGAGATCGCTCATTTCGTGTCGGTCGAAAGGGACATCACCGAGCGCAAGCAGGCGGAGAAGAAGCTACAGGAGTTTGCGGACGAAATCAGCGACCTCTATAACCATGCCCCCTGCGGGTATCACTCCCTGGACCCGGAGGGTGTATTCATCCGAATCAACGAGACGGAGCTTGGTTGGTTGGGGTACGCGCGAGAGGAGATTCTTGAGAAGAAAAAGTTCACCGATGTCATCAGGGAAGAGGACGTAAGAGCCTTCGAGGTGGGTTTTGCCACACTTAAGGAACAGGGCTGGGTGCGCGATCTGGAATTCCGGATGGTTCGCAAGGACGGCACGACTCTGCCGGTCCTGTTGAGCGCTACCGCCGTCCGGGACAGCGCCGGCAAGTTTAAGATGAGCCGCAGCACGGTCTTTAACCTGACCGAGCGCCTGGTGTTGGAGGACATGAAGCGGCAAGAGTCGCGCGCCGCCCAGGAGACGGAGATTGCCAGGCAGGTGCATTTACGCTTGTTCCCACAGACGGCCCCGGCCCTGGAAACGCTCGAGTATGCCAGCGCTTGCACTCAGGCGCGCGCGGTAGGCGGTGATTACTACGACTTCATCGATTTGTCCCCCGGCCGAGTGGCCTTGGTCGTCGCCGATGTCTCCGGCAAAGGGCTATCCGGGGCGTTGCTCATGGCGGGCTTGCGCGCCGACTTGCATAGCAACTGTCAGGTAGCGCTGCGCGATCTGCCGCACATGCTGAAATTAGTCAACCATTCGTTCTACGAGTCCACCGATCCCGGAGTGTTCGTATCGCTCTTCTTCGGGGACTACGAAGATGCTGCCCGCCGGCTCCGCTATGCCAACTGCGGGCACAATCCACCGCTGCTGGTGCGCGTGGATGGAACGGTGGAACACCTGGGAGGAACGGGCCCAGTCCTGGGAGTGCTGCTGGAATGGGAGTGCTCAGTCGCTGAGGCGCAGATGGCTCCCGGTGACATTCTGGTGTTTTTCACCGACGGAGTCCCAGAAGCATTAAACGACGCAGGGGAGGAGTTTGGGACCACCCGCCTGGTCGAAACCGTACGAGCTAACCGCCACCTCCCGGTTTCTTCGCTGCTCAAAGTGATCGCCACGACCGTGCAGAGATTCAGCAGTGGCGAGCAAAAGGATGACCAGACGCTGATCGTGGCACGCGCCCGCTAGCCCCGTGACCGCCTGAGGAAGTCCCGAGCCCCTTCTGCCCACACGGCGACCTGGTTGACCGCGGCCGTGTCAGGCGCCCAACCCGCCGGGCACGGGGCTAGCTCCCTACCCGCACGTCACTTTCGCCACTTGACGGACCAGGACTATGGCTTGCCGCGACAACACTTCTGCGGCGCCCGTCGATAACCACTTCCGGTTCTGCGTTGAGGAGATGAAACTAGACTTCAGAGGAGAGCGGCTGGAGGAATTCGATACCTGCTTCGCCGGCCAACTGCGAGGCTGGCTCACCCACCCACACAACACGCCCCGAGATCGCGGGTCCGGCGGATTCCCAAGGAACCAATCGAATAACCTGTCCTTCGGAAAGAGTCCCAATGCCTTCAATCCTACAGCCGTGCTGGGAAAGATCTACCGTGACCGCTTCGTTCCGTATCTCTCCTTCATCCGAGTTCATCATGAGCACCAGAGCCAGCCGGATGGGATGCCGTTCGGACCTGCGGGGCGTAAAGTCGGAGTCAGCCACAACTCCTAAGTTACCGCAGAATAAAAGGCAATGCAAGGCAACACCATCCGCTCGCGCCACAAAGGGTTCCCTTTAGAATCGCAGTGTGGCTTTGCAGCCTTTCGGTTCAATCAGCAGATCAAGAGCGTTGGCGGCTCCCGTGATGAATAAGTTAGAGTTCAAGAGGGCGTCAATGGCACATCCTTCGCCGTTATCGACAGCGATTGCCACACCGCCCAATTCCCTGGCGGCTTTGAGGAGTAGCCGGTCGTTATTTCCGTTGCCGAAGACTGCGCAGTGCCGAAGGCCTAGTTTCTGGCCGTATTCGCGTTTTTGAATGTCGTGATCGTTTCCTTCTAATCGGTGGTGGGTGAGAGGGATACCTTTTAGTTCTTCTCGCGCGAATCCGAATGTATCGGCTGTAATTACATGGATTTCCATAAAATCCGCAAGGCTTACAAGGCGTTCCCTGACGCCCGAAACCATCCGGCCTCCACGGGATAGAGTTCCGGTGTAGTCCGTCAGAAGCGTGTCTATTTGCCGGAGTCCAAATCCGGGAATGTCTATTGAGATTCCAGGTTTTGCCATCTCGGTTCTCCAAGACGAAGAGATTGATTTCCGCCAGTACTTATCCTAACAAGCAATAGGACTTTTGGCTGGTCCGAATCATTTGCATTTCCGCACGATTCAGCCTTGCCAATCGCTCGCGCCCGCGCTGGGAAACCCTGTGAACGACCGTGTTGCCCAAAGGCGTCAGAAGAGTCAAAAGTCAAAGGTTGAAAGTCGAAAGGTCAAGCGGAGGGTGACTTCTGTTCGGAGTCAGCGCTCGCATGGAGACTTGCCTTATAATGGAACTGCGCGAAAGTGGCGGAATTGGCAGACGCGCCAGACTTAGGATCTGGTCCCGCAAGGGGTGGGGGTTCGAGTCCCCCCTTTCGCACCATGGCTCGCCTCGATTATGTCTACGGGGTTGACTGCCGACCCCCAGAGTCCCCGCGCCTCACCACCCTGGGAACTGCACGCTGAGCGGGGCCTTTTATGTTACACTGCGCCCGATCGTTGGGGTCAACCTCCTATGGCACAAGCTCCCGAAGCCAAGCAGAAGCTGCGTGAGATCTGCCGCATAGCGGCGCGCGTCTTCTATGCGAAGAGCTACGACGGCGCCTCGATGCAGGACATCGCGGAGGCGGTCGGCCTCACCAAGGCCGGCCTCTATCATCACGTGGGGAGCAAGGACCGCCTGCTCTTCGAAATTACGAACTACGGCATGGATATCCTGGATGAGACCGTGCTCGCCCCCCTCAGGGATATCCCCGACCCGCGCGAGAAGCTCCGCCAGATCATCATCGGCCACATCGACCTGATCGTGCGCGCGCGCGACCAGGAAATCACCGTGATCCTCCACGAGAACCGCTCGCTGAGCGGCCCCCTGCGCAAGAAGCTCAACGCCCGCAAACGCGCTTACATCGACTACCTCGAAAACCTGATCACGCGTGTCCAGGAGCAGAGCGGCGGACCGCCCTTGGTCAAACCGCAGCTTGCCGCCTTTGCGCTGCTGGGCATGATCAACTGGCTCTACCAGTGGTATTCGGCCCAGGGTCCGATCAAGCAGGAAGAACTCGCCCAGGTCTACACCGATTTCTTCTTCCGCGGACTCCTCGGAACAACCTGAATGGCAGTGGGCAGAAATCAAAAGGCAAAGCGCAAAAGGCAAAAGTCAAAACCAAGGCTGCTCGCACTTTTGCCCTTTGACTTATCCACCTGCCTACCTGCCCGCTGCCTACTGCCTTTTCTTGTGATAGCATCCTCGCTTGATTCTCATGACAGGAGAAACCTGATCTCATGGCTGCATCCCTGGTTGCCTTCCAAGGGGAGAGAGGCTCGTTCAGCGAAGAAGCTGCGTACAAACTCCTGGGCCGCCGCATCCGTGTGCTGCCCTGCGAGACTTTCGCAGCCACCTTCGAGAGTGTCACCCAAGGGCGTGCCAATTTCTGCCTGGTGCCGATTGAAAACACCCTGGCCGGATCCGTCTACGAGAACTTCGACCTGCTGCTTACCAACCACTTGCACATTGTGGGTGAGGTGAACCTGCGCATTGTCCACAATCTCATCGCCCCGCCGGGTATGGCGCGCCGGGAAGTGCGCCAAGTCTATTCGCACCCGGTGGCGCTGGCCCAGTGCAGCAACTTCTTCGCCAAGAACCCCCGCATGGAACGCGTCTCCTTTTACGACACGGCGGGTGCTGTGAAGATGCTCACGGAGCGCCCTCTGCGCGGGGCGGCGGCCATTGCCAGCCGCATTGCCGCGGAGGTTTACCACGCGCGTATCCTGGCGACACACCTCGAGGATCATCACGAGAACTACACGCGCTTCCTGCTGCTTTCAAAGACCCCGCGAGTCTCGCCCAAGGCCAGCAAGGTCTCGATCGTCTTCTCCACCCGCAACGTGCCCGGAGCCCTTTTCAAGTGCCTCAGCGTTTTCGCCCTGCGCGACATCGACCTCACCAAAATGGAGTCCCGACCGCTGCGCGGCCGCCCTTGGGAATATTTCTTCTATCTTGATTTCATCGGGAACGTGAAAGAGAAGCGTTGCCAGAACGCCCTGACCCACCTGGGCGAGGTGACGAATCTTCTGCGCGTGCTAGGCTGCTACGAGCGCGCCAAGCGCTGAAAGAAGTTATCAGTCTTCAGTTGTCAGTCAATCTTAGGATTTAGGATTCAGCTCTGAGTGTTTGGAGGCCCACGTAGGAGGGACAGGTTCATGCAAGGCCATAAGGATCTCGTTGTCTGGCAGAAAGCCATGGATCTGGTGGGTGCTGTTTACCGGCTTACGCGAGCATTTCCCAAGGAAGAGATCTACGGGTTGAGGAGCCAAATCAGCGGGCGGCGGTTTCGGTTCCCTCGAACATTGCGGAAGGCCACGCCCTGAAGCAGACCCAGGCCTATGTGCGACATTTGGCTATCGCCAGCGGATCACTGGCGGAGCTCCAGACACAACTGGAGATCGCAGGCCGCTTAGGCTACCTCGGCCCCGAGATCACCGAAGTCCTGGGTCAGGCTGACGAGGTCGGAAGGATGCTGGCGGGCCTCCATAGGAGCCTCAAGGCATAAGGTCAGCTCCCCCAGCCTCAATCTTGCGCCTTGATCCTGAGTCCTTGGTCCTAGGTCCTAGATCCTGAATCCTCAATCCTTAATCCTGAATCCTGACACCTGAATCCTGCCCTTATCACCACGCCAGCGCGTAGCGGTGACCGCGCACATCGGCGCCGCCTGCGATGACGCCAGTGGCGGGGTCATATTCGATCATCGTGGGCGAGGTGGGATTGCTCCAATCCCCTCCCACCTGCAATTTGTGGCCGCGGGCGCGGAGTGCGGCCAGCACCGCTTCCTCAAAGCGTTTTTCGACGTCAAGGGTCAACGGCTGGTCGCCGTGATTGTCGAAGGAGCTGTACATCGCTTCGGAATTGAAGCGCGGCGCTTCCACTGCCTCCTGGGGATTCATTCCGAACTCGACCACGTTCAGGAAAATCTGCAGTAGGGTCTGGTCCTGGCTGTCGCCGCCGGGGGTGGAAAATACCAGCCAGGGCTTGCCGTCCCGCAGGGCGAGTGTGGGCGTCAGGGTGATGCGCGGCCGCTTGTGCGGCGCAATCTGGTTAGGATGTCCGGGGGTCAGCACAAATGACTGCGCCCGCTGCGTGAGGGGAATTCCCGTGTCGCCTGCGATGACGGCGGGAGTCCAGGCGCCGCTGGGCGTGGCAGAGAACAGGTTTCCCTCCCCGTCGATCACGTTGACGCAGGTGGTGTCCTGGTGCTCGCCGTTGCGGCGCCGGTATCGCGCCCGGACAAAATCCTCCGGCGCCCGCGCCGCCATGTGCACGGGATCGCCGGGGACATGTGCGGCGGAAGCCTTTTGCGGATCAATCAACGGCCGCCGGAGGTTCGCATACTCCTTCGAGAGGAGCGCGGCGGGCATCGGGCTGAAATCCGGGTCGCCGTAGTAAGCGTCGCGGTCGGCATACCCCAGCTTCATGGCTTCCACCACGGTGTGTACGTAGTCGGCGGAATTGTGCTTCATGGCTTTCAGGTCAAAGCCCTCGAGCAAGTTCAAGTTCTCGAGGAAAACCGGGCTCTGCGTCCAGAAGCCGCACTTGTAAACCTCGACGCCGCGATACGTCACGGCGAGAGGCTCTTCGATCCTGGCGTGGCAAGCGGCGAAATCCCCTTCGCGCAGCAGGCAGCCGGCCTCCCGGCAGAAATCGCTGAGGCGTTTCGCGATGGGGCCGCGATAGAAATAATCGCGTACGGCTTCGATGGCTGCCGCGCGCCCCCCTCCGGCGTTCTGCTTTTCCACCTCGGCCAGGGTTTGGAACGTGCGCGCCAGGTCGGCCTGGACAAAGACTTCGCCCTCTTTCGGCACGCGCCCGCCGGGAAAGTAGACCTTCGCCGTGCTCGGCCACTTCTCGGCGACAGGCCTGGCTCCCGCCAGCGCGCGCTCCAGGCGGGCATAGACGGGGAAACCCTGCGCAAGTTCGATGGCCGGCTGGATCACCTCCGCCAGGCTCATCGTTCCGTACTTCTCCAGCGCCAGCAGAATCGAGTCCATGGCGCTGGGCACAATCGCGCTCAGCGGGCCAAAGGAGGGAATGAAGCCGCTCTCGCCTCCGGAAATCGTCGCCGACTGCACGATGCGGGGATCGTCGCGCCGCAAGTGTTCGTAGAATTCCACCGTGGCAAGTTCCGGAGCGATGCCGTCGCCGTTGATCGCCACCACGGGGCCGTTCTTCAGCTTGAGCAAGATCGGGCACTCACCACCCGCGCCGAAGCTCATCATTTCCACCACCGAGGCAGCGAAGAGCGTGGCCACGCCCGCATCCACGGCGTTGCCGCCTTTTTCGAGGATGCGCAACCCCGCCTCGGCCACCAGCGGATGGCCCGCGGCCACCACACCGCGCCGCCCGGCCACCAGTGGCTTGAGCGTTGCGGCGTGGCTCGGGAGCCCGGGAAGCAAGAGTGCCGTTGCCAGAGCGACAAGAACAGTCTGCGAGATCCATCTGCGCACATTCATGGTCAGCCTCCGAGGGAGCTTGCCCTTGATGAAGAAGTGAAATCGTCGCGGAAAACCTCCCGCCTGTCAAGCCACTCTTCGCGCCGTCACGTTGCCTGCGGAATGTTCTCTCCTGCCTCAGGCAAGTCCACTGTCTTGGACGGCAAGAGTGGAAAGACGCCCGGAGCCGTCGCGGGTCAGAATCCCAAACTGAAGGTGCAGTTCAGCCAACGCCTGCTGCTCGAGGTGAATAAAATACCGTGAGGTGTCTTCGGGAGAGACTGGGATGAAGCGACGGCGCGCTGGTTTCAGGGCAGGGACTGTAAAGCGTAACTTGACACACTACGGGCTTTAGTGTAGCCTTCCTCAATGAAGATCCGAACCGTGGTCCATCGGGGACTGCGGCGCTTCATTCAGCGCAATGATCCTTCCGGCTTGGCTCCGCCCGTTGTCGAGAAGGTCCGTAACATTCTGACCTTTTTGCAGGAAATGGAAGGCGCCCAGGAACTGCACGACATCCCGAGCTGGAAAGCGCACCAGCTCACCGGCGACCGGAAGGGAACCTGGAGCCTCACGGTCACCCGCAACTGGCGGATCACGTTCAGAATCGACCAGACCGAGGGAGAAATTCTCGGCCTGGATTATGAGGATTACCACTGAAAGGAAACAAAACCATGATGCGTATGGCACGCCCGGCCCATCCGGGACACTTCATTAGGATGGAGGTCATCGAGCCTCTGGGTCTCTCGGTTACGAAGGCCGCCAAGGTTCTGGGCGTGACCCGGCCCGCGCTCTCTGCCCTTCTCAACGGCCGCGCCGCGCTCTCGCCCGACATGGCGTTGCGGGTCGAGAAGGCTTTCGGCCCGAAGATGGACACCCTTCTGCGGATGCAGACCGCCTTCGAGATTGCCGAGGCCCGGGACAGGGAGGCGAACATCAAGGTTAAGCGCTACGTGGCAAAGCCAGCCCCCGCGCACGAACAGGCCACGCTTTGAATAGGGTCAGCACGAGAACCTGCGACCCGTCACGAGCCAGCGTAGCCCAGACGTGTTCTTTACGTCTGTGGCTCTTTGGTGGGGATTCTTGACCGAACTGCGGACCTACAAATCAAGCCCGCGACCGCCGCCCACGCCCGGGCGACCGGCTTGATTACATATGATCCGGCCTTCACGCGGGCGGAAGCCTTCGAGACGCTGGTTTTGGACCAGCTTCTCTGAACTATTCCAGTGTCCGGGCAGCCCACCTGCCGTCCAGGTGGATAGGTCAACCAAAGCCCTTTTAGAAGGATCTATTGTGGCATTACTGGTGACAAAGTGGGACCTCGCAATGTCCAAGGATGAGGAAATAAGTGGCCCCGGTGCGCGAGATTTTGGACTTGCATCGCAGGTTAAGGGGCTGTCTAGTTACGTCACCCTTTCGCCAGCCCGAGAAACCCCAGGAGGCTAGGCGTCACGAATAACTCCCCGGCCGATCGTCGGTCACCGTTGGGGCTGCTCCCTGGCGAGCCGACTGCGAGGCTCTACCACCGCGTGGTAGAAGCCCTGCGCACTCGGCATTACAGCCGCCGGACCGAGACGGCGCCATAAAATTCCGAAGGCGAATTGGCGCACGCATTGGAAGTCGTTACACAGCAGGCGGTTCCGGTCGCGACGCGGCATTGGCGCTTTCTCGCTATGCCGACCGGGAAGGGTTCTACGCAGGTCAGCCTAAACACGAGTTGGGCAGGCCGCTGACCTGCAGAAGAATGAAACTGGCGTGTTGAAGTAGAGGGCCGAATGGAATGGAGACTTGGTTCAGCGCTCGCACGCGGAGGCCTGATCGTGGCATCCGCTGTCGCGTACGCTCAACAACCTGCGCAACTCGCCGCTGGAGCCCCTCCCGGTCAGAAGCACGGCGACTGCCATGAGCTCCGGATCACGGGTGTACGAACGACTAAGACGTGGATCATGTCCCCCGGAGGAGCGCGGTCCGCAACCATTGAGCCCAAAGCGGGAGAGATCCCTCTCGTCGTGGCATTTGCGGCGAGAGACCTCCGATCCGACAAGGATGATCCCTCCCTAAGTGTCTGGCACTTCGAAGCCGAAGACCGCGGTGGCACAAAGTACGCGAGTCCGCTCGATACCACGCATGAGTCGCTGTACTTAGTCGCTGCACCACTGGGCTGGCATGCCCGTGAGGTTGCGTTCTCCGTCCCGGATCCAGCAGCGATCCGATACGTTCGCATTGCAGGCCACACGTTCGATATCGGGGCGCTAACAAAGGAGTTGGTCGCGCGTTGAGCCGGGGCATTTGCGGCGATGATCATCGTGATCTATGCGGTCCAGACAACCTTTGTGCCGGCGCTGGTGACGGGCTCATCACCGGAGGACGCACTGCTGATCAGCGGCCTCACCATGGCAAACCCGCGGTCGCTCGGCTGGGCCCTCGAGATGTGGGGCTACGCGGTGCTCGTCATCGCGACGTGGCTTGTGGCCCCGGTCTTCCGTCGCGGCGCGCTCGAGCGGACAACCGCGTGGCTGTTTGTGGCCAACGGCCCGGTGAGCGTGCTCGGCGGCTTCGCAACTGCGGCAAGTCCAGGTTGGGTCATGACTCGCGGCGGCTTCGTGGCTTTTGCCACGTGGAACATCTTGGTCGTGGCGATGGCGGCGCTCGCAATCATCTCGATGCGGGCGCGACTTCGGACGTCGACCCCACATTAGAAGGGCTCACTGCTGCCGGTGCCGAGCGGGTAGCACACCGATTGCGGCTGCAAAATCTGGGGCCGAGGCAGGAGGTTCGGAGCGGTGTCTGAGAAATCATTTGAGCGGCGGCAAGCGGGGCTCGTCAGACGGGCAAAAACGAGCTGTCGGAACCCCGCTGATCTCGCTGGGGCCTGCTCCGGTGGCAAATTCGTTGTGTCGAGGGCAGGAGAAGCATAGGATGCGCAAGTCAGAGGGTCAAATCGGAAATTCCGGGTGAAAGGGGACAGGGTGATCATGGTCTAGGGTAGATACAAGATTCAGTAGAGCGAACCTGTTTCCTGGCGGCTGCGACAGAGGCATCTGAACCATCCACCGCCAGGATTCGTATTATGATGCAGAGCGCGAGGGCCGGCGGATTTGTGTCTCTTGTGTCCTCCGAGGAGAAGTGTTATGCGCATTCTCAACAGGCTAGTCTGGGTTCTAGGAATACTAGCGTTGGTTGCTCCCCCGGCTGCGCTGAGAGCGGCCACGGAAGACGCGCGGGGCTCCATAGTGATCGTCTTTAAGGATGGGCGTAAGCAAAGCTTCCGCTTGGCGGAAATTGCCCGGATCGAATTCAACTCCCCAGCCGTTAAGACTTCCCTGGGGCAAGGCCACTTTCTTGGTGAGTGGAAAGTGGACGACGGCATGGGGCGAAAATTTGACATCAGCTTGAAGCCCGATGGAGTGGCTCATAAAACGCTAGGTTCGAGCCACGGTACATGGACCGTCGTGGAGGGCGAAGCCCGCATAAGCTGGGAAGACGGATGGCACGATGTCATTCGAAAGGTCGGCAGCAAGTACGAGAAGGTGGCCTTTTCGCCTGGCAGTTCGTATTCTGACCACCCCTCGAATGTGACCGAAGCCATTTACACGGAAGCTCATTAGAGTCACCTGGGGTCTGCGGGAGTGGCGGGTCGTGCACGCGGCGCAGCCCGGTTTGGGTGCGGGAGAAGCCTACTCGCCTGCCAATGCAGTCCCCTGACGCAGCCCTATGGCCGCTTCCCGCAATTGCGACGCTGTGCCCGGTGCCCCGGGAAAAATCTGTTAAGATCAAAAGGCAAAACCCGCCCAACAAGCGGATCGAGCAGACTCCCTTCACTCGGAGCTCATCGGCCGGTCGTTAGGCGGAGAGTTTTGTTTCCTCCGACATCTGGACGTGCGCCTTAAGCAGGAAGAGATGCATTTACTCGATCAAGGGATAATCGGAATCGCAATTGTATCCCTGTTGGGGATGCTGGTTATCGTCAAGCAAGTTGCTACGGGTTCCATTTTGGATAAACCAAAAGGCGACCTTAAGGTTCAGCTCGTCAATATCTTCAACCTCTTTTTTTTGTTAGTTGTGAATCCCCTAGCCGCAATATTGCTTATCACTCCCCGTCTGGCGACGATCGATCCTACCCACATTACCATTGATGAACCGTGGATTGTGATGATCTTGGAGTTCGTAGGGTCGGTGATGTATGTGATCGGGTATCTCCTCATGGCATGGGCGTTGATCACGCTAGGGCGGAATTACCAGCTGGGGGGAAGCGCTCCTCGATCTGAAGATAAGATGGTTATGGGTGGACCTTACAAACTGGTCAGGCACCCCATGTACACAGCGGCGTTGAGTATCTCCTTGGGGCTGGCCTGCCTGATCCAGTCATGGGCTTTCTTTTGCGTGTTTTGCATCTATCTTGTGTTGATTTTCCTGCTGATTCCCGTTGAGGAAGATGGGTTGCGGAAAGCATATGGCGAGCAGTATGTCGCTTACCAGCAAAAAGCGAAAAGATTCGTTCCCTTCGTTTATTGATCCATGCAGTCAATAGTCACACTAGGAGGGCTATCTAGTGAGAGTCTTGACCGTGTACGCCCATCCGAATCCCAAGTCATTTTGCCACGCCGTTCTCCAGGAGTTCACCAAAGGGCTGGAGGACGCCGGTCACGTCAGCGAAGTGGTCGACCTGTATGCCATTCGATTTGATCCAGTTTTTCGCATGCAGGACTTTGCCAGTTATGTGCATGAAAGCATGCCGTTGGAGATACTCGAACAAATGAACCTAAAGCAACGCGTGCTGGACTTTGCAGGAGGTCCCATTCAGAGGTTCATCGCCTCACGCTGGCTCCGCAACAAGGATTCTTTGGCAGTGGCGAAATTCATCCACGACCACAGACCCAAAGACGTTGTTGCCCAGTGGGAGAAACTGGAAAATGCCCAGGGCCTTGCGTTTATTGCACCCGTGTTCTGGCTACACTTTCCCGCGATCCTGAAGGGGTGGTTCGAACGGGTCTTTGCCTACGGTGATGCTTATGCCTTAACGTCTGAGGGCTGGCGCGGTGAAGCGAAAGGTCGGGTGCCACTGCTTCACCATGAAAAAGCCCTGGTCATCAGCACGACGCTCTTCAAAGAAGAGGACTACAAGGCCGATTGGGAAGCACCAATGACGCGAGTTATCGATGACTGGGGATTACGGTATCCAGGGGTCAAAAAGGTCGAACATGTTTATTTCTATGGTGTGCCTGTAGCGGACGATGAAACCAGACGGAGTTATCTGGAGCGAGCCCACAAACTGGGTAAAGGGTTTGCCCAGTCATAAAGGGCGCGGGCAGGAGTCGCTCTTGGCCGGGAAGCCGGGGGCGATCAAATCTGCCGTTTGTCCGCCTAACAACCGGTTGGAGCGGTCGGCGTTCCGCCCCCGCTGAACCGGAGCGTTACCCTCCTGGAGGATCACCGCCAAAAGCGGCTGTTCCCGACAACCCTCGGCGGCGGTGCAACGGTTAAGAGCAGTGGCAAGTGGCGAGTGACGAGCAGGGCGCCGTCGCTGAACCGGAACGTTAGAAACGCCCACACCACATGGAGGAGATGAGATGGCGTCATGGCCTTCCGAGCCTAATTGGTCCGCGTTCTATCAGACGTTACAGTTTCTTGGCCCACTCATGCTCACGGGAGTTCCCAAGGGTGCCAGGCAGGAGGTCATCCGGATGTCGCAGGAAAGCGATGAATTCTGGCCGAGCCTTGAGGAGGTTCTCCTCTCTTACTGGAGCGAATCTCCAAAGCTGGCCGTCGAATCGACGCTCAAGACCTGGGAAAACAACGTCAAGGTATTCCTGGACAACTTAGTTGATTCCCTGGATTCTCCGGAGGAACGCCGCCGGTGGCGCTATGCCATTCCCAGGGTCACCCTGAAGCCGCGGAGAGAGTTGGTCGCCGCGCTGGTCATTGCCGCGTGCGGAGGCGCGGTTCCTGGTGGCTTTATGGACTCACTGTGCCTAGCCTGGGGTTTGAACTCCAGAGTTGGTGAGGGCCTTAACCGTGGGTTCCTGATGGAGACCGTCGGCACACGTTCCACCGCACCTTTCTACCCCGCCCTGCGGGATCGTTGGTCTGAAGCGAGACCTCGCTGGTGCTCCTTCGCAGCCCGCGCCCGCAAGAAACCGACGGGAATTCAATCCGAGTGCGTATTATGCGCGATCAGGTTTTCGAAGAGGTGACACTGTTGATGCTTGGTGCGTCGCAGCTCTGCGCTAGCATGTAAAGGGCGCCACCGAGGTTGTAATGAGTCTGAGCCCGCCTAGGATCGAGTGCCAGGGCTTTCTGGAAATGCGGGATGGCCTCGTCAAGCCTGCCGTTGCGCGTTAGAGCCAGCCCGAGATTGAGGTTGGCCTTGGCCTCCGCGGGATCGAGTCCCAGGCCTTTTCCCACTCGGCCATGGCCGCAGCATGCTGCCCCTTGTTTTCCAGATCCGCCGCGCGGTTGAACACCCGGTAGAAATCTGTGACGGGGGCATCTAGTTTCACAAGGCCATCCGGCTGGACGTTTCCGGCGTGATCGTGGTCAAGGAGTACATTCCCTTGTCGTGCGGCGGCCAGGCCCGGGCAGCCGGCAGCGACGCTTGGAGCCTTTCCAACCGCGGACTTTTGCTATCCGGCATTTCCGGCGACAGGCGGTATTCGTCAGCACCCAAGGAGGAGGAACAGTTCGGCGAGGTCCTGCGCCCTTTACTCACAGGTTGGGCGGGCGTCTAATTGCAATATCCTACATTGCCATGAAAGAAGTCGTTATAATCAAAGCGGTTGCTGCCCCGGCCCCGATAATCGATTTGGAAAAAACGCGCTATCGGGGCCCGGGTCGCCCACGACACCGCCGGGGGTACGTCACAGCCCGACCAGGACCGGTTTCATCCGGGTCAGCATAAACAAGAGTCAGGCCGCTTCAGCGACCGGTTCGTTCGTCGCTGCCGCCAAGAGGGAGGCCATCCATCATGCGATTCAGAATGTATGCATTGACACTCGCGATTTCGGTTTTCCTCACGACTGCGGGACCGGTCGTCAGGGCGCAAGAAAAGCCCGATCTGGATCAGGCGCTTCAGTTCTTCAGGAACGGTGGTGCGTGGAGCAGTCGCTTGGTTCCAGATGAGCAGGCGGACAAGCAGACGCAGTGGACCATACTCGTACTGACGGGACCCAAGGTGCAGTACGACAGTAGCCTTGGCGGTTTCCAGCTACCAGGCGTGTTCAAGTCAATCGAAGATGCGCAGGCCCCATTGAAAGTAGCCAGCGTTTTTGGTGACCCTCAGGACCGGGCGACGTTCATCAAGCGATTCGCGGGAAGTCTCGAAAAAAGCGAGGTCCAGGCGTATCTCGTAGTCACACCACCGCTCGCCAAGGACGCGAAGGTGCCGATGAGGAACGCTTCGCGGATCACGGCGAAGGTCCTGCTTGAGTTGTTTTCAGCCTCAAAGGCCAAGTGAGCTGGGAAACGCGGTCTAACAAGCGATTGGAGCCGACAGCGCTCCGCGGCCAAGCCAGCCACCCCCCGCGAACAGGCCACGCATTGAGCAGGGCCAGCACGAGAACCTGCCACCCGTGACAAGCCAGCCTACCGTCCCGATTTATCCCGACCTAAACAATCGGGACAGATCGGGGCGGCTCTTTGGATTCATCGCCTACGATAAACGCAGAACTGGCTTCAGCGGCTTAAAGCCCCGCCCTCCTTCGTTTGTGGTGAGAAATTCGGGCTACGTCAGCCTGGATTCTCCATCCCGCCCTACGCGGCGCGATCGTCCAAGATGACGGCGCGCGAGAGGTTGCTCGGCCGGTCGGGGTTGCAGCCCTTTTTCAGACCTGTATACAGACCCAGGAGCTGCCCGGGGATGATGTACGCCGCCAGGCGTGCGAATTCCGGAAGGTCCAGCTTGAGTTCGACGAGGAAATCCGCGGCGTGCCGCGCTGTCGGCGTGGTTAGCCACCACCATAGTCGTCGCGCCCAGGCCCTTCACTTCCTCCAGCACTTCGCGCTCCTCCTCATAACCGCTCTCGGAGAGGAAAAAGGTGACCAGGGTTTCCGGTCCCACGATGCCCTTGGGGCCATGGCGAAATTCCAGTGTGTGGAAGCACTGGCCGTAGGAGCAGGACATCTCCTTCACTTTCAGCATGCCCTCGTTGGCTATGCCGAAGAACGGTCCCTGGCCCAGATAGACGTAGTCCGCAAAGGCGTGGGTTTCCACGAATTGCTGCACGCGCCTCGACAACTCTTCCATCAACGGTTCCACCTGGCCCGGCAGGCGCCGAAGGCCTTCCGTGAATTCCTCTCGCTTTCCTTGCTCCGCGCCAAGAGCCTGGAGTCCCAGCAGCATGGACGTGAACGAGCGTGTCATCACGTTACTCTCTTCATCGGCCGGCAACACGTACGGGGTCAGGGTCGAAATCTCTTCCAGCGGCTGATGCGTCGCGCAACTGATGGCCAGTGTCCGGATGTTGTGCTGCGCTTCCAGTATTTCTGCAACCTTGAGCACTTCCGAGGTGTGTCCGGAGCGTGAAATCAGGACCGGCTGGCAAGGCCGCTTCTCGTTCAGTACGAGCTGCGGAAAAAGCAGCAGCTCCGACGCCGGGAGCGCCTGCGCGGGCTGCCCGGTCAAGGCGGTCCAGGTGGCCGCCGCCCCCAGCGCCACGTAGTAGCTTGAACCACAGCCGATGAATGCCCATTCGGGAGGCGGAGTCCAGCGCTTGCCAACCTGCCGCAGTTGTCCTTGGGAATCGAGTGCCTGAAAGCAATCCGCCCAGCAGCGCGGTTGTGACAGGATCTCACGGCGTGTGTGGGCTCCGCCTGTGGGTAACTCCACCTGGGTCTCCTTCGATTGAGAGTCTTTCGCAGCCCGGCGCCGGGCGAACTATGCGAGCGTAACTTCGATTCCGGCGTCTCCAAGGGTCTTGAGATCGGATTTGGAAATGCGGCTATCCGTGACGGTCTGGTGCACGGAAGAGATTGGTGCGATCAGGCTGAGACTGCGGCGGCCGAACTTGCTGGAGTCGCAGACCACCACCACGCGCTTGGCGATCTCCACCATGACTCGGTTCACGCTCGCCTCCAGCAGGTTCGGAGTGGTTAAGCCAAAGTGCACGTCAAATCCATCCACGCCCAGAAAGACAAGGTCGGCACGCAAGCGGCGCAGAGTCTCTTCCGCCAGCGGACCCACCAGCGAGAAAGACTTCTCGCGCAGGATCCCGCCCGTCAAGATCACCTCGATGGCCGTGCCCGCCAGCTCCGCGGCGATGTTCACGGCGTTGGTGATCACCGTGAGATTCCGGAATTCGCGCAGCGCCCGCGCCATGGCCGTGGTGGTCGTCCCAGAATCGAGGATGATCGACTCGCCTTCCTGCACCAAGCGAGCGGCCGCGGCGCCGATCAGTTGTTTCTCCCTGCGATGAAGTTTTTCCTTCTCCCGCAGGCTGGGATCGCGCAGAGCTCCCGTGGGAATGGGCAGTGCTCCCCCGTGAGTCCGGTACACCAGTCCTTGGCTGTGCAGGACTTCCAAATCCTTGCGGATGGTGACTTGGGATGTGTCGTAACGCGCCGCCAGGTTTTTCACAAGCACCCGGCCCTCCTGGGCCAGCAGATCCAAGATCGAGCGACGTCTCTCTTCGTTGAGCACTTGAGTAATCGAAGCGCTTTGGGATGATGCGGGGCTTCGCCTCCAAAGGGTTGCTTTGCCTTGCTTTTTAATATGTTTCCTTTCGACTTGCGGAGTCCAATTTGGCACAAAAAACGAAACAGCACAAGTTTGTTTCCCTCGTTTTCCCGCAAGCCCTATCCTACAGGTAGTGACTCACTTTGACGCAATCGGGTCTCGATCGTGTTCAGGCTTAATCCCCGAGGGGGATCCATGCTTGCCCTCCCCCAGTTTGGGGACAGCGACCGGCAGATTCCGCGGGAAAACGGGGGGATGGCAAGGTCCGGCGCCGTTACTTGCCGTCTCCGCAAAGTGGGAATAGACTGGTCCGAGCCACAGGATCGCGGCTGGGAAGTGTGCAGAGGCTCCAAGGCCGCCGGCAGGAAAGGACGCGTTACGCGTATGGATCAGGGGGTTCGAGAGGCAGCGCCGTCGGGTTTCTTCCGACGATACAGAATTGCGAAACCCATCATGTGGCTGGTCATCTTTGCTGCCGTCTTGGTTACAGGCAGCGTCCTCAGGGCCCAGGATCAGACCGAACTTATCGATGACATCACGGCCAAGTACCATTTCATTTCTGCGGACGATACCCTGGCTGTTCTCGACGAAGAGGGGAGGCTCAAGGGGTACATCGATATCTATCAGAACGAAGAGGAGTCCGACGCGGTCCTGAGCTACACCCTCATCGAAGGGACGCGCAAGAAGGCTCACGTCGAATTCCGCACCAACAAGATTCACGGCAAGTTCTACCGCTTTTCGGGAAACGTGGAACGCGGCGGGGGCCATGAAATTGGCGATCCGGATTATCTGCGCTTGGTGGGGAGCCTGGAAGTCGTCACCATCAACGGTGATAGCGGCCAGGAGGCTGTCCAGCGCCTGCGTGTCGTTCTAAGATCCTTCGGCAAATCCGAGCGAGACGAAAACTGAATTTCCCCGATCTGCAATCTGGCGCGGCCACAAGGTGCGCCCCTCCACGTGCGCGGCCGATTCTCCCGTTCCGGCGCGAAGGCGGCACGGGTTTTTGGCGACTCACCGGCGGGCAAGAGGCTTCACGATATAATCGACCGGATGGGCAACCATCCGCGGGTGGCTGAATTCCGACGTGAAGATTGGGTAGTGTCCTAATTTGAGAAACTTCGCCCGGTGCAGTTGGCAAGGGGGGGGCGGAGCTTTAGCTCCGACATGATCGGCCGGCGCCCAGTCGGGGGTTTTAGAGTCTGTGTGAAAACTCGGTTTTTCGGCCTTTCCCACAATGCAAGTCATTGAATCTCCGCTCGCGAAGGCGCGAAATCTGAGGTTTTCACACAGACTCTTTAGCCCCTGAAGCTTCAGGGCCTAAAGGCCCCGTTTGAAGTCTTAGCTATCGTCGGACCTGAAGGTCCGACCCCCTGTCTCGAATTCACTCCGCGAAATTAGGACACTACCGAAGATTGACTTCCTTCGGCGGATTGGTCATTCTCACCCTATCCTGGTTCTCTCGGTTCAGGCAAAACTATGAAAAAGATCCTTGTCTACGACACTACCCTCCGCGACGGCTCGCAAGGCGAAAACATCTCGTTCTCCCTGGAAGACAAGCTCCACATCGTCAAGAAGCTTGACGATCTGGGACTGGACTACATCGAGGGCGGCTGGCCCGGCTCGAACAGCAAAGACGTGGCCTTCTACTCCCGTGCCCAGGAACTCAAGCTGAAGCATGCCAAGCTCGCGGCGTTTGGCAGCACCCGCCACCCGCGCCACACGGCGTCCCACGATCGGAATCTGCAAGCGCTGATCGAAGCCAACACTCCGGTGGTGACCATTTTCGGGAAGACCTGGGATTTGCATGTGAAAGTGGCCTTGGGGATTTCCCTCAAGGAAAACCTCGATCTGATTGGCGAGTCCGTGGCCTTCCTGAAATCCCAGGGAAAGGAAGTGATCTACGACGCCGAGCATTTCTTTGATGGCTTCAAAGCCGACTCGGCTTATGCGCTGGCTACGCTCAAGGCCGCCGAGGAGGCGGGAGCTGACACCATCGTGTTGTGCGACACCAACGGCGGCACGGTGACCGCCGACATTCGGGAGCGTTTTCAGGCCGCTTCCAAACACCTCAAGACGCCCTTGGGGATTCACACTCACAATGATTGCGAAATGGCGGTGGCCAACTCCATTGCCGCTGTGCAGCAGGGGGCCGTCCACGTGCAAGGGACGATCAACGGTTATGGAGAACGCTGCGGGAACGCCAACCTTTGCTCCGTGATCCCCAATCTCGAGTTGAAGTTGGGAATGCACTCGATCGGCAAGGAAAACCTCAAACGCCTCACGGAAGTTTCCCACTACGTCAGCGAGCTGGCCAACCTGCTGCCTCGCCAGGATCTGCCCTACGTCGGCAAGAGCGCGTTTGCCCACAAAGGCGGCATTCACGTGAGCGCGGTGATGAAAGAGACCTCCGCTTACGAGCACGTGGACCCCGCCGTGGTCGGCAACGAACGCCGGGTCCTGGTTTCGGAGCTATCTGGAAAGAGCAACGTGATCTACAAGGCCGAAGAGCGAGGTCTGAAAATCGACAAGTCCTCTCCCGACGCCAAGGTTGTGGTGGAGAAGCTCAAGGAGATGGAACACGACGGCTACCAGTTTGAGGGAGCGGAGGCGTCCTTTGAAATCCTCTTCGATAAGCTGGTGCACCACACCAAAGAGTTCTTTGAGCTGGACGGCTTTCGCGTCATCACCGAAAAGAAAGGGGTCAACGAACCGTACTCGGAGGCCGTCATCAAGTTGCGTGTGGACGGCAAGGAAGAACACACCGCCGCCGAAGGGGTTGGCCCGGTGAGCGCCCTGGACCGGGCCCTGCGGAAATCGCTTACCACTTTCTTTCCGTGCATCCGGGACATTCGCTTGACCGATTACAAAGTCCGCGTGCTAAACCCCAAAGGAGCCACCGACGCCAAGGTTCGGGTGCTGATCGAAACCAGCGACGGCCACGACACCTGGGGAACCGTGGGCGTCTCCGAAAACCTCATCGAGGCGAGCTGGCAAGCCCTCGTGGACAGCATCACCTACAAGCTCAAAAAAGAATACGGCTAGACAGGCCGCGGAAGAACCCGCCGGCGTTGTCATTCTGAGCCCATTCGCTGTCATCCTGAGGCGAAGCCGAAGGATCTTTGTCATTTCGCTCAGGGTAAACTGCGCGAAGAATCTCTGCATTTGTAGAATCAGGCAAATGCCGAGATCCTTCGTTGCCTGCGGCTCCTCAGGATGACAGTTATGGCGGTTTTTCCGCAGCCCGTTAAGTCATGAGCGCAATCAAAACCTATCCGCTGCGACTACCCCGGTCGCTCAAGGAAACCGTAGAGCGGTTGAGCCGGGAGGAGCGAACGAGCATTAACCAGTTCGTGGCCCCGGCGGTGGCGGAAAAGGTCTCGGCCCTTCCACCGCGACGCGGGTTTGGCTCAGGTAGCGCCGACCTTCAGGTCGGCACCTTTCTGCCTTTCCCTCGTGCTGACCTAAAGGTCAGCGCTACTGCTACACGGCCGCGCCTTTCATTGTCACCCCCGCGCAGGCGGGGGTCCATGCGGCTGTCCTGGATTCCCGCTTTCGCGGGAATGACACCACGGGGATGCGGGCAGCGCCCACGGGTGAGGAAAGCGCGCGCGGTGGCTGCGCGGCCGCGCCCTCCGTTGTCACCCCCGCGAAGGGGATGAAATGCCTGGGTAGAAAATGGGGAAAATCGCCCCGACGCGTCGGGGCGCCAGCCGGCGAACGGCGCCTGAGGTTGTGTGACCCGGAGGCAGCAACAGTCAATTCGTGTTTGGAATTGACTCTGGGTTCGTCATCGAGGGAAAAGCCCACGATCCCGAGAGGTCGCCGCGGCTGAAAGTCCGCCGATCTTAATGGTGGGCGACACCGTGGCTGGCAGGCCGCTACTTGCCGGAAGATTTCGATGCGCGTGGTGGAGTGGGGAATAGCTCTCTGCGAACGAGCTGCTCCCCTCGCAGAACATGAACGACGTAGATCACCTTCTTCTCCACACGATAGAAAATACGGCAAGGAGAGAAAATCAACTGGCGGTAAGGTAAACCAATCAGTTCGTTTGGCAGGGAGCCCATACGCGGGAATTTCTGAAGGCGTTCGACGGCAGCCAATACCTGTTGGACGAGTTCGCGAGCCGCCGCAGCGTTCTCCAAGGCAATATAATCTGCAATCGCATCCAAATCGTGAACCGCCGGATCAGCCCAGATTATTCTAGCCATCGCTCCAATCGCCGCTTTGCCCGGGCGTGCGTGGAGATCCGCCCGTCCTGAATGGCTCTTTCGCCGCGTGCGATTCCTTCCAGAACTCGCATCCGATTCTGCAATGCCTCAAAGGTGGAGACATCCACCAGGTAGGCAGTTGGGATTCCGTGCTGGGTAATGAGAACTGGGGTCTGATCCTTTACCAACTCGGTGAGAATCCCGGTGGCTCTCCTCTTCAGGGTTGTCACTAGATGGGTTTTCACAAGAGTGATACTAAAGTATCACCCTGCCGTTAGCAAGCGTAAACTTCAACCGGGCGGATGGGGGGTTGGCGTTTGAATCCAGCAAGTGGAGCGCCCCGATCCATCGGGGCGGCCCTTGAGCGCGGCCGGTGAGAAAAGCCACAGACCCTGAAAATCAGGTCTGCGCCAGCCAGCGATAGACGTCCCCATGCTTTTTCCCATGCAGGATGAAATGCCTCGGTAGAAAATGGGGGAAATCACAGACCCCCCAGGACAGCGTCTGCGCCAGCCGGCCCCTGCGGCTTTGTCGCTAGGTTACTTTCGGCGGGTAATCTGGGATTTGACTGCGCTGCCACTTTTAGGGGCTTCGATCACTTTTCCGGTTAGGCGACTGACCAGCCAAGTGACTGCAGGTTGCGGAGGACAGTTTCCGAGCAAACCTGGGTGGCGCTCTTTCCGCACTTTCCATCTGCCGACTTGAAAATCGGGGCTATTGCGAGGATATTTGTTGGGTGTTACGGTCCGGGCGGCACAGGAGACAATGGTATGATGCGTTTTGAGTGGGATGGGAGCAAGGCCGCATCGAACCTCAAGAAGCACCGTGTGTCCTTCGACGAAGCCGTAACCGTGTTCTATGACCCCCTGGCCGCCACCTTTGGAGACCCAGACCATTCGCAAGAGGAGAGCCGGCTGATCACCGTGGGCTATTCAGCGCGCGGCGCGCGACCCTTCGCGAAAGGAACCGTCATGAAGACGAAGCGCCCGGCGCAGGCGGATGACCTGCGTTCGGAGTACAACTTCGATTACTCGACCGCCGTCCGCGGCAAGTACTACCGTCGCCTCATCAGGGAAGGCGCGAACGTTGCGGTCTTGGAGCCGGACGTCGCCAAGGTGTTCCGCGGCTCGGCGGCAGTGAACGAAGCCCTGCGATCTCTGTCGCGAATATCCGAGACCACCCGCCGCCTGACAAGGCCCTCGAGTGGGCACGAGGACAGCCCCCGCCGCTGACCGCCCGCGTTAAGCTATGGTGACAATTTTCGCCTGCAGAACCGCGGAGTAGTGCGCTGTGCGCACAACTCCGCGCTACCCGCTGGGGGGGAATTGCAGACCCCCAAGGACAGCGTCAACGCCAGCCGGCCCCTGCGGATTTGTCGATAAACACTAGGTTACTTTCGGCGGGCAATCTGGGATTTGACTGCTCTGCCGCTCTTAGGGGCTTCGATCACTTTTCCGGTTAGCCGACTCATGCTTATCCGGTTGTTTCAGCAAGCCCCAATTAGTAGTATATGGGCATGCCGCGCCCAGCGTTTCCGAAAACCTTGCGCGAGTTTCAGTCGATGTTCGCTACCGAAGAGGCTTGCCAGAAGTATCTGGCTGAGTGCCGCTGGCCGGACGGCTTCGTCTGCCCGCGGTGCGGGAACCGCAGTTCTTAC
>JAIQEZ010000161.1 GCA_020073545.1 Terriglobia bacterium | reverse complement strand
TACCACTCCTCAACGTCGCGGATGCCCTTGGGATGTTTCAGCCAAGGCCCCGGAACCAGCGCGATGTCGCCGAAAGCCGTTCCGCCGAAGTTCGCCAGCACGGCCTTGTCGGTCTGGGTCCAGATTTTTTCCGCCGCGCGCCCCAGATACGCCAAGTCCTCATCGGAAATGGGGCCAAACTCTTCCAGGTTATCTGCGAGGTTCAGGTTGTTGTCATCGAGCGGGAGCTGGCGGGGGATCGAGTCGAAATAGAACCCGCCTTTCGGCATGCGGCCGGAGGGCGGGACGGACCGCTCTCCCTCGGGATACATCAGGATGTCACCGTTCTCGTCCGGCTCGGTATTGAAGCCCGCGGGGACGAGTACCGGCGTGCCGGCGAAGGTTGTCCAGGGTTTCCAGCCTTCATTCTTGAAACCGAACATCGTGGTGGGCTTTCCCAGGCCCATTACGTCGATGCCGAGCGCGTCCATCAGGTCGGGCTTGATCTCGCCCAGCATCTGGTAGGGTTCCACCACCTTCACCGGAGTTCCCGGCGCATCCAAGCCGAGCGCCTGACGGAGCTGGTAAACCGTGTCGACCTGCATCCCGGTGACGGGGCCCGCGCCCAAGTCGAGCGGCACGCGGTCGGCCTCTTGATGATTAAGGGCCAGATTGATCCGTTCACGCGAAGTCAAGGTAGGATCGCTCCTTTAAGCGGCCAGCGCGCGCGGCTAACGCGATGAATTGAACCCGCCTGCAGTAACAGCGATCTGCCATCCACACGCATCGAAACAGGGCTAAGCCGCGGCGTCGAGGCGCAGCGGATAGCTCCCGTACTCGCGCGCGGCCTGGTACATGGCGAGCACGTTCTCCACCGGCACGAGAGCCTGAACATTGTGGACGGCGTTGAACACGAAGCCTCCCCGGGGACCGAAGGCCTTGATTCGTTCGCGGACTTCCCGGCGAACTTCTTGTGGCGAGCCGAAAGGAAGCGTGCTTTGCGTGTCCACGCCTCCGCCCCAATAGGTAATCCGGTCGCCGAATTTCTTTTTCAAGTCCTGAGGATTCATATTCGCTGCCGAGCATTGCACGGGATTGAGGATGTCGAAGCCTGCGGCGATGAAATCCTCAAGCAAGGCCCAGACGGAACCGCAACTGTGAATGAGGGTTTTCCAGGTTGTGTGGCGGTGAACCCAGTCGTTGATCTGTTTATGGAAAGGCAGAAAGAGGTGACGGTAGGTCTGAGGGGAAACAAACGGTCCATTCTGAGCGCCGAAATCCGCACCGCTGAGGTACGCGGCGGTCACGCGGTTGCCGACGGCCGCGCCAATCTTCTGCAGGTTCGCCAGGTTGATCTCGGTCTGCCGTTCGAAGATCTTGAAGACGTGGTCGCGGCGTGCGGTCAAACTGATGTACCACTCCTCGACATCGCGGATCCCCTTCGGATATTTCAACCCTGGCCCCGGAACTCGTGCGATGTTGCCGAGCGCCAGCGCGCCCAGGTTCAGCACGATGGCTTTATCCGTTTGGGTGTAGAGTTCCTCGGCGCCGCGGCGATAATGTTCCAGTTCCTGGTCGGAGATGGGGCGGAATTCTTCCAGATTGTCTTCAACGCACAGGTTCTTATCGTCGAGAGGCTCCTGCCGCACGATGATGTCGAAGTAGAATCCGCCCCGTGGCATGCGGCCGGAAGGCGGCGCCGTGCGGTCGCCTTCCGGGTACAGGAGCAAGTCGCCACTCGGCTCGGCCTGGGTGTTAAACCCGGCCGGCACCAGCGCCGGCGTCCCCCCGAAGGTTCTCCACTCTTTCCATCCTTCCAGCTTGAAGCCGAACGCCGTCCCCGTGCCGCTTAGGATGGCCGCATCGATCCCCAGTGCGTCCTGCAAGTCAGGCTGGATCTCACCGAGCATCTGGAACGGCTCAATGATCTTGACGGCTGTCCCAGGCGCATCCAAGTCCAGCGCCTGGCGCAGTCGATAGACGGTGTCCACGTGCATTCCCGACACCGTGGTCCCGCCCAGGTCGAGCGGGACGCGGTCAGCCTCCCGGTGCTCGAGTGCAAGCCGAACGCGCTCGCGTGAGCTCATCATGGTTCGATCCCTGCCTCCCGGCAGCAACCGTGCGGTTCGCAGCGTGCCACGAACTCTTTACGGGGCGTGCGGATCAGGCCGCGGCGAGTTGCCGGGCCAGTTCCACGGCAGCCGGCGCGTCCTTGCCGTAGCCGTCCGCGCCAATCGAGTGAGCCCAAGTGTCGGTGACGGGTGCGCCGCCCACCAGCACTTTCACCTTGTCGCGAAGCCCCGCCGCTGCGAGCGCCTCGATCACCGCCTTCATGTTCACCATCGTGGTGGTGAGGAGCGCCGACATCGCTACGATATTGGCTTGGTGCTGGCGGACCGCCTCGATGATCTTTTCGGGCGCGACGTCTACGCCCAGGTCAACGATGCGGAAACCCGCGCTTTCCAGCATCATGGCCACGATGTTCTTGCCAATGTCGTGCAGGTCGCCTTTCACCGTGCCACACACGACCGTGCCGACGGGGCGGATGGATTCGTCTCCCACCAGCAGCGGCCGCAGAATATCGGTAGCACCGCGCGCCGCACGCGCGGCGATCAGCACTTCGGGAATGAAGAATTCGCATTCCCGCATGCGACGTCCCACCTCGTCCATGGCCGGGATGATGGCCTTGGGGAAGAACTCGGCGGGCCGAACGCCTTCTTTCAGCATCCTTTCAGTCAGTTCCTTGGCGACGGGAGCTTTCCCATCGATGATCGCTTGTTGAAGTTCTTCGAAAAGTGTCATACGGGTCTCCCTTTCACGTTAAGCATAGGTCCCTTGTGGAAACGCCAGTTCCTCCACAAAGATTTCTTGAAAACCTGGGGCGGCGTTGAGCGCCACGTGTTCAATCCTGCTGCGCAGGCGGGCATAGGAGCCATCCTCTCCGTCCAGGGCGAAGAGTGCCAGCTTCGCTCCCCGCAGAGCGGTGTTCCCGGCGGCCTCGACTTTTTCGGAGGGAAGGCTGATCAAGCCGATGCGCTGCGCGCTCGCGCGGTTGATGTAATTGCCGAAAGCCCCCGCGAGATAGAGTCTTTCGAGGTCACGGGCGGAAGCGCCGCAGCGCTCGAGCAGCATGCGAATGCCCGCGGCGATGGCGCCTTTGGCGAGTTGCAGCTCGCGGATGTCACCCTGCGTCAGCGCCACCGGTGGAGACAACGCCCACGCGCCGGCGCCGTCCGAAAAACGTCCGGAAGCCTGGATCCTGCCGAGCTCGAGCCCCGCCGCGACGGCATCTACCAGCCCGCTTCCGCACAGTCCCTGCGGCGGAACGTTGCCCAGGACGTGGCAGTGAATCTCCTGGCCTTCCACCTTCACCTCAGAGATCGCGCCGGTCGAGGCGCGCATGCCCATCGAGATTCGTGCGCCCTCGAAGGCCGGCCCGGCGGCCGTGGAAGCGCACAGCAAGCGCTCGCGATTTCCGATCACAATCTCTCCATTCGTGCCCAAATCGACTAGCGCATTCAAGTTCTCGCGCTCCCCCAGGTTTGTGGCCAGAATTCCGGCCAGAATATCGCTGCCCACGAACCCACCCAGGCAGGGGAGAAAGCGCACCCGCGGATTCCCCTCGAGCTTCCACCCCAATTGGCCTGCGGTGAAAGTCTGCAGCCCGAGTTGCCCCGACTCGAAAGGGTAGTGCGAGAGCGGCTCAACATCCAGACCGCAGAACAGGTGATGCATCACCGTGTTGCCCACCAGGACAACGTCCTGAACCTCCGCGCCTGGGGCCTGGGCGGCAGACACCAGTTGCTCGATCAAGCTTCCGATCTGCAGGCGGATCATTTCCCGGAGCTGGTTGTGTCCGCCTTCCGCCACCGCGAAACGGACGCGGCTCATGACATCGGCGCCAAAGCGCGCCTGGGAATTGAGCGACGTGCGCACGGCCAGCACGCGACCGGCGCTGAGGTCGAGCAACTGAGCGACGAGCGTAGTGGTTCCCAGGTCCACCGCCACGCCGAAACCCGCGCGCGGCTGGAAGGCAAAGGGGGTGTCGTCCGCCAGAATGGCAGCGTCCCATTGGCGCAACTCGATGACGAGATTGTCCCCGAGCGAACACTGGCAGGCCAGCCGCCAGCCGTCCGCAAGCTCCACCGCGCTCAGGCGCTCGCGCTGCGCGGCATTGACCTCCGCCGTTCCATCTAGCACGCGGATGCGGCAGCCGCGGCAGCGGCCCTGGCCGCCGCAGGGGAATTCTACTCCCTGGGCGAACAGTAGGTCGCGTAAAGCGGTTCCTTGGGGAGCCGTCAGTCCCGCCTGTAGCGGCCTTAGAACAATGCGGCGTGTTGGCTTCTCAGGCAATCGGGGGAATCCTCGTTGAGTTTCGTCAGGCGCGCGAAGGGGCTCATGCGGTGGCCGCCTCCGCGGAGATGATACCATCGTCGTACGTCGCGACGATGCGCCGGCCGGGAGGAACCACTAGAAATTCTTTTTCGTTCCACTCGCCGTTCACCAGGCGCTGGATCATGCCGAGGTCGCCGGCGAGCTTTTCGAAAGCCCAGCCACGCGCCGCCGCCTCTTCGCGCGCGCGCTGCTCGAAGCTGGCATCCGGTTCGACGCCCATCTCGATGAAGGTGAACTGGCGGTAGTGCCTGGCCAGGTCGCCGAACTCCTGCCAGAGATAGCGGGCGTTGTCCTCGCCGTACTTGGCCACCATTTCTTCGAAGCTTTGCTGCAAGCCCAGCTTCTTGCCCAAGGCGAGCTGGCCCAGTTCGCCATCCGCCTCGCCGCGCTCGATCCAGCCGGTCGTCTTGAAAAAAACGCCGGGATGATTCTGGAAGTAGTCCAGGTAGCGGGCCGCGCTGCCCAGGAAGAGGGTGATGCAATCGTGCGCGCGAGGCACCACCAGGGGAACGCCTCGGGCGGTCAGTCCCACGATGCCGTTGTTGCAGAGCCCGTAGCCGAGCAGCAGGGCATCGTAGGCGCGCGGCTCGACACGATCGACCGCAGCCTGCAGCCGCGCCCGCATCTCGTCGCAACCGATGTCGTGCAGCCCTTTGGCGAGAAACTCGATGTCGACGGTGTGCGGCGAGCGCGCGACGCACGCGCAGAACTCGCGGAGGAAGATTTCGCAACTGAGCAGCTTCAAACGCATGGATTCCCTGCCGCGTCGTCAGCGACGACCATGGCGCCCTCGGACCCCCTCACCCCCGGCCCCTCTCCCCCGAGCGGGAGAGGGGAGCGTTGATTCGGTTGCGTGGCCTTCCCCCGTTCCCGCCCGCACTGCTCATCCAAAATCCAAAATCGAAAACTCAAAATTGCCGGGACCGGACGATGGAGCAGGTCCTTCTGCCTGTCCCGGCTCTGCCGAGACTCGCGCACGGCGCTCGCTGCCTACTGCCTAGTGCTTACTGCCTACTGCCTTCTAGGCCCTTCCCCAGCGCAAGCCGAAGCGCGCGGATGAACTTCGGGTTGGTTCCGCAGCAACCACCCAGAAAGTTCGCTCCGGCCGCGAGCAAGACCGGCGCCTGCCGCGCGAATTCTTCCGGGGTGGTCTTGTAATGCGTTCGACCCTCCACCAGCTCCGGCAGCCCCGCATTGGGCTTGATCCAAATGGGCAGTGCTGTCGCGTTGTGGAGCCGCTTCGAGAGGGGAGCGTAGCTCTCAATGCCTTGCCCGCAGTTGGCTCCGATGACGTCGGCGCCCGCGGCGCTTAGCTCGGCGGCGGCCTCCTCCGGCGTGGTCCCCATCATGGTACGGTCGTGGTTCTTCCCGGAATCGAACGCCATGGAAACGATCACCGGCAATCCCGTGGCCCGCGTCGCCTGAAGGCCAACCTTCGCCTCCGCCAAGTCGCTCATGGTCTCGAAGATCAGGGCGTCCGCGCCGGCTTCCGCCAGGGCTTCGGCTTGCTCCGCATAGGCTGTGCGGAGTTCCTCCTCGCTGACCTCTCCCATCATCAGCAGCTTGCCGCTCGGTCCCAGCGAGGCGAAAACTCGCGCGCGACCACCAGCGGCGCGCCGGGAGATTTCCACTCCCAGACGATTGATCTCCCGCAGGTGCTGAGCCAGCCCGTGACGCTCGAGCGCCAGGCGATTGGCACGGAAAGTGTTGGTCAGGATGATTTGGCTGCCCGCCTCCACGTAAGCGCGTGCGACTTCCTCCACACGTTCGGGATGCGTCAGATTCCAGACGTCCGGGCAGTCGCCCGCTTCCAGACCGCGGGCCTGGAGTTCCGTTCCCCAGGCGCCGTCGGTAAGGATCGGCCCTTGAGTGACGAGTTGTTGGATCAAGGTGTGCATGGTATCCCTCAGGCAACTATGTAAGGGCGCAAGGCCTTGCGCCCCTACCCCGCTACGGCCGCCCCTTCGTTCAGGAATTTCCGCCAGCAATCACTACGCCGCTGTCGGCAACTCCAGCTTCCCTTCGCGAAACGCGCGGAGATAGTTCGCGCAATACTCGTCGCGTCCCAGCAAGGCTTCGGCGGCGCGGATATTCACCATCAGTTGGGGATCGCAGGGATCCACGATGCCAGTGTCCAGGCCTCGCGCCATCAGCAAGACCGCAAAAACCTCGTTGAGGAGCTTGCGCAGGGGAAGTCCAAACGACACATTGCTGACGCCCGCACTAATGTGCACGCCGGGGTAGCGCGCCGCGATCTGCCCAATCGCTTCCAGAAGCGCTTTACCGTGTTCGGGGCCCGTGCTGACCGGCAGCACACAGAGATCAACATAAATATCGTCGAGCACAAGACCTTCAGCCGTGAGCCGATCGACCAGGTGGCGGGCAGTCGAGACGCGGTCCTCGGCGGTGCTGGGCGGCCCCGCTTCGCCCATGCACAACGCGATCACCTTGGGGCGAAATTCTTTCAGGAGAGGGAGCAGAGCCTGAATGCGCGCCGGCTCGTCGGTGATGGAATTGATCATGGCCCGTTGCTTGCAGTGTGGCAGCGCACGGCGCAAGGCTTCGGGATCGGCGCTATCGAGGCACAGTGGCACCGGAACGGTTTCCTGCACGATGTCCACCAGCCACGGCAAGACCTCCATCTCCTGCCCAGGCAGGCCGCCGTTGACGTCGAGCATGTCCGCGCCGGCGTTGACCTGTTTTCGGGCAATTTCCTTGAAGAACTCCACGTCCCTCTTGGCAGCCGCTTCCCCGACTTTCTTCCGGGTGCAATTGATCAATTCACCGATAATGAGCATGGGATCTAACTCCCTCCTAATGAAGATACTAGGCAGAAGGCAGAAAGCAGAAGGCAGAATGCTGCCCTACCCCGCCGTTGCCTGTTACTGCTTACTGCCTTCTGCCTGGGAGGATGGTACGAACCTCTCGGGCTGGTCGATCATTGCGTGCAGCATCCTCCCGATCTCCTCATACCGTGCCACCAGGTCGTCATGGTGCTCGGTTGACAAGTACCCACAGTCCCGCGCGAAGTCTAACCAGACCTGAGTTTCGGTGGCCTCTGCATCCGAATCGGCCAGCTTACTCACAAACATGTTTGGGTACTGCCGTTTCCTGAATCCCTCTGCGATATTCGCGGCAACACTCCTTGAGGAGCGTCGAATTTGGCTGGTCAGTGAGTAACGCTCCTCTTGCGGGAAGGTGTTCGACTCCTTAAAAACATGCATGGCAACGTTGTAAGCGAGTTGGTAGACCTTCAGGTCTCGGTGCCCGCGGAGTCCCTTCACCTGCGTTCCACTTTCGCTCATAGGCAAGATCCCCTAGTCGTTGCTGTGCCGCTCCTGGAAGGTAGTAGGCGGAAGGCAGAAAGCCGCGCTGCGCCCTGATTCTTCCGCAGATTCCCGTTGCGACAATTACGGCAACACATCCCTGACTTCCGCTTTCCGCCTACTGCCTACTGCTTTCTGCCTACTGTCACTTCGATTCGCTTGCCGAGGTTATCCACTCCCGCGAAGCGATTGGCCAAGGCGTTGGTGCCGTCTAAAGCCCAATCGCGTGGGGGAATAAGCGTGCGCGCGAACTTGCGCGGATCGTCTCCCATCGCCCGCGCACCCCGATAGATCACGTTCCAGACGCAAGGTTCCTCGGGGCGGGCCTCACAGGTCCCGTCGACCCTGGAGCCGCCACAGGGACCGTTGCGCAGTTCCTTGTAGCACCAGCGCATGGAGCAGCCGGCGTAGTCGAGGTGGTCCTGCAGGCAATCTCCGCAACTCTTGCATCCCAGCGTGGCTTTGCGGTAGAGGCTGGAAGGCTCGAGCAGCCCGTACCACAGGCCGTGACGCCAGGAATCCGTTTTCCCCTTCGCCTTCAGTCGGGAACCGAAAAAGCGCGCTCCGAGGGAACCCTCGGCGATGAGGTGACGGTGCACCAGCTTGGAGAGCCACTGCGTGAAGGTGGCGTGGGGCCTGGTGTGGCTGAGCTGGTAGTTGCCGGCGCCGTCACTCAAGCCATCTTTGGCCGCGGGCAACAGGTAGAACTCGTCCGCGCAGGGGAACACCAACTCGTCCAGGCGGGACCGCCAGTCGCCCCCGATCGCCGCGGCGCGCTCGACAATGCTCATGAAATCCCGATGCGCGAGGCCGAAACCGCCGATGTGCGCTCCCGCAAAACCCAGCTCCTTGACCGCCGCCACCAGGAGCGCGGCACGCTCCAGGCGTTGAGGTTTCTTTTCCGTCTCCAGTCGCTTGATCAACGCGTCGGTCACCACGCAGCCCGCCAATTCACCGGACTGCATCATCTGCGCGATCTTCGCCGTGGGAACGTAGACGTTGGCGAGCACCGGGACGTGCCCCATGCCCTCACGCTCCAGGTATTGCTTCAGTTCGTAGAGCTTGCGCAGGTTATATCCCAACTGGGTGATAATGAACTGCGCCCCCGCCGCAATTTTCAATTGCAGCTTGTAGAACTGCATCATCTGGTCGGGTTCGCGGACCTTGTAGGGGTTCACGACGGCGCCGGCGAAGAAATCGAAGGGCGTGCTGTGGACGGTGCGTGCCCCGAGGTTGTACTCGATGCCCTTCCGCATGGCCTCGAGCAGCCAAAGGATCAGCACGGAATCCAGATCGTAAACGGGTTTCGACCTGCCCGCGAAACCCTCTTTCTGCGCGTCGCCTGTCAAGGCCAGGATGTTTTCCACACCCAGGCGCGCCAGGGCGTGGAGACGGCCTTCCAGGAAGGAACGGTTCCCATCCTTGCCCGTGAGATGCGCCATGGGCGTCAGGCCTTGTTCCTGGATGGACGAGACGAAGGCTTCGGGAGGCAGGGCCGGGTTACCGCCCGGCAGGTCCGTCACGCTGATGACCTTGATGCCGTCGGTCGCGGCAGCGGCCTCCTTGACGAAGGTCTCCGCCTCCGCCACGTTGTGATCCCGCCCCAGGACCAGCTCCGCGGTGCAGAAGAACTGCCTCTTTTCCAGCGCCAGCTTCAAATGATTTGCGCTGCTGGCCTCTCCCTCTGCGGTCATTCACCTCTCCTCTGCCTGTCCATGAGAGCGCGGCGCTTGTGTAGCGCCGCCGTCCCGGCGGCAGGCCCTCGACCGTCCTGACGCCGGGCCGGCCGGCAAGATGCCAGCGCTACAGATCTACCCTCCCGGACGCGGCGCGCGTTCTCCGTGTACGGAGAGAGTTGCCCGGTAGCCCTTGACCAGACGACGGCCGACCAGCGCGGCAACGTGCTTGAAGAAAAC
>JAIQEZ010000018.1 GCA_020073545.1 Terriglobia bacterium | reverse complement strand
CGCGTGGCCCACCGCCCAGCTGATCATCTTCAGCACTTCCTCGCGCGTCTTGTGCAGCTTGTACTGAAGGTGGATGTCCGAGGTGGCGAGAAACGTGTGGATGCGCGGCCGCTGGGCGCCTTGCAGCGCTTCCCAGGCGCGGTCGATATCGAGTTGATTGGCCCGCGCCAGGGCGGCGACGATCGGCCGCCGGATCTCTGCCGCGATAGCCTTCACCGCCTCAAAATCGCCCTGGGACGCAATGGGGAAGCCCGCTTCCAGGATGTCCACACCCAGACGCTCAAGCTGCCGCGCCATCTCGCGCTTTTCCTCCAGGTTCATGCTGCAGCCCGGAGACTGTTCGCCGTCACGCAGCGTGGTGTCAAAAACTACGAGCTTGTCAGGCATCTTCGCCTCCAGCGGTCATGCGAATTTCCAGCGGCCGCTGGGCAATCTTCTTGGTCCCACGTGCCCTGGCCCACCGGCCCGATCACCCGAGGATTCGATGGGCTCATTTTCCGACCGGTCGGATGGTCGAGTCAAGTTTATAATTTTTCTGATATCATAAGCAATCCTTATGATTGCTTGGCGGGAAAGTTACCTCCCGCCTGTTCTGAGCGACAAATCCTTGAGGAAGCAGGTCGAAGGTCAAAGGTCAAAAGTCAAAAGTTGAAGGAAATCCCACTTGCTTTCGACTTTCACCTTTCGACCACCCTTGAGAGGTCTCCGTGGAAATTACCCAGATCGAGGCTTTCGTCGCCGTAGTCGAGGAGAGGAGCTTCTCGCGCGCCGCCGCCCGCTTGCTGCGCACCCAACCGGCCGTCAGCCAAGCCGTCCGCCGCCTGGAGGAGTGGGCCGGGGAGCCGCTCCTCGACCGCTCGACCAAGAGCGGCGTGCTCACCGCATCCGGCCGCCTCTTCTACGACTATGCCAAGAAGGTCCTGAACCTTCGCCAGGAAGCCCGCGCGGCCCTGGCGGAACTGCGGGCGCTCGAGCGCGGCAAGGTCACCATTGGCGCCAATGAGAGCACGGCGCTTTATCTGCTCCCCGTACTCAAGCGTTTCCGCGAACGCCATCCCCGCGTGCAGGTGGCCGTCAAGCGCAGCCTTTCGCGCGAAATTCCCAGCGCCCTGCTCCGCTACGAAATCGACCTGGGCGTCCTGTCCTTCAACCCGCAGAACCCCGACCTGGAATCGGCGGTGGTGAGCGTGGATGAACTCTGCCTGATCGTGCCGCGCAGCCATCGTCTGGCCCGCTCCGGTGGGGTTAGCATTCGCGCGCTCGGGCAAGAGCAGTTCATCGCGCATAACATTTCTTCGCCTTACCGGCAGCGCGTCATCGAAACCTTCGCGCGCCACCATACGCCCCTCCAGATCGCCGCCGAGCTGCCCACCGTCGAGACCATCAAGAAATTCGTCGGCATGGGTATGGGCGTCGCCTTCGTTCCGCGCATGTGCGTCCAGGAAGAGCTGGCGCGGCACGAATTCATTGCCGTGCCCGTAAGCGAGCTGCGCATCCAACGGAAACTCCGGCTGATCTACCGCCGCCATTCCACGCTCTCCGCCGCCGCGCAGGGCTTCCTCGAAGTCGCCCGGTCACTCCTCGCGGGTGTATAATCAGCTAGATTTTTGGCCTCGTTCATATGGCTACCGCTTCGAATGTACCGCTCGTGGCGCAACGGAGACCGTTGGGTTCTCTTTTCATTCTAACATTTTGGAGGGCGGGTCAGTTTATTGGAGCTCTCTTCACCATCGTGCTCCTTTGCGACATCTTTCCTCCCCGTGCGGATGTCCTCACGAAGGCTGTCTGTGTGGTTACGGCTACCCTTCTTTCAATCACGTTCCACTGGTGCGCCTACGGATACGCCGATGAGAAAGGCATAACGTTCAGGCGCTACTTCAGGCAGCACTTTGTGCCCTGGGATCAGGTTCGAGAGGCCCACTGGGGCGGCTGGGACTTCGCGAGGCTTGTGATCGTAACCGCGCATCCGGTGGAAGGAAGCAGAAGAATTGACTTCCACTATTCGGATCGAGTCGGGATGTGGCGAGCATTTCGACGACAGAGAACTCCCGAAGCTGTTTGCTGGGTGCAGAATCGAGTGAACGCCCACAAGTAACTCATCAGCCTCGAGGCTTCTGCCTTTCATAATTCAGAATTCACTATTCACCATGAGATTCCAAATCCACATATAATAAGCGGCTCGAATCTTGCCGAGGACGATTCTGGAAGGAGACGCATTCATGTTCAAGTTGGTGCTCTTGCGGCACGGAGAAAGCATCTGGAACAAGGAGAATCTCTTTACCGGCTGGACGGACGTGGGGCTGAGCGAGAAGGGCCTGCAGGAAGCCGTGGAAGGGGGCCGCCAGCTCCGCAAAGACGGCTTTGTGTTCGACGTGGCGTTCACCTCGGTGTTGAAGCGCGCCATCAAGACCCTGTGGGTGGCGCTGGAAGAAATGGATCAGATGTGGATCCCTGTTTACAACACCTGGCGCCTAAACGAACGCCACTACGGCGCGCTGCAGGGACTGAACAAGGCGCAGACCGCCGAGAAATATGGCGAGGCGCAAGTGAAAATCTGGCGGCGCAGTTACGACATCCAGCCGCCTGCGCTTACGCCCGACGACGACCGCTATCCCGGCAAGGACCCCCGCTATGCAGGATTGTCCCGCCAGGAATTACCGCTCACCGAGTGCCTGAAAGACACCGTGGCGCGCACCCTGCCTTACTGGCACGATACCATCGCGCCCGTGGTACGCTCCGGCAAGCGCGTCGTCGTTGCCGCACACGGCAACAGCTTGCGCGGGCTGGTGAAGTACCTGGATAACGTCTCAGAATCGGATATTGTGGGATTGAATATTCCTACAGGAATTCCTTTGGTCTACGAGCTGGATGACGAGCTGAAGCCGCTGCGCCACTACTATCTAGGCGATCCCGAAGCCGTGGCGCGCGCTGCGCAGGCCGTCGCGGACCAAGCGAAGCGCAAGAGCTGAGGGCGGTGTTACGAAGGAACCTCGCCCTCCGGCTGGTAGGCGACCCCCTCACCCCCGGCCCCTCTGTCCCGCTCTGCGGGACCGACTGGAGAGTTTATTCGAGGTTATGCCCCTCGCCCCCTTGGGGGAGAGGGTGGTCCCGCAGGGCGGGACCGGATGAGGGGGTCACCCGATTACCGAATGGAGCAGCTATTCTCGACCTTTCCTACACCGACCGCCGCTGAGCCGCGTCGGGCGTGCTCTGTCCCTGCGGCGCATGTCGCGAGAACATCTCATCAATCAGGTCGCGATATTTCTCTTCCACCACGTGCCGCTTCACCTTCAAGGTCGGAGAAACTTCGCCGGCCGTCATCGTCAGTTCGCGCGGCAAGAGGACAATCTGGCGAATCTTCTCGTGCGGCGGCAGCCAGCGCAGGGTTTCGTCCACGAGCTGCTGCATGAAAGCGCGGATTTCCGGATGTGCGACCAGCTCTTCGCGGCTCTGAAGGGCCAGGCCGTGCGCGCGCGCGTGCTCTTCCAGCCGCGTGAAGTTGGGCACCACCAGCGCGCCCACGAACTTGCGTGCGTCGCCCAGCACCACGATCTGGTGCACATAGGGATGACTCTGGAAGAGGTTTTCCAGCTTCTCTGCTGATACGTATTTTCCTCCCGAAGTCTTGAAGAGGTTTTTCTTGCGGCCGGTAATGCGCAGGTTTCCCTCCTCGTCCATTGCCCCCAGGTCGCCGGTGTGAAACCAGCCGTCCGCAAACGCCGCGCGGTTTTCTTCCTCCAGGTGGTAATAACCGGGTGAAACGTTCGCGCCCCTCACCAGGATTTCACGGCCCGCTCCAGCCTCGGGATCGCGGCTCTCTTCGCCGAACTGGACTTCGACTCCCTTGATCACTGGGCCCACGGTTCCCAGCTTCGTGTGCCCCGGATAATTCACGGCAATCACCGGCGAGGTTTCCGTCAACCCGTAGCCTTCGTAGGCCGGCAGCCCCATCGCGAAGAAGAATTCCGCCAGATCCCGCGCCAGGGGAGCGGCGCCGGAAACCAGGATCGCCACGCGGCCGCCCAGTTGCTCGCGCACCTTGGAGAAAATCAACGCGTCCGCGATCGCATGCTTCATCCGCACCCCCAGCGGCAGACGCTGTCCCTTGAGTTGATCGGGCAAGGCTCGCTTCCCCACTCCTTCCGCCCAGCAAAAGAGCTTCTGTTTTGAAGGTGGCGCACTGCGGACGACTTCCATGACGCGGTCATGAATCTTCTCAAGCACGCGCGGGACGACGCCCATGATCGTTGGCCGGACTTCGCGCAGATTCAGCGGCAGAGCATCCAGGCTCTCTGCGTAAGCGATCGACACACCCATCCAGAAGCAAAGGAAATCGAGCATGCGTTCGAAGATGTGACAGAGCGGCAGCAGCGACATGCACACGTCATTGCGAGTCAGCGGGAAAAGCTCTTGGCACGCTTGGATGTTGGACACGATGTTGGCGTGCGTCAGGATAACGCCCTTGGGCTGGCCCATCGTCCCGGAGGTGTAAAGAATCGTGGCGATGTCCTCCGCTTGCGCGGCCAGCGCCTTGGCCGAGAACGACTCCACCGCGTTGCCGGGCCAGCCGAGTTCGAGCGCGACGCTGCTCTCCCAGCATTCCGCGCCGGTGCCTTGCAGCTTGGCGCAGTCCATCGCCAGAACAAATGCCAAGTCCGGAAGCCGGGGACGAACGTTTGTGATTTTCTCAAGCTGCGATTCCGTCGCCACCACAATTCCTTTCGCTCCGGAATCGCGCAGAATGTATTCAATGTCGGGTTCGAGGAGGGTGGTATAAATCGGCACCGGGACGGCGCCCAGACCCATTAGGGCGTAATCCGTCAGCGCCCACTCCAAGCGATTGTCCGAGAGGATGGCCACGCGGTCACCGCGCTCGACGCGCAGGCGATCGAGCACCGAGGCCAGCGCCGCCACTCGGCGCAACGCGTCCTGCGAAGAAAGGCCCTGATATCTCCCGGCGCTTTTAGACAGGAAACAGTCCGGCTTGGAGTGTTTGGCGACCGCCTTCACGAACAATTCGTTGAGCGTTCTGAATTCGCTTGAGCCCATGCAATCTTGAAATTTTACCGCTTTGCCCGCAGAAGTCCACCGCCATCTTGTTCTTTTCGCGCCGGTCGGGCACATGCCGGCGCGGCGCTCGAAAGCCACCCTTTCGCTTCCTGTAACGATGGGCTAAGATTTCCGGGGGAGAACCAGCATGGCACAGCCGGGTGCGATTGAGAGTACACTTCCTTCCAGCGTATCCTACCAACCCGTTCGCGCGCCGCGTGGCACGACTCTCACCTGCCGGGGATGGCAGCAGGAAGCCGCCATGCGGATGCTCATGAATAATCTCGACGAAGAAGTCGCCGAGCGCCCGCAAGATTTGATCATCTATGGTGGCACTGGCAAGGCCGCGCGCAATTGGGCGTGCTACCACGCCATAGTCGAAGCGCTGAAAGGCCTGGGGAATGATGAGACGCTACTGGTGCAATCCGGGAAACCCGTGGGGGTTTTCCAGACTCACGAAGCGGCTCCGCGCGTGCTGATCGCCAACGCCAACCTGGTGGGCCACTGGGCCACCTGGGAAAAGTTTCGCGAACTCGAACGCCTGGGCCTGATCATGTACGGCCAGATGACGGCGGGAAGCTGGATTTATATCGGCACCCAAGGGATCCTGCAAGGCACTTATGAGACTTTCGCGGCGGCAGCACAGAAGCACTTTGCGAGCGGCCTCGCCGGCAAGCTCGTGGTCACGGGCGGAATGGGCGGCATGGGCGGAGCGCAGCCGCTGGCCGCCACCCTGAACGGCGCGGCGTTTCTCGGCATCGAGGTTGACGCCGAGCGCATTAAGCGCCGCATCCGGACAGGCTACTGTGATATCTGCGTCAACTCGCTGGACGAGGCGATCCGCATCCTCAAGAACGCGGTGCGTCAAAAGCAGGCCGTATCGGTGGGGCTGGTCGGCAACTGCGCCGACGTTATCCCGGAGCTAGCGCGGCGCGGCATTGTCCCCGACTTGCTCACCGACCAGACCAGCGCTCACGATCCGCTGAATGGTTACATCCCTTCCGGGCTGAGCCTGGAAGAGGCCGCCGAACTCCGCCACAAGAATCCGGAGGATTACTTGCAGCGCTCGTACGAATCCATCGCGCGGCACGTAACCGGAATGCTGGAGCTGCAGAAGCTCGGCGCGGCAACCTTCGACTACGGAAACAATATCCGCACCATGGCTTTCGAGCACGGCGGCGTTAAAGACGCCTACAACTTCCCCGGTTTCGTTCCCGCCTACATTCGGCCGCTGTTTTGTGAGGGTCGTGGGCCGTTCCGCTGGGTGGCGCTTTCCGGTGAACCCGCGGATATCTATCGCACGGACGACTTGGTGCTGGAACTTTTCCCCGGCAACGCGATTTTGAATCGCTGGATTCGGCTGGCGCGGAAGCACGTGAAGTTTCAAGGACTGCCCGCGCGCATTTGCTGGCTGGGTTACGGCGAGCGCGCGCTGTTCGGAGAGCGCATGAACGATCTGGTGGCGAAAGGCGAGTTGAAGGCGCCCATCGTCATCGGGCGCGATCACCTCGACTGCGGCTCCGTTGCGTCGCCTTTCCGGGAAACCGAGAGCATGAAGGACGGGAGCGACGCCATCGCCGATTGGCCGGTGCTGAACGCGCTGCTCAACACGGCCTCCGGCGCGAGCTGGGTGTCATTCCATCACGGCGGCGGCGTGGGAATCGGCTATTCGCTGCACGCCGGACAAGTCATCGTCGCGGATGGCACCCCTGAAATGGCCAAGCGCCTCGCGCGCGTGCTCACCAACGACCCCGGCATCGGTGTGGCGCGCCACGCGGACGCGGGCTACGAAGAAGCCATCAACTTCGCGAAGAAGGTGGGAGTGAAAATTCCGAAAGTGACAAGTGACGAGTGACAAGTGGCAAGCCAGACCCTGGCATTTCTTGCTTGTCACTCTTCACTTGTCGCTCGTCACTGTCCTATTCAGCTTTTCTTGGAAGTAACCGCGAAGAACGCGGCAAACTGTTGCTCGACCTTCTTGCTCTTGCACTTCGGGCAAGCGACGCGCGCTTTTTCGTGTTCTCCCAGGGTCATCGTCAGGGTGAAGGTTTTCCTGCAATCTTTGCAGGCATACTCGTAGGTGGGCATCGATGTAAACCTCCTGACTGCGGTCGGAGCTATTCTAGCAAAAAGCCTGACCTCATCCTATGCCACGCACTTCTCCACCGCCACTGTTTTTCCGGAACGCCGCGCAGCTTCTGACGCTGGCGGGGCTGCCAGTTCCCCGGCGCGGCCCGGCGCTTAGTGAACTCAGAATCCTGCCCCGAGGCGGTGTACTGACGCAGGGCGATGAGATTCTTCGCGTCGGCCGAACTCGCTCCCTCGAGCGCGAGGCGTTGCGCATGCGCGCCGAAGCGATCGACTGCCGCGCGGCCGTCGTCATGCCCGGCTTCGTCGATTCGCACACGCATCTGGTTTTCGCAGGCAGCCGAGTCAACGACTACGAGCTGCGCCTGCGCGGCAAGACTTACGAGGAGATCGCGCGCGCCGGAGGCGGAATTCAGTCCTCAGCGCAGGAGGTGGGCAAAGCCAGCGTTTATTCTCTGGCTAAACAGGCCCGAAAGTATCTCGAGCAATTCGCCGCGCACGGCACTACCACCGTAGAAGTGAAAACCGGCTACGGGCTGGATATCGCACAGGAGTTGAAACTCCTCCACGTGATTCGCCGGTTGCAGAAGGAATCCGCTCTTGATCTAGTGCCCACGCTGCTAGCCCTGCATGCGCTCCCCGCGAGCTTTCGAGGACGCTGCGCCAAATATGTGGAGATCGTCACGGAGGATCTGATTCCCTCGGTCGCGCGCAGAAAGCTTGCGGAGTTCATCGACTGTTTCTGCGACCGCGGCGCGTTCAACGTGGACGATTGCCGCCGCGTGCTGGCGGCTGGCAGGAAGCTGGGCCTCGTGCCGCGCATTCATGCCGAACAACTCACCCACACGGGCGCCACGCGCCTCGGGATCGAAATGGGCGCGGCCTCGGCCGACCATCTCGACAAACTCTCGGCCGTGGATATCCGTGCCCTGGCGCGGTCGAACGTGGTCGCCACCCTCTTGCCTGGGGCGAATTTCCATCTGGGACTGAAGTCCTATCCTCCCGCACGAAAACTCATTGCCGCCGGAGCCGTCGTGGCGCTGGCCACGGACTTCAATCCGGGCACCAGCCCGACTTTGAATATGCAATTCGTTGTTTCTCTAGCCTGTACGCAGCTGCGCATGACGCCCGCGGAAGCCATTGCCGCCGCCACCGTCAATGGCGCCTTCGCCTTGCGCCGCGCGGATCGAATCGGATCACTCGAGGCCGGCAAGCTAGCCGACTTGATCGTGCTAGACGTAGATGATTATCGCGACATTCCTTATTACTTCGCGGTGAATCATTGCCTGATGACCGTGAAGCGAGGGGGAATTGTCTATTCTCGTATTTAGTCCTTTGTCCGTTGTCCCTGGTCTGTTGCCAGTGATCCGTTTTCAATTACCTGTCGCGGGACTCAGGGAAGATTGCAGGAGCTGACGGTTGATTGCCGATCGCTTTAAACTGATAACTGGCAATTGACAACCGAAAACTTACAACGGACAAGGGACTACTGACCACGGACAGTTTCGCAGTCTCGTGATACATTTCCACCATGCAGACTCTTGTTGAATGTGTTCCCAACTTCAGCGAAGGGCGCGATTCCGCCGTTGTGGAAGCGATCATCCGGGCTCTCCTTGCCGGGCCGGACGTTTACCTGCTGGACAAGGAGATGGATGCTGACCATAACCGCTCGGTGATCACCATCGCCGGAACTCGGGAAAGTGTGGGCAAAGCTGCGCTGCGCGGCATCAGCGAAGCGGCCGAGCTGATCGACCTGAACCATCACCAAGGAGCGCACCCGCGCCTGGGAGCGACCGACGTGGTTCCCTTCGTCCCCATCGCGGGCGTCACGCTCGAGGACTGTGTGCGCATCGCCGAATGGGTTGCGGAGGAAAGCTGGCGACGCTTCAAAATCCCCACTTATCTTTACGAGGCGGCGGCACGCAAGCCGGAGCGGAAGAATTTGGAGAATATCCGGCGCGGCCAGTTTGAAGGAGTGAGCGAGGAGGTCCGGACCAACCCCGAACGGCGCCCGGACTTCGGCGAGGCAGCGCTCCATCCGACGGCCGGGGCCACGGTCGTGGGAGCGCGCAAATTCCTGATTGCCTACAACATCAACCTGAGCACACCGGACGTCACGCTGGCCAAAGCCATCGCCAAAAAGATTCGCGCCTCGAGCGGCGGCTTTGCGTGCGTTAAGGCTATGGGCGTGGAATTGCAGGCCCGAAACCTTGCTCAGGTGTCGATCAACCTGACAGATTTTGAGACGACCTCCCTCGGAACGGTTTTCGACGCGGTCGTCGAGGAAGCCGCGGGGCAGGGTGTCCAGGTCGTTGGCAGCGAGATCGTAGGCTTGGTTCCCCGCCGCGCGCTCCAAGACGCCGCGGTGCATTACTTGCGAATCGAAGACTTCCGGCCGGAATTAATTGTCGAAAACCGCTTGGAGCAAGTCCTGAACGCGCAGGCGCCGCAACCCTGTCCTGCCGAGGCGCCACTGCGGGCGCTTGCCGAGGAGTTCGTCAGTGCGGTGGCTGCGCCCACGCCGACACCCGGCGGCGGGAGCGTCGCGGCGCTCGCCGGGGCGCTGGCCGCGGGCTTGGGCGAAATGGTTTGCGGTGTTTCGTTGAAGCGAAAATCGCTCGAGGTGCATCACACGGCTCTCGGAGCCACGCGCTCGCGCTTGACCGCATTGCGGGGGCGGCTGATGGAAAACGTGGATCGTGACGCGCAGAGCTATGAAGCCGTCCTGCGCGCTTTCAAACTGCCGAGATCCACGGACGCAGAACAAGTAACTCGCAACCAGGGCATTGAGGCAGCCAGCAAGACGGCTGCCGCCGTACCTATGGAGACAGCGGAGATGGCGGTGGCTGTCGCACGCGAGATCGAAAGCCTATCGGGAATCACCATTTCACATGCCGCTTCGGACCTCCGCGTGGCCGCCAGCCTCGCGGAGACGGCGCAGCGCGGTGGCATCGAGAACGCACGCGCGAATCTTCCGAGCATCCGAGATGAAGGGTGGCTGCGGGACGTTGCAGCGCGGCTCCAGGCGCTCGAGACCGCTTAACTCGCGGAAGCCCCGCGTTCGGGCCGCTGGGACGGAGAATCGCGACACGATTTGCGCTGGCCCCGACGCCTGAAAACCTGGACGGCCAGAGGAAGGGCACTGATACTGATCGTCCGATGAGTCCACCTTCGATGACATCGCACAACAACGCGCCCGCCTCCCCTTCCCTACCCGAAGTGCACAGGAGCGTGATTGTCCCTGTAGGGGCCGGCTTCTGGCGAAAGGTGCTGGCCTTCTCCGGGCCGGGCTTTCTCGTGGCGGTCGGATACATGGACCCCGGCAACTGGGCCACGGACCTCGCCGGCGGCTCGCGCTTCGCTTACACGTTGATCTTCGTTCTGATGATGTCGAACCTGATGGCGATTCTGGTCCAGGCGCTTGCCGCCCGGCTGGGCATTGCCACGCAACTTGACCTTGCGCAAGCCTGCCGGGCCTATTATTCGCGAGGGACCAGCATCGTCCTGTGGGTTCTCTGCGAGATTGCGATCGCGGCATGCGACCTGGCGGAGGTGATCGGCTCCGCCATTGCCCTTAACCTGCTCTTTCACATTCCCCTGCTGCTCGGAGTCTGCGTGACGGCGCTGGATGTGCTGGCCATCTTGTACCTGCAACACAAAGGTTTCCGCTACCTGGAGGCGGTGGTGGTCTCGCTGATCGCGATCATCGGCGGGTGCTACCTCATCGAACTGCTGCTAGTGCGGCCAAATGTCGTGGAAATTGCGAAGGGCTTCATTCCTACCCCGGAGATCCTCACGAACCACGAGATGCTCTACATCGCCATCGGCATGTTGGGCGCCACCGTTATGCCGCATAATCTGTACCTCCATTCCTCTCTGGTGCAGACGCGGGCCATCGACCGCACGCCGGAAGGCATGAGGACGGCGCTGCGTTACAACTTTCTGGATTCCTGCATCGCCCTCAACTCTGCTTTTCTGATTAATGCTGCCATTCTGATTATGGCGGCAGGGACGTTTTATCAGGCCGGGTACAAACACGTGGCGGAAATCCAAGACGCGTACCACACCTTAACTCCCTTACTGGGATCGCAACTGGCCGCCGTCCTGTTTGCAGTGGCCCTGCTCTGTTCCGGGCAGAACTCCACCCTGACCGGAACCCTGGCGGGTCAGATTGTGATGGAAGGATTCCTCAACCTGCGTCTCACTCCGTGGCTTCGCCGGCTGATCACGCGTCTTCTGGCCATTATCCCGGCCGTGATCACGGTAATCTTCTTCGGCCAGGCGGGCACCGCGAAGCTCCTGATTTTCAGCCAAGTGATCTTGAGCCTGCAGCTCTCCTTTGCCGTCATCCCCCTGGTGCGGTTTACGGGCGACCGGCGCAAAATGGGAGAATTCGCAAATCCCCGCTGGCTGCAACTGCTTTCATGGGCCGTGGCGGGGATTATCGCTTTACTCAACGCTTATCTTCTGGTTCAGACCGTTCGAGACTGGATTCGTTAGCGAGGCTGGCGATGTTCAAAAAGATTCTTGTCGCTCTCGACCACAGTAAGGCCGACACTTTCCTCCTGCCGCGCGTCAAGGAGCTGGCGCGCTTGACGGGCGCGGAAATCCTCTTGTTGCACGTTTCTACCGGCTGGGCGGCACAGTGGCAGGAGAACCTGAATCTCTCCGATTCCCAGGAAATCAAAGAAGACCGGGAATATCTGGAAAGAGTCAGTGCTGAACTCCGCGGCGAGAATTTTCAGGTCACGCTGCGCCACGAGAGCGGTGAGCCCGCGCGCGCTATCCTGAAAACCGTGCAGGCCGAGCATTGCGATCTCATCGCCATGGCCACGCACGGGCACCGGTTGATCTCCGATCTAATCCACGGCACCACCATCACGAGAGTGCGGCATGAAAGCACCATCCCGCTCTTTTTGGTCAGGGCTGAAATGAACTGACCCTATGCCCTTGCTCTAGCGGGGAATTCAGGTTAAAAGGAATTCTGGGTTTCAGGAGAATCTGCATACATGCTGGTGCCAGGCCATGCCACGCCCGAAGGAACAGCCCGTTATCGGCACCGCTTCGAATCGCAGCTCCCGGGAAACTTCCGTGAAGTCCAAGGTCTCTGGGTATCCTCGATCGGAATCGGGACCTACCTGGGTGAGCCCACCGCTGCTCACGATGCGCTCTATCGCGAGGCGGTGGCCCACGCCCTGGAGTGCGGAATCAACGTCATTGACACGGCCGTGAACTACCGCCATCAGCGAAGCGAGCGCGCCATCGCCCAAGCGCTTGCCGGAGCGATTTCCGCGGGCAAAGTTCGCCGCGACGAGGTGATCATTGCCAGCAAAGGCGGCTTCCTGACGTTCGATAACAGCGAACCCGAGGACCCCTCCGCGTATTTTCAGAAGACCCTGATCGAGCCCGGCCTGGTCCGGCTGGAAGAAGTCGTCGCCGGCTGCCACGTGATGTCACCGAAGTATCTCGAGAACCAGATCGAGGTAAGCCGGCGGAATCTCGGTCTCGAAACACTGGATATTTATTACTTGCATAATCCCGAAACGCAAATTCCCCACGTTTCGCGCGAGGAATTTAACCGGCGGATACGGGCGGCTTTCGCAGCTTTGGAGAAAGCCGTCGGCGACGGCAAGATTCGCGCCTACGGAACCTCCACCTGGAACGCCTATCGCGTCGGGCTGGAGTCGGGCGAAGCTCTGTCGCTCGCGGACCTTTTGCGAACCGCCGAGGAAGTGGGCGGCAAGGACCACCATTTTCGCGCCATTCAACTTCCCTTCAACCTCGCCATGCCGGAAGCCCTGGCAGCCAGCACACAGCGCTGGGACGGCAGGGCCGTCCCCGTCCTGCAGGTAGCGCGGGCGAACGGAATGTTGGTTTTCGCCAGTGCCAGTCTTTTGCAGCGGAAACTGACGGAGGGACTGCCGAAGGATCTTCACAACCGGTTCCCGGGACTGCAGACCGACGCGCAGCGGGCCATTCAGTTTGTGCGCTCCACCCCGGGCATCACCTGCGCGTTGGTGGGTATGAGCCATCGAGATCACGTCACCGAGAATCTCGGTACGGCGCAGACGCCCCCACTCAACCTGGAGCAATTTCGCGCCATGTTCAGCAAGTGAGTCTTGGAGTGCCCGTTGCGCCGCCCGCGAGGGCGGCAGATCCCGCAGGGTGAACAAAAACCGCCGTGACGGACTTTGCGCCAGGAGAGAAGCTTGCACGCGCCATGCAGGCGCTCGCCCAGGCGGATTTCCCTGCGGCGATAAGCCTCCTGGAAGAGGTGGCCGCCGAGGACTCCGACAACGCGGATGCCTGGAGCCAACTCGGGGTGTGCTACCTCGAAACCCAACGCCCCGCGGACGCTGTGGAAGCCCTTTCCCGAGCCGTGCGGGCCGTGCCGGCGAATGCCAACTCACATTATCTTTTGGGCAATGCTTACGGAACACTGGGGCAGCTAGACCGGGCGGCGGCTTGCCACCGGCGGGCGCTGCAGATTGACCCGCGCCACGCGAAGGCGGAAGAGTTTCTGATGAGGGCCGAGTCGCTGCTCGAGAGCCGGGAACATTACCGCACCGGCTTGAGCCTGCTCTATTCCCAGAACCCGTCGGCGCAGGACTTGAACCGCGCGCTTCGCGAACTCGTGCAGTCTGTGGCGATCTTCGCGAATTCCCCCGCGCGCGACAATCTGCTGGATTGCTCGCGACAGCTCCTGAACTTGCTGCAGGAGTGGCCGGTCTCGATAAAGGTCACACCCGCGCTTCGACCTTGGGCCGCCGCTTGCGAGCGCGGCTTCCAGTGCCTCCGGTTCAGAAACTGGCTCGGCGCACAGGCAGCTTATGAAGAAGCCTTGACGTACCGCAGTGCGGATGCCTTTGTCCACCACGGTCTGGGTTTCAGCTTCGTCGAACTCGGGGAGACGGATAACGCCCTCCGCGCCTGGCTGCGCGTCGTCGAATTGGACTCAGACTACGACTTCACGCACTTCGGTCGCATTCAGCGCGGGCCGTGAAGCGCGCACCGCCCTCCGGACCGCGCCAACCAACTTGACAAGGCTCTCGGGTTTCCGTAAGTTTGCCTTGGTCCCACGCCGAAAGAATTCAGGAGTAGGAGAGGAACTTGCCCCGCCAGCCCATCGTTACGCTGATCACGGATTTTGACACGGCCGACCATTTCGTCGGGACGATGAAGGGTGTCATTTTGAACATCAACCCCGACGTCGAGATCGTGGACATCTGCCACGAGGTCGCCTCCTACGATATATTTGACGCCGCCTTCACGCTGGCCCAGAGCTATCGGTTCTTCCCGCCCGATACGATTCACCTGGTGGTCGTTGACCCCGGCGTTGGCACCGCGCGCCGCCCCTTGCTGGCGCGCACCGGGGCCTACAGGTTCGTCGCTCCCGATAACGGCGTGCTCTCGTTGATTTACGAACGCGAACAGAACGTGGAGGTCCGCCACATCACGGCCGACCATTACTTCCTCAATCCGGTCAGCAATACTTTTCAGGGACGCGACATCTTCGCTCCAGTCGTCGGCTGGCTGAGCAAGTGGGTGGAAGTGGATAAATTCGGCGACCTCGTCACCGACTACGCCAAGTTCACCTCGCCCAAGCCCAAGCGCGTTAGCGACAACTTGATCAAAGGGGTCGTCTTGAAGGTAGACAAGTTCGGAAACATTATCACTAATCTCACGCCGGAAGACGTGTCTCAGTTGTTTTCGGAAAATCCGCCGCCCTTCAAGATCATCATCAACCAGCAGGAGATCACGCGGCTGAACCTGGCGTATTCGATGGGTAAGCCCTCGGAAATCTTCGCGATCGTGGGAAGTTCCGGCTATATCGAGATTTGTACCAACCGGGGATCGGCCGCGAAAACCCTGGATGTGAACCGTGGCGTGGAAGTTGGCGTGATGTTGGGGAGCCCCTCCCCAGTAGTCCCCGAGTCCGCCTGACTTTTCCGGCTTCGTGCCCCGCATCCTCAAAACCTGGTGCGGTTCCAACTTGTTGGGCCAAGACGCCGTCGGAAGGCAGCGCAAGCTTCCTGGGGGTGGCCTCGCTGGAATCTTGCTTCAGAAAGTTGGAACGGCACTAGTGGCCGGATGGCTGGGCGGCAGGTCCTGCCGGGGCTGCGGCGAAGGGCAGTGTCTCGATGCGAACCTTCGACACCCTGCGACCTTCCACCTCGACCACAGTATAGCGGCGGGATTCAAAAACGAGACTCTCCCCGCCTTGCGGGATAATCCCGAGCCGGGCCAGCACAAATCCCGCCAGTGTCTCGCACCCCGCGCTGCGAGGCAGCACTATGTCACGCTCATCCGCCAGGTCGCGCAGGCTCACCGAGGCATCCACCACCAGCACGTTCTCCCCGACCTTGCGAATGGCCATTTCCTCGTGGTCGTATTCATCCTGGATCTCACCCACGATTTGTTCCAGCACATCTTCGATCGTGACCAGGCCCACGAGGGTACCGAACTCATCCACCACGAGCGCCATCTGCGAATGGCGACGGCGCGCCTCCTTCAACATTTGGGTTAACGACATCGCTTCCGGAACGATCATGGGCTGGTGAAGAATCGCACGCAGATCGAAGCCCGCGTCCACCGGCGTGCCCGCGTGCGCCCTTTCCAGCAGCGCGGCGAGCAGATCCTTGGTATACAGGACGCCGACGATCTGGTCGGGCAGGCCATCGTAGATGGGTATCCGGGAGTGCTGATCCTTCACCACGCGGTCGAGGAGCGCCTGGAGGTCGGGCGTGGCAGGCAAACAAGTGATGCGATTCCACGGCACCATGATTTCGCGCACGCGGACGCGGTCCAGGTCGAAGACACTGCTGATCATTTCCTCTTGTTCCTCGTCAAGCAGCCCGCGCTTGCGAATGCTGGACACGATGAGCTTCACTTCTTCCGCGGTGTGGAGCGTGCCGTGACTCCGGGCGGGAGACCGGTGCAGCGAGCGCAGCACACCGTTGGCCAGTGCGTCCAGCAGCCAGACGGGATAACGGCTCAGTTGCAGGAAAACGCGCAGGGGCCGCGCCACCAGCAACGAGAACCGTTCCGCACCCCCATAAGCCAGTGCCTTGGGAACCAGTTCTCCCAGCACCATCAGCAACATCGTGATCAGCAGAAAAGCGATGCCCACGGATATGGAGTGCGCGACGGCGGCGCGCGCGACTCGGCCGAGGTATCCCTCCAACAAGTGTTTGATCCCGTCCGCCATGATAGCCTCACCGATCCAGCCCATCAGCAAGCTGACCACCGTGATCCCGAGCTGAGTTCCGGAGAACAGAGCGACCATGTCGGAGAGCAGGTCGAGCACCAGGCGCGCCCGAGGATTGCCCTCATTGGCGAGTTGCTCCATTCGGGTGCGGCGCACGCTCAGCAAGGCATATTCCGCCGCCACGAAAAAGGCGTTGAGCGTCAACAAGCCGATAATCAGAGAGGTTTTCAACAAAGCTAGCATGGTGCACCAGGAATGGCATTATTTTAGGCGAGGCTGGGCTAAACTCCAAATGCCCACCGCAACTTCCGGCGTGGATTGCTGCGAAATCCGGGAGGCAGATGTTAGTCGGAAAGCCCTGTCACCATGAAATCGAGGGAAGAGTGCTTGGCTACGCCAGGCAGGCATGCTTCCCCGCCACACCTCGCGAATTCAGCATACGGGGCTAAGACCGGCGATCACAAGGGCGCTACTCATACCGCAGGGCCGTGATGGGATCGAGTCGCGCAGCCTTCAAGGCCGGCCAAAGGCCGAAAAACAGACCGACACTTGTCGCGACGACGAAGCCCGCCACCACGGACCAGAGGGGGACGGTGGAAGGCAGGCTCGGCACAAGAACTCGGACGAGGAAGCTCAGCAACCAGCCCACGGCGATTCCGGCTAGCCCGCCCGAGCCCGTGAGCACAACGGCCTCGAGTAGAAACTGCCACGCGATGTCCCGCTGGCGAGCGCCTACCGCCTTGCGCACGCCAATTTCCCGGGTGCGCTCCGTAACCGAAACCAGCATAATGTTCATCACACCGATGCCTCCGACCAGCAGACCAATCGAGGAGATCACCACCATCACCAGCGCCACCGTGCCGATAATCTGGCGAAACTCGTTGATGAGGGACTCCGCCGTTGCCATCCCGAAGTTGTCAGGCTCGCTGGGCTTCACGTGACGGCGGCGACGGAGGACGCCCCGGATTTCGTCCTGCGCTTCGTCCATCCTTCCAGGGACAACTTGGAGGCTGAGGAAATAATCTTTCGCCGCAGGATAAAGCTTCTTGTATGTCCAAAGGGGGATAAAGATGTCACGGTCATCGGGATTGTCGCCCAAGAATCCCTTGAACTTGTTGAGAGTGCCGACGACTTCGAAAGGGTGTCCATCCACGACGATAGTCTTGCCCACGGGGTCCTCGTGCTGGAATAGCTGTTCCACCACGCTGGCGCCGATCACCGTGACATCGCGGCGGTGAAGGTCGTCCCCCTGGGTGAAGAAACGGCCGTCGGCGAGCGACGAGTTCGCAAGAGCCAAATAGTTGGCATCCACACCCATGAACTGTGCACCCGACATCGTGTGGGCCTTGTAGCGCGCCGTGGAGGGTGGCAAGCCGAACTCGCCCGCCTCTCTGAACAGAGCCGCTGACACTTCCTCGACGGCCGGGCATTGTTCCTTGACAGCCATGGCGTCCTCGTAGCTGAGAGGTTTACGCAGCCGCTCTTCGCGGGTCAGGCGGTGCGGCGCACCCATCTGCAGCTTGTAAACCCAGACTACTTTCGTGCCATACTGCTCGGCCGTCTGTACCAACTGCGTATCGAGACCCGCAATGATCGAAGCCACCGCGATCACCGTGGTGGTGCCGATGAGAACGCCCAACACGGTGAGAAACGACCGGAACTTGTGCGTGCGCAGGGTGTCGAGCGCCAACCCCAGGTTTTCGCCGACAGCGCGCCAGTAAGTCGTCATGCTATTTCTCGGCTCGTAATGCCTGGATAGGATCCAGAGCGGCTGCCCTCCTTGCGGGGTAGATGCCAAAGAAGAGCCCGACCAGGGTCGAGAGCGTAACTCCCACGATAACCGCGCTCAGGGACACTTCGGCGGTGAAGACCACGGCCACCAGCCACGCGATGCCATAGGAGAGGAGCACTCCCATGAGGCCCCCGAGGGCGGCTAGCGCCGCGGCTTCGATTAAGAATTGCCACAGGATGTCGCTGCGACGCGCGCCCACCGACTTGCGAATCCCGATCTCGTGGGTGCGCTCGGTGACCGTGGCCAGCATGATGTTCATGATCACAATGCCGCCCACCACCATAAACACCGCCACCACGCCGATGGTGACCGCAAAAATACTGCCGGTCAGGTTCTGCCAGGCGCTCATCAGCGTTTCGGAGGCGTTAATCCCGAAGGTGTCGTCCTCGTGGTAGGGCACGTGGCGGCGCGCCCGCATGAGGACCCGGACCTCGTCTTCCAGCTCCATCAGATGTTGAGAATCCGGCGCCTTGATAAAAACAAGGAGCTCTAGGTGCGGCATGAAAAGGTTCCGGAATGTGCCGAGCGGAACAAACACGAAGTTGTCCTGGCTCACGCCGAAAGCCGAGCCGACCCTCTCCGCCACGCCGACAATGCTGAAGGTTTGGCCCCCCACTGCTAACTCCTTGCCAATCGGATCGACCGAGGGAAAGAGCTTGTCGACAATGTCCTGGCCAATGAAGCAAACACGCGCATTGTGCCGATAGTCCTGGTCGCTGAGGTAGCGCCCCGACTGGACTTTCTCCCGGCCGATGTACGCGTGGCTGGCAGTGACTCCTATAAGATTCACTTCATCGACCGAGTGACCACCGTGCCGCGCCTCAGGCCCAGGCTGCAATTGCGCGATGGCGCTGAGGGCCTCGTAACCGACCAGCCTGTCCTGGATGAACTCGTAGTCCTCGAGACGGATGGGCTTGTTACGCCGCAGCGCTTTCAGGAACTCGTCGTACCCCTGTGCCCACTTGAACTGATGAAGCACGAAGGTGTTGGTGCCGAGGTTGGCGATTTTCGTGGCGATATAGACGTTCATGCCGTTCACCACCGACATCACTACGATCAGCGTGGTGGTGGCGATGACGATCCCGAGTAGGGTGAGGAACGAGCGCAGCTTGTGGTTGCGGAGTTCCTGAAGCGCCATCCAAAAGGCTTCGCGAAGCGGAACCCACAAGCCAGCTTTCTGCTGGAGCTTTCCTCGCAAATTGGCGACGGCCGCGCGCGCATTGCTGAAAATGGGCATGTTGACTTCCCCCGGCACGGGGCGCAGCCGAGATTGATCGGCTGGGCGCTCCGGCGCGGCGGCCGGGACGCGTGTCGAACGGCTCATGCGAGGCATCCCAGGGGATAGCCGCGGTAGTTAAGCTTGCCATTATCCCCGCTGGGCCGTCAAGAACCACTGGCCGTTGGAACAACCTACTAACATCGTATCCCCTTGTGAGGTTGTAGTGTTTGAGTGAGGGGGGATGGGCATTACAGGTTCGAAGTGCGAAGCACACGGATTTTCCACACCAGCGCCACACCCCTCCTGGCGACCTCACCTCGACTCGGCAGGCTCGCCCACGCGGTTGTGTGACGCCGGCTGGTAGAAGTGTTCTCGGGCACGTTTTGGGAACCGCGGAAAGCCGAGGCAGGAGCGCGGCTGGCAGTGTGCTCGCGAGCAGTAGATGCTTATCACCAACAGGCCACAATACCACGGGCGCGGCATCCCTGCCTGGAGCCTGGCTCCGCAACCCCAAATCCTGTATCCTGAAACCTGTCCTTCAACCATGGAACAATTCTTTCGCAGTCCCCTTCGTCGCTACTACGAAATCGCGCTGCCTCGCAAACAGGCTCGCCGGAAACGCTGGCCGCTGTTGATCGCCCTGCACGGTTACGAGGGAAACAAGGATTCCATGATGCGCGTGGCGCAGCGGATCGCGGACCATAAGCTGGTGGTAATTTCCCTTCAGGGCCCTTACCAATTCTTTCGCCGCGACGGCGACGACCCCAAGAACTTCCGGGTGGGTTTTGGCTGGGGCACAACGTACAAGGTGGAAGAATCCATCGAACTCCACCACCGGGACCTGAAAGTACTGATCCAGCTCGCCACCCGGAAACATCATGCCGACCGCAAGCAGGTGTTTCTGCTCGCCTTTTCGCAGGCGTGTTCGTATAACTACCGCTATGTGTTCACGCATCCGCGCGCGATTCGAGGCGCCATTGCCGTGTGCGGAGGCGTCCCCGGCGATTGGGTGGAGAATCCGCATTACCAGCCGGCGCGGACCCACGTGCTGCACATTGCCGCCTCGCAGGATGAGTGGTACTCACGCGAGAAGAACCTGGAGTTTCGCCGCCAGTTGGCGCAGCGCGCCGCGACCCTCGATTTCCGCTTCTACGCTTCCCCGCACAAATTTCCCTACAACTCTATTCCCCATATCCGCCGGTGGATCGAACAGTACCTGTAGCACCCCGTTGCGAGATCCGTCCGCCGTGTCATTCTGGGCGAAGCGAAGAATTCCCGTATTTGAAGTCTACGCCGGTGTGGAGAAACTGCCGGGATGCTTCGCTGCGCTCATGCAGATAGGCCGGGGCGCAGATGGCGCGCGAGTGGTCGGGAAGACGCACCCACGCGGCGACCCACGAAGGTCGATCCCGTGGTGGCGCCGAGATGCGAATGATAAATGGTGAATGGTCGATTGGAAATCCTGTCTGCTAGAAAATCGGGGACCGCTGCCTTTCAGGATTCGTAATTCACTATTTACGATTCACCCTTCATAATCTGTCCCAGCTTCCACTCTACTTGGGCCACTACACCACCCAAGATGCGCGCGCCATGGTTGGTGAGTTCCAAATCCAGCAGCAGCCGGCGCAGCTTGATCAGCATGGCCGCGCGGCTTTTAGGTTTGAGATAACCTGATGCATCGAGGACGTGTGCGGCGCGCGCGAAAAGGCGCTCCAGCGACTGCAGGTTGGCGGCCTCGGAGCGGTGCACCGTGAGGCGCGGCGAGCGCGTTGGCACCACGCCCGCACGCGCCAGTTCATACGCGCAAACCGCTACGGCCTGGCCCAGGTTCATCGAAGGGCAGTCCGTCGCGGTGGGAATGCGCACGAGGGCGTGGCACAAGCTCAGGTGCTCGTTGGAAAGGCCGGTTTTTTCCGAGCCGAAAAGCAGCGCGGCTCGCCCGCTCACCTTGCGGCGCCGCAGCCAGGCCGCAAACTCCGGCAGCGTCAGCAGGTCGCGGTCAAGGTTGCGGCGCGAGCCGGTCGTGGTGCCCACCACGAGCGCCGTGTCGCCGACGGCGTCGAGCAGGGAGGGCACGGCGCGCGCCGACTCTATCACCTGCTCCGCGCCCACCGCCGCCGAGCGCGCTTCCTGCCAGACAGGCTCGTAAGGCGCGACGACGACCAGTTCGCGCAAACCGAAGTTCGCCAGCGCCCGCGCCGCCGCGCCGATGTTCAAAGGGTTTCGCGGGCGCACCAGCACTACGCGCCAATTCACTCTGAGGAGCTTCATGGGGAGGGATTGTAGCAGGAAGAACCCCTGGCGGGTGAAGGGCTGGCCCGAATTCTTCACCATGAACGAGGGAGGGCGGGGCTTCAGCCCCGCCGTTGCGCGATGCTCGTAAATGTTCCTTCGTCTCGCGCCCCGCGCAGCTTGTGGGAGCGACCTGCGCGGGGCGCGAGACGAACAGAGGATTGGAGGGTGTTGTGTCGGCGGGGTTAAAACCCCGCCCTCCCGACCCCCGGGGAAAAGGCATCCTGTGGTGAGAAATCCGGGCTAGCGAACCCCTCACCACCTGCCATATTTGCTCAGAAGCCAGCGCTCACTTATTCGGCGCAGCGGGGGGCGGAGTCGTAGGTTCTTTCTCCTTGTCGATCGACTCTACCGTCAGGATGCGGACGCCCGACTTGAATTGCTTGTAGTCGGTGTAGCGAATGATTTCCTTCATGTGCACGGGCGGGCCATTCGGGAAGTAAAGCGTGTCATCCGCCAGGGTGTAGGTGGGGAACCAGAACTTGCCGTCGATCTGTTCGCGCCAGGTCGTGAACCGTGGGAAGAGATTCTGCCCTTTCTTGCCCTTGAGTTCAGGCACGGTCTTGCCTTCCGACTTCACGATCTGCAGATCTCGATCATCCACCCACACGACGCCCTGAAAGTAGAGCCGGTTTTTCTGGATTTCCTTGGGCCGGACCGAAAATACATAGGCGGTGATCTCATCCACCTTGACATGTCCCAGATACTTGACCTCGTACTCCGGCAACTCATCCGTGGTGAGGACAAAGGGCTGAATGTTGCGGAAGTTTTCGATGTCCTCCTGGGTCACGATCAAACCCTTCAGCGTGGGCGTGGGAGCGTATGTGACGCGCTCGATGCGCTTGCCGCTGTCGTCATAGAGGATGTCCCACTCCTGCTCGAAGGCCCCTACCACTTCGTTGTCATGTCCCAGCTCCTGCACCTTGTTGATCTGGTGGTAGGTGTAGTTGTTGCGCGCCTCCCGGAAGATCTTTTCCTTGGCGGCAAATTCCCGGATGATGTGCTGGATCTCCTCCGGGCTGGGATCTTTCAGGCCCGGAGCGCTTGGCGTGGTCGGAGTGGCCGCCGCGGGCTTTGCCTTCGCAGCGACCGGAGCGCTCGCCGCGGACGCCGCGGCCGGCGCCGCAGGAGCATTCGGCTTGCTCTCTGGTGCGGGCGCGGGCGCACGGGAAGTCGCCGCAGCCACTCTGTTCCCGGCCTTTTGTAGAGTATCGATCAAACCATCGCTCGCGCCGAGGTCGTGAAACTTCTTTGCCAGGTCCGGGTCCATCTGGAAGTCAATACCGCGCTGCTCAACCATCTGAATGATCTTGTCGCTCGGGGAGTTCCCGAGCAGAAGCAGCGTGAGGTCCTCCTTCGACAATGGTTGGTCCGCCAGCGCCGTGGCCAAGCCCAACAAGCCGGCGAGCATCATCAGGGCGATTCCCAGGACGACTTTCTTCGTCACGTTCGAGGTTGGTTTCATTGCAGGGTTCTCGTCATCGGTTGCGTTTCCTGACCACGAAAGCATCTCTATGAATAGAGGCTCTCCGCCAGGCAAGAGTTGTATGGCCAGCCTCCAGGCCGAAGAACTGGCCAACGTGATGGAGGTCAGAGCCGGTGATGGGTACGCGCCGCGGGCGGCCCATGCCGACGACACTCTCCCCTCGACGAAAGGCCTATCGCCTTCCGCTTTGCGCGCTTCCACTGGTCTGGATGAGGTGGCGGCAGGTTCCGTTGGCAATCGCCGCTCAGCGCGCGCGCCGGCGATTCTTCAAGCGCATCTGACGCAGCTTCCGACGATTTCTCTTCGGCTTCGAAATTGCGAAAGTGACCGTGCCCACTCGGCGGACTTTCCACTCCTGACCCGAGGGTGTGTTATGACCCGTTTCCATATGCCTTTTCCGATCCTCGCTGATCGACCCGGATCGCGGAGATTATAGCGGATATTTCATCGTCCCGCTGATCCTTTCAGGTGAGTCGGCCCGGGCGGCCTCGCCGGCCCACTCGGCCCTGACTTCGTTTGGTTCTGGCGGCGCGTCACTTTGCCGCTTCGATAGAACTGACCATGATGGTGTCGCCCTTCAGCGTGCCCATAACCTGCACCTTACTGCCTGCGAACGGCTCCGGGCTCTTTTGGTCGCTGAGTTGGTAGATCTTCCCCGTGGGATCGACGAGAATGTACTTCGCTCCGCCCTTGACGCACTCGAGCGTGCAGTCTTTGTCGCTCTCGCCTGGCATCATGTGCTTGGCGCCACACATGGAGTCGCTGATGCTCCCCACAAAGGTCCTCGCGCCGCCTTTCTCAGACGCCGCGAGGCTCAAGCCCGCGGCCAGCAATAACCCCAGGCCTAGATAAGCAAGTCTCTTCATTCCAACCTCCTTGGAGCTCAATTTTCCAGGTTCTGCGCCGGGCTTCTCAGCATCCTCGTGACGCATCCCCTCCGGCACGTCATATCGTGACATTAAGTTTAGATGTTCAGGATAATCGCAGGTTACTGGAGTGTAGAACAACGAGAAGCCCGCGCCGCGACCCACTCACTCGGGAGCTGTCGCCGCGGGCTCCTCGACAACCGGGAGAAGGGAAACCCTCCTGCATGGCAAGGAGCCTCCCCCTCGATACCCTCAAATGCCGGCGAAGCTACTGGACTTCGATGCTCTGCGCAAGGTTCCCAGCGCGCTTCTCCGGCAAGAACTTTACGGAGATGGGCTTCCCCGTGGCGCCGGAAAGCTCTGCCAGCTTGGCCTTGCTGCCGCCCACTTTGATCTTGGTGGCGCCAGTCACCTTGAAATTGTAGGGAATCCCGTTTGAGCCCGCGACCACGACCACTTTCTTGTCAACCACAACCGTTTGCAGTGTGCCCGAGAGTGTCTCAGACTTCACGGCTGCTGCCTTGGGTTTTTCGGCGGCGGGGGCCGCCTCTTGGGCGAGCGCCGATGAGATCCCGACATAAGTCAGCATGAGAGTTGCCACCAGCAGAAATAGGACTTTCTTCATCGTTTTTCACCTCGCTTTCCGCAAAACGCTGCGGATCTGTGATGTTTGCTTGCCACTATATTAATACCTATTACAGGGGCTTGCCACACGATTCGCGCTTCCGGCGTCGTGCGCCTCACTTCCCACATTCCCCCGTCCCAAAAGCCTGCGGGCTCCCGCCTGTGTGCCGCCCGAAAGACAGAAGGCCGCCCGCAGGTCCCGAGCGGCCTTCGGATGCTAATCACGGGCTCCTCGTGGGACTAGCTACTTGGATTGTTCCGCGGCCTCAGCCACATCTGAAACCGTGATGGTGTCATCGCTCAGAGTGCCCGTTACTTTCACTTGCTTTCCGCCCATACCCTGGAACTTGTCTTGGGAATCAACCTGGTAGACCTTGCCATTAGATACCAAGACGTATTTGGCTCCGCCGGCAACGCATTTCTCGACGCATTTCGCCGCCTCGGCGCTGGGCGTCGAATGGTTCACCCCACAATGCGAGTCACTGACCGTGCCGGTCCAGGACTGGTCGGCCGCCCACGACAGGCAACCGAAAACCAAGAGAGAAAAAACCACGAGCAAGATCTTCTTTGTCATCTCAACTCGTCCTCTTAGGCTGATTTGGGCTCGTTGCGTCCGAAGGCACGCTCGCGACCCACGACCGCGAACCCCACTGCCTCTTTGCCCGCCCTCGGGGTGAAACGTCGGCACGCAGGCACCCGCCTCGGTGCCGACCGGATTTTCCCACTTTGCTGAGCCCTGCAGAGACTTATTCTAGACCTAAAGGGGGATGGAACGCAAGTCGATACGTGACATTCGTCAATTCTGCCGAGATTCCTTAGACTCGCCCCTTGCTGCTACTTCTCTTCCCCCGCCTTCATGGCTTTCTCTAGCTGCTTCGTCAGCTCGGGAGAAACCTGCGCTGGCGTCACAGGTGGCACCAATGCGCCCAGGGTCGTGGCTAACCACTTCTCCATGGCTTCCCCGTCTGCGTAGACTTCCGTCAGGGGACGTTCGCGGTAATTGGAACCCATACCCACCTGGAAGCCCAGCGCGGCCAGTCCTCGCCGCTTTTTCCAGAGCAAGCGGCCGCTGCGGTTCCACAGATCCATGTCCACCGTGGCGGCATACACCCAACCTCTGCCCCCTATTAGCGTGAGCTTGGAGAGAGCCCGGGTTCCCTTGCCGCCCACAACCTCCGTCACGTCGTCCCAGGAAGCCACTGACCCATGGACGTCGGCCTTCACTTTCTCGACCTTGATTTCCAGCACCGCATCGACCCGCGTTTCCGCCGCAATCTTCATGACTAAGGAACCCTGGGCTTCGAGGAACCGTTGCATATCGACCTGGCCGGTTTTGGGATCGATCGCGTCCAAGGATGAAGGCGAGGTTTTGGCCTGACTCGCGATCTCTTCCGCCAGTTCGGGGGGCGCCACGAACCACCCGGCGTTATCCTGAAGATACTTGGAAATGGCGGTGAATAAGCCTGCGGTGTTTTCCACGCCCTCCGACTTGGGCAGAATGATGATCCGCTTGATATTCGCTCGGATTTGGTCAGCAGGCAGGAAGAAGCCTTCGTTAGGGTATTCGACATCCTCCAGGCGATACACGCCGCCTTGGTTCGTGTACCAGACCGTCACCTCCGCACCCAGGCCGACGATGGAGGTGTAATCCTTGTCGGTCAGGATCTTCAGCTCTTGGCCCTTCTTGTCGAACACCGTGATGCTGTCGGGCTGAACGGCGGTAGTGTAACCTTCCAGCTTCGTTCCCTTGTGCCGGGGATTCTCGGAGGCGTAAAGCAAGAGAGCCGTTGCGCCAAGCAGGAGAAACGCGGTCAAAACCTGCGCGAGGGAGCTTCTCGGAATGAGGCGCGGGATTTGACGGGCCTCACCGAACTTCAATAACAAGACGGCCTCCTATCCTTCTGCGCCCGGCTCACCGTGCAACCGCCCGGCCCGAATTTCTCACCACGACGAGGGAGGGCGGGGTTTTAACCCCGCCGTTCCACTCCCCTCGTAATTATTTCTTCGTCTCGCGCCCCGCGCAACTCTTTCCGACAAACTGCGCGGGGCGCGAGATGCGCAGAGAGTTGCAGACCGCTCTTTCGGCGGGGTTAAAACCCCGCCCTCCTGCCCGCCGGACGAAGAGCAGCACAGCCTGGTGAGAAATTCAGCTTAGCGCGGCCCACGCGCCACGCGACGCACCGGACGCCCGGCCATCGCCCCGGTCAACTTGGTCCCGCGCACGGCGATGACTCCGTTGACGATCACACAGGCGATCCCCTCCGGCGGTTTCCAAGGATCTTCGAACGTAGCGCGGTCCTGGAGGCGCGCGGGGTCGAAAATGACGATATCGGCCCAATAGCCTTCGCGGATGAATCCGCGGTCGGGCAGCCCAAAGATCTCCGCCGCCAACCCCGTGGCGCGCCGGACCGCATCCTCCAGGGTCAGCAGCTTCTGATTGCGGACGTAGTCCGCGAAAATGCGCGGGAAGGTGCCTGCCCCGCGCGGATGGGGCTGCCCCAGGCCGCGATAGTGGACCGAACTGTCAGATCCGAAAACCATGTCCGGCGCGGTGATGAGCTGCCGCACGTCCTGCTCGCTCATCTCTTCGGCAATGATCTGGATGTCCCCGCGCGCTTGGTTTTTCAGAATCCACGCGGCCTGGTCACGCACCGAGGCCGCGCCGCCCGGCTGGCTCCTCACAATGTCGGGAATAGTTCGTCCGATCCATTCCTTCTGTTTCTCACTGAAGGCGACGCGCACGTTGGAGTAATCAGGCCAGCCGTCGCGGCGCAACTTTTCAAGGGTAAGATCGATGGCACGCGCGAGGTTTTTGGGCCGGGCCGCCGCGGGGCCGCCCAGCAGCGGGAAAACCTCCGGAGGAATCAGATACTCGAGCGTGCTGCTGACGGCTGTGTAGGGATACATATCCGCCGTCAGGCGAGTTTGCTTTCCGGCGGCCTGCCGCGCCCCGTCCAGCCGGGCGCGCGCCGTCCCCCATTGCGAGTGCCCCGCGGCCTTGAAGTGCGAAATGTGCAGCTTGGGTGCGCCCGCACGCTCGGCCGTGCGCACGGCCTCGTCGAGCGCTGCCTTGCCCTCCGCGGCTTCGTCGCGGAGGTGCGTGGCGTAGACCGCTGCCTCCTGCGCCGTGACGCGAACCAGCGCCACCACTTCCTCTTCACTCGCGAAGAGCCCGGGCTTGTAGCCGAGCCCCGTGGAAAAACCTAGAGCACCCGCCTCAATGCCTGCCCTGACCTGCGCTTCCAGGCGCGCCATCTGCTCGGGCGTGGGCTTCCGGCGCGCGCCGCACACCTGCTGGCGGAGGGTGTTGTGACCCACCAGGGTGGCAACGTTGATCGCCAGCTTCAGGCGCGCGAGCTTGCGAAAGAACGCGGCCATGTCCCGCGCCGAGCGGCCGCAGTTCCCCGTGATGACGGTGGTAACGCCCTGCAACAGGAAGTTGTCGGCAACGAAGCGGTGGGTGGAGCGCTCGATCTGATCTTCGATGTGAACGTGAACGTCAATGAAGCCCGGTGAGATTACCTGGCCCTGGGCATCCATCTTCGCGCGCGCTGGCGCCGCGGCCAGCGAGCCGGTCTTCTCGATGCGGCCGTTGCGGATGCCGAGGTCAGCCCGGAAACCGGGGCGTCCCGTACCATCCACTATCAAGCCGTTAACGATGACGAGATCGTAAGCGCTCTGGGAGGTGGCGCGGTGCGCTCCCCAAGCGAGCAGAAAAATCAGTGCGCACGCCAGGACGAGATTCCGCCGCCCTCGAGATGGACCCCTGATCAACACTCCTCCGCGGCAGTCTGCCGGGGCAAGCGTGCGGCGCGCCCCCCATTGCAGAGTCACGCGTGACACTCTGCTGAAAAATTCGCCAGGACTGTCGTTCTGATCCCGTCTTGCGGGGCGAAGGGCCCGCCCCCACAATCCGCAGGGCCCAGCCTGCCTGCGGCAAGCAGGGACGAAATCATTGAAGCGTTTTTCAGCAAACTGCGAAGACGCTACTTGATTTCCAGGGTGTACTTGCCCAGATCGAGTTTTGCCGGTACACCCTTGGCGATGCTCACCGCCAGCGGCCGGGGTACCTTTATGCTGTCATCTTTCTTGGCGGTGCACCCGCCCACTTCGTCGCCGGCCTGGTTATAAAGCATAAACTTGGCGCCCTCGTTGCTTGGGGGTTTGGGAGTATCCAACCCGAAGCCGTAGCTGCCCACGTCGATGGAAATGCTGCACACGGAAACCTTGCCTTCCGAAATCAACATGCCGGTGTACTTCTGCTTGATTCGCGAGCTGTAGCCCGTCGTATCGATCAGCGCCAGAACCACCCGGGCGCCTTTGGGGGTCTTTAGCAGAACGGCGTTTCGCTTCTCCACGGGAATGCGGTTTCCTTCCAGGTAAAAATCATTGGGTACGGCCTTGATGAAGGCCTCGCCGGTAACCTTTTCGAACTCCCCTTGCGCGAGCGCCGTGTTCGGCCAGGCCGCCAGCAGGAAAGCTAAGAACGCAACAAGCACGAGCGTCTTCTTCATGGATTCTCCTCCTTAGGAGTGTGCCAGGGTATGATGAGATGACCCGAGGCCATCCGAGACAGGCGAAGTCTATCACGAATGGCGGCAGGCGTTCACCACCCCTTCCGCAAAATTGTTGCTTCGCGCGGCGAGCAACAATTGAAAAGCGGCCGGGCCTTGCGTTGTCACCCCCGCGCAGGGGGGGTCCACCTGGATTCCCGCTTTCGCGGGAATGACACAATGCGGCAGGCGCAAGTCCAGTCGGCGGTCATCCCCGCCCCGAAGCGGTCGGGTCAGGCTCGCAATCGAAAAAACAAATCGTCGCCGACAGGGTTCTGTCCGCTGTCTCCGAGGCCGCAGTCAGAAAAACGATATTCTCCGTCCTCCGGTTTGTGTTATCATGTTCAAGGAGAGTGATAACATGATTCGTACGCAGGTTAGCCTCGGCGAGCAGGACTACAAGTGGGCTAAGAAGGAAGCGGCAGCGCTGGGAATCTCCGTGGCGGAGTATGTCCGTCGGGCGATCCGCCGAGTGCTTCCACCTTCCGGCCGGCCGGCCTGGATGCGATACGCAGGACTGGTCGAATCAGGTAACGCACGGTCCAGCCTATCGATCGATGAGATCGTGTATGGCAACAAAGACTGAAACTTACGTCGACACTTCGGCCCTGATTGCCTTCCTGGACCGGTCTGACAGCTACCATCCTCTGTTTCGGAGACTGTTTTCCAGCCCGCCCCGTCTGGTTACTTCGGCGCTGGTCGTCGCTGAAGGGCACGGGTGGTTTCTGCGGCGATACGACCGGAATCGGGCCATCCAGTTTCTCAACTTCCTTGACGTTCTCTCGGTCCCTGCTATTCAGCGTTTCGATCGCGAGGAATTGACCAAGACCAGCCGGCTGGTCAAGAAGTTCGACGACCAGTCGCTGACGCTGGCCGACGCTCACGGGCTGGTCATCATCGACGAGCGCCACATCTCCACTTGCTGGTCTACCGACCGCCACTTGGGACTCACCGGCGCGAAGCTGGTCATTTCCTCGGCGGGTGCCTAACCTTGCTCTTGGTCCCGTCATCACTCGTCCATCGCACTCAGCCGTCAGTCCTCGACCGCGAGCTTTGCCCTGTCAATCTTCAATCTGAAATCTTCCATGAGCAATCGCCCGTCCCTTGTTCCCTGCCCCCCCCAGAACCGAGTCCCGAGGCCATCCGAGACAGGCGAAGTCTCTCACGAATGGCGGCATGCGTTCACCACCCCTTCCGTAAAATTGTTGCTTCGCGCGGCGAGACTCTTCAAGGAATGGGTGTTATTATTTTCAGCATCAGATAGGGACGGCGCGGGTGATAACCGACGCGGCGGGCGCTGTATGATGCTCAGGACGAAATTGATCGGTGGAAAGAAGCGCTCATCAGTGAGGTTGAGGCACGCCTCGAACAAAGCATCGAGGCGGAGCTTCTTTTCAAGATCGCGTGGAAGGTAGTATAGAGATGCCGATCAGGAACAACGGGGACAGGCCGCCAAAAGGCAAACTCGAACTCACCCGGGTTGGCAAGGAAAACCGGTCGAAAGTGGAGTCGCGCATCCTGCCCGAAGACCCGGAGAAGCTCAAATTGCGTGCCGCATGGCCGCAATGAAAGACGCTATGAAAACTTGCATCCAGGACTCACAGTGGCCAGATTCCACATATCTTCTCGAGGAAATACTGGTGGCCTGCGAAGATGCAACGAGTGGAATGGGCGTATTCGCCTTTGCTTCTGCGCCGGGTGTTAAGCTTCTGCTTCGAGATCCGGAATTCTCGCGCTTTCTTTCGAAGTCGCCTTTTGAACTGGTTGTCGGCGTGGATGCAATTACCGACATCAACGCCCTTGACGCAATTTCAGCCACCGCTGGGGAGCACCCCAACCTGACGCCTCGCGTATTTCTGGGCAGTATGCCCGGAAGTGTTTTCCATCCGAAGATGTGTTGGTTCCGCCACCCCTCTGGCGGTGTCTGCCTCGTGGGCTCGGGCAATCTCACACCGGGCGGCCTTCGGGGTAACTGTGAAGCTTTCTCCATTGCGAGACTAACGACGGTGCAACTAAGGACTCTGCAGCGTAAGTGGAATTCGTGGTCTCGCTTTCATGAGTCGGATCTGCTGCCCGTTGACGACCCCCGCGTTCGGAGACGTGCACGCGAGAACGCGAGACGGAACCGCGCCCAGACAAGACCACAGCGTAACATCCTCGTAGAGGATCGCAACGGTAATATTTCTGTCGGTCCGGCCACAACAGACGCCACCGCGGTACTAATCGCCGAAATTCCGAGGGGAGGCAACCGTTGGAATCAGGCGAACTTTGACATAGACACATTTTCTGGTTTTTTTGGAGCCAAGCCAGGTCGTACACAACGGATAATGCTCACTCACGTTGACACCCGTGGGCTCACTGGCCCGCCAGAGGTGCGGCCGAGCGTCGCTGTGAAAAGTCACAACTACCGCTTCGAGCTTGAAGCCGCATCTGACCTTCAATACCCGTCCCGTGGTCGACCAATCGCGATTTTTGTGAGAGTGGCAACTCGCACGTTCCGCTATCGGTTACTGATGCCGGGCACTGGAAGCCATCGGCTAGCTAGCGAGTATTTGAAGAGACGCTGCCCGTACGAAGCACGCCGCGTCCGGCGCTTACTGACGAATGTCCGCGCTCTTGGTCGAGTGACGTTCTTCAGAGGATTAGGTGGTTAGCCCGATGACCTGGTGAGCCTAATTTAAAATCTATGCATTGTGGAATCACAGACGAACCCAGAACAATATGACTGGTAGGCAAAAACTAGAGCTAACGTGGGTTGGCAAGGAGAACCGGCCTGCACTGGAGCCGCGAATCCTGCTGGAAGACGCGCCCCGGTCCTATCACGCGCCACATCGCGTCTCCGACGAGAGCCTATTTGATAACCGCCTAATCTTCGGTGACAACCTGCTCGCACTAAAGGCTTTGGAGCAAGAGTTTACCGGTGGGATCAGGTGCGTTTATGTCGACCCGCCATATAACACAGGCTCAGCGTTTGATCATTTTGAGGACGGGCTCGAGCATTCAATCTGGCTTTCTCTGATGCGAGATCGTTTTGAAATTCTCGGACGTCTTCTCCAGCCAGAAGGATCACTATGGGTAAGCATCGATGACAACGAAGCTGGTTATCTGAGAGTCTTGCTCGATGAGATCTTGGGGCGCCAGAATTTCGTTGCAACGGTAATATGGGAGAAACGGACTTCGCGTGAGAACCGGCGCGTCTTTTCCTTTAATCACGATTACATTCTGGTCTTTGCTCGCGATCGAGCGCGCTTTGAACAAACGAGAAATCTGCTTCCATTGAGTGATGAGGTGCGCGGCCGATATAAGAACCCTGACAATGATCCACGCGGACCATGGCAATCGGTCTCTGCTAACGCGATGGCGGGCCACGGTACACCGAGTCAATTCTATAAGCTGAAGACGCCCGCAGGTGTTCTTCTTGATCCGCCCGCGGGCAGATGCTGGCTGTACACGCAGCAGCGCATGGAAGAAGAGATTGCAAAGGGAAACATTTGGTTCGGCAAGGATGGAAGAAGTGTTCCTAGAGTCAAGAGGTTCCTGAGCGATACCGAAGGGAGAGGGCTGACACCCGAAACCATCTGGCGCGCCGACGAAGTGGGAACGAACGACAGTGCCAAGAAGGACTTGATCGCCCTTTTTAACGGCAAGGCAGTATTCGACAACCCAAAGCCGGAGGGCTTGATAAAGAGGATTTTGGAGATCGCAACGAACCCCGGGGATGTGGTTCTTGATTCATTTGGGGGCTCAGGCACCACCGGTGCCGTTGCGCATAAGATGCGTCGCCGGTGGATCATGGTGGAACTTGGAAAACACTGCCATGAGGTGATAATTCCGAGACTCCAAAAGGTGATCGACGGAGCCGATCGGGGAGGGGTCAGCGAGGCCGTGGGGTGGAAGGGCGGAGGGGGATTCAATTTCTATCGGCTCGCAGAGTCTCTCCTCGTCACTGACAAGGACCTCTCGACAGCCCAAAAGCCTGTTTACGTCGTCAATCCGAAATACGATGCCAAGATGCTCATCCGGGCTATCTGCAAGATCGAGAACTTCCGGTATCTAAGAGACAATCGCTGGCACGGGGCGTCGAGCGAGCACCATTTTCTGTACGTGACGACAAGCCTCTTGAGCCAACGACATCTCGATTCTGTGACCGTGCAACTGGGAGAGCAAGAAGCTCTACTTATTTATTGCACCCGGCGGGCATCAGGCCTGAAGGTGCCACACAACATCGAAGTGAAGAAAATTCCCCGAGACCTTCTGGCCAAGTGCTCGTTCGAGGAGGATCGCGTCTAATGAGCCTCGCTGACCAAATCGGGCGCTGGATGTCATTGCGCGCGCCGCAACACGAGTCTCTCAAGCGGCTTCACGCCACTGCAGAAGCGGTAGATTTCAAGAAAACAACTTTGGATGCGGTTGCCCAAGCCGCAGTCTCGCAGGCCGGCGTCGAAAAGATCGAGTTCGACACGGAGTTCCCATCATTCTGCTTTGCCTTAGCAACCGGCATCGGCAAGACGCGCCTGATGGGAGCCTGCATTTACGACCTGTGGCGGACTCGTGGATACCGGAACTTCTTCATCCTTGCACCCGGAAGCACTATCTACGATAAGCTGCGGGCGGAGTTGCAGCCTTCTCACTCAAAGTACATTTTCAACGGCCTCGCCGATTTCCCGCAACCCGATGTGTGGGACGGAGACAATTATCTACGCTTTAATATAGGCCGCCCTCTATTCGGTTCAGAAGACAGGGCCAACGTGTTTGTCTTCAATATCGGCAAGATATTCAGCGCCCAGGAGAAGGACGAAGCGGGTCGTAACCAGTTCCGGTTCCACCGGTTCAATGAGACTCTGGGTGATAGTTTTGCTGCAATCCTGCAACAGATGGGCGACCTCGTCGTCTTGATGGATGAGAGTCACCGCTACCGCGCCCCAGCTTCCCTCAAGGCCGTTCACAACTTGAAGCCGGTCTTGGGTCTTGAGTTTACCGCGACGCCGAAGTTCAAAGGCAATGTGCTGTTTTCCTTCGGTCTCGGGGAGGCCATCGGGAGATTTGTGAAGTCACCACGGGTGGTGACAAGAACTAACCTCACCGCTTCCGACCAAGCAATCATCGATACCCTGAAACTCAAGGACGGTATTTACCTCCACGAAGAGAAGAAGGCTCGTTTGGTTGAGTTCTGCGCTGCCAATGGCTATCCACCCGTGAAGCCTTTTGTACTTGTCTCAACGCGGGATATAGAGCACGCAAAGAAGGTCCACGAGTATCTTGAGTCAAGTGAGTTCGAGGGAGGCGCATACCAGGGCAAGGTGATTGAAATTCACTCCAAGCCAAATACTAAAGAAGAAAGCGACGAAAACATCCGGCGCCTTTTGGAGGTGGAGAGCCCTGCCAGCAGTGTCGAGGTGGTCGTCCATGTGACAATGCTCAAGGAGGGCTGGGACGTCACGAATCTTTACACGATGGTCCCGCTCCGTGCTTCTGTCTCCGAGATTCTTACTGAACAGACGATCGGTCGCGGCCTCCGCTTACCCCTGCCGCTCACTGAGTCTCAGGTCTCGGCATTGAACCACGACGACCCTGAGATTCTGCGCCTTTCCATTGTGTCGCACGACAAATACCAGGAAATCCTAGCGGCAAAGAACGCCAGGGCTGACCTATTCCGTGACCCAATTCGAGACCTCTCCCAAGAGGACAGCGAGCCTCTCAAGGCCGTCAAGGTGCCAACCCTCTTTTCAGAAGAGACGACGGCGGTAATCCAAGGATTAGTCAAGAGTGGCGAAGTGACTTCAAGTGGTGAACTGCTGGAGGCTGAGCGTCGAGAGAAGCTTATCGAAGATATCCTCAACCGGTCGCGAGCGCTCGCTGCTTCGCGTGCGGCGGCTGCAGCCGGTGGCGTCCTCGGAGTCGGCGAAGAAACACCGGCACCTGGACAAGCGGGCCTGTTTCCCACTGCTGAGGAGTTGATGGTTCCGATTGATGCCGAGCAGGTTACGCGGGAGTTGAGAGACCGTATCGCAAAAGAAGTTGACGCGCTGACTCTTCAGATCGACGTTCCCGATATTCGTACGTACATTGATCCCAAGATCGGGTTTAAACCGTTTGCGCCTAAACCGTCGAGCGATTTCTCGCTGGTTGAGCAACACATCCGTTCTGCTGACCTGAAGTCAGGCGAACAGGAAACCGGAGAAGCGCTGACATTGGAGGAGGTTCAAGAACCCGTCAAGCATTTGGCCGGCCTGCTACTGGATGAAGTCGAGGAATTCGACGCGACAGAGGACAAGGAACGAATCCTGCAACTCGCCAGAGACTACCTGGCAGCTACTGGCAAATCCGAAGACGAACTACGCAAGCTGGTGCACCAGTACGGATACGCAATGGTTAAAGACCTTGGCGCGCAAGTTCAGGCTCACATTTACGACGACACACAAGTCAGCCATAAGATCGTGGCCCCCCTTCGGGTGTTTCAACCCTTTTCGAAATCCATCCGCCAAAAGGACGGTGAGGTGGACCTTCGAACTCTTGTGGACAGAAAAAGCGATATCCGGCGGTTCCTTTTCACCGGAATACGAAAGTCGGTCATCAATAAGACCGGCTTTGACTCGGACCCTGAACGCAGATTCGCGATTGCTCTTGAGGATGACCCGGAAGTCTTGAAGTGGGCCCGGCCGCCCCTGGGTCAGACGCCTATCTTTTTCAAGGGCGAAACCTACAACATCGATTTTATCGTCGAAACAAAAACGAACCACCACCTAATTGAGGTCAAAGCCCGTGACGAACTGAACGATCCAGACGTAAAGGGCAAGGCACGGGCCGCAATGCAATGGTGCGAGGTCGCGAATGAGAAACAGGGCGACAAGCCCTGGTTGTACGCGGTCGTCCCCGACGATGCCGTGTCCGAAACCAGCACTCTTGCTCACATGCTCGCTCAGGCTGTGTCCGTCTTGTCTACAGCAGTGAAGCACTAATGGGGCGTACATTCGATTGGCGATTCCTCATGTAAAGGGCGCGGCGCAGGATGAGCCCCGGGGGCCGAAGGCGGCCCGGCCGTACAACTGACACTTGTTTCGGAGCAAGGGATTTCTTTGTGCCACCCGGTCCATTTTCGGGCTACCGGCGACCCTGCGCCAGAGGAGGGTTGAGAGTGTCAGAACCAGGGAGAGCGTTGAAACACGGTGGGGCGCTTGCCGTGTGCCTGTGCGTGGTAGTCTCGGCGAGTTTTGGGCGGCATAAGAAAGTCCCACCTCCGGGGCCCTCAAATTACACGCCGGTGACCGTCTACGATCCGGCGCGAAGCCCCGGGAAGGATCTTCAGGATGCCATCCTCGAGGCCACGCGAACCCAGAAGCGCATTTTGCTGGAGGTCGGCGGCGACTGGTGCATCTGGTGCCACATCATGGACAACCTCTTCCAGGATCATCCCAACCTGCAGGAGTTGCGCGAAAGCCATTACGTGCGGGTGAAGATCAACTACGGCAAGGACAACCCCAACGAAGAATTCCTCTCGCGTTATCCCCGCATCGCAGACTACCCCCACTTCTTTGTCTTGGATTCAAAGGGGGCGCTCTTGCATTCGCAGGACACCGGTGTATTCCAGCACGGCCGGACCTATAGTCTCAAAAAGCTCACTGGATTTCTGAAGAAGTGGGCGTCGGCCAAGGCGCAAGCGGATCCGCCGGCTCGGCCACCATCCCAGGTTGCACCAAGACCCGAAGGATGAAGCAACTTCCTGGCGTCCAGCCGGTTGCGGCGAAATCTCACAGACAGATTTGCGATTCTCAATGGATTCGCCGCTGATCGCGAGCGGCTCAGGAGAAAGCTTCAGGCTGGATAGGGTGGACCCTGCAGGCGACCGCAGGCGCTGGGAATTGTCCGGCAAGGCTTACAAGCTGCGGATGGGTTGAGGCCGGGCCCAGCCGGACGGTAACGGTCTCATCGGCGCCACAAGAAGGAAAACCAGCTTCGCTTTTCCCCGCCTCCCCGAAGTTCGGCCCAATCCGGCTGCGGCGGCAAAGGACGTCCGTGGATGACCGCCTCGGGGTTCTGTTGCATCAGCAGATCCGCGATTTCCTGGCCTTTAGCTTCCGCGACCTTGTGATAGCAGTGGGAAAGGATCGGCGGGCGCCGTTTCACGTCGTGGGCATCGGTGGCGAAGAAGTGGACCAGACCCTCGTCGAGCAGCCGCTCGGAAAACTTGTGTGCCCGGGAGCCGAACCCACCCGTGTACGACTGCGCCGTGACCTGCACCAAGCATCCGTTCGAGACCCAGTGCCGCAGCAGTTCCGGCTTGCGGTGGATGAGCGGGTTACGCTCCGGATGGGTGATGATCGGGGTGAGTCCGGCAACCTGAATGTCGTAATACACGCGGCTCAGGTGGTCGGGGATGAACTGGTTCGGAAGCTCGACGAGCAGGTAGGAGGTTCGGTTGATGGTGAAATCCCTGGAGCCTTGCACGCACTGTTGGATGTTGTCGTAGGAAAGATGAAAGTCGCAGCCCAGCAGGAGTTGAGGTTTCTCGCCCACGGCTTTCTGAAGCCGCGCAAGCAGTTGCCGGTTAAGCTCCGGATCGAACGTGTAACTATAGTTGTAGTGCGGCGTGGCCACCAGATGGGTTATACCGTCGGCAGCCGCAACCTGGCACATCGTGACCGCCTCGTCAAACGAGTGCGCCCCGTCATCAACTCCGGGCAAGGGATGACAGTGAATGTCAATCATAACAAGGATTCAGGAACGCGGATGGTGCCGCCACGCTCCGCTCTTCTGAAACTGCCTCACCCTCCGGGAGCCACAACTGCCCGATTTATTCACCCGCACGATCGCGCGGCAGTTGCACCGCGGCAGGATGATAATATATCAACTGATGCCTTGTGCGTCCAATCTAGCATCTCAGCAGGTGGACCATTTGGCCGTATGCAATGTCTTAGGATAACATGCCACCGACGCCTTGGTCAGGGAGTTTGGTCAGGTGGTAGCCGACTATCTGGCACATGTTAGCGCGAGAGCCTTTGCAGAATTCTGTATTCAGGATTACCAAATATAGAAATCTAGAGTGGATCTGCCGGCATCCTTCTTTCCCGCTCCGTGCCGACATCCCAGAGACACTGATTCTTAAGGGTTTAGCGGTGCTCGAGCGCCGACAGGAATCCGCCGCCAATTGGAAGGCAGCGTGCTCTACTCAGGATCGAGTCGACGTTGGACAATCCTAGAGGGTAGCCATCGACGGCTCGGAGTTTAGACCCAAGACCCGACGCTTGGAGGGGGGAGAGAGCTTCCCCCTCATTTTATTTTGGGCGCTAAAAACACCCAGCTTCTCCCCAGCCACTGCCCCCCCCAGGAATCAGCCACCGGTCGGCCAGTTCGCCGAACCCGTTCGCGCGCGTCCCCCGCGTCCCTTTCAGAAGCCTGACCCGGGTCGCCAACTTCCCTCCCCCGCAAACTGCGCCGGGGGCTTGACTTCGCTGGCCCTGCTGGCTACAGTGGCAAGTCCGTAGTAATAATTGCTTCGGAATGAAGACTGACCGAACCCGATGATCAGTACCTTGATTGCAGGTGCTGTGAAGCGCAGGGTGCTGGCAATCCAGGAATTCACCATCCTGTTGGCTGACTCTCTGCGGCAGGCCTTCACACCGCCTCGATACATTGTCGACACACTCATCCAGATGGACGTGATTGGTTTCGGCTCGTTGCCAATTGTCCTGCTGATTGGGTTTTTCACGGGCGGCGTGCTCGCGTTGCAGACCTACCGCACCCTGAGCACCTTCGGCGAAGTGGGGCTGATGGGCAAGGTGGTGGCCCTTTCCATTGTCCTGGAGCTCGGTCCCGTCCTCACCGCGCTGATGGTAGCGGGCCGCAGCAGCACCGGCATCGCTTCCGAGATCGGCTCCATGCTGGTCAGCGAGCAGATTGATGCCATGCGCGCTCTGGGCACGGACCCCCTGCGCAAGCTCGTGATCCCCAGGCTCTTTGCCACACTCTTTACGCTGCCGCTCCTGACCATTCTGGCCGATTTCTGCGGCCTGCTGGGAGGTTACCTCATCAGTTTTTACACGGTGCGCTTGACCACCACAGAGTACTGGACCTCGGCCTACCAGGCGTTGACGTATCAGGATGTCACCCAGGGGCTCGTCAAGCCTTTCTTCTTTGCCATCCTGATTTCCTTGGTGGGCTGCTACCAGGGGCTACACACGACGGGCGGTACGGAAGGTGTGGGCCGCGCCACGACACAGGCTATGGTAGTAGCCTCGGTGCTGATCGTGGTGGTCGATTTTTTCATCACCAAGTTCCTGGTCGGGATTGGCTTCTGAGCCTTGTCTCCCGAGCGGGCCAGCGCGAACGGACCTCGGAGCTGCCTGGTTGACGTGAGATTCCAATTCATCGGGCCCGGCCCCAGCCCGCCTTGTCCCATACCCTATGAGCGCAACACCCGCCATTGAGCTTCGCAACGTCTCCCTCTCCTTCGAGAGCAAACGTGTTCTCTCCGATATCTCCTTTGCTCTGGGAGCCGGCGAAACCCTGATTCTGCTCGGCGTCACGGGTTCGGGAAAATCCGTCATCCTCAAGCTGATCCTGGGTCTCCTGAAGCCCGACGCTGGGCAGGTGCTGATCGAAGGTCATGATCTCGTTCCCCTTCCGGAAACCAGCCTGCAACCCATTCGCAAGCGCATGGGCATTGTCTTTCAGGAAGGGGCGCTCTTCGATTCCCTTTCGGTCTTCGAGAACGTCGCCTATCGGCTGCGCGAAGAGCACCTGGAGGACGAAGCCGCCATCGAGCGGCGGGTGCGCGAACTGTTGCGCTTCGTCGAAATGGAGCCGGCCATCGAGAAAATGCCCTCGGAGCTCTCGGGGGGCATGCGACGCCGCGTTTCGGTGGCGCGCGCCATCGTCAGCGACCCCTCCATCATGCTCTACGACTCACCCACCGGCGGACTCGATCCCGTCACCGGCCACACCATCAACGTGCTCATTGCCAAGCTGCGCGATGTGCAACACGTTACCTCGGTGGTCGTCACCCACCGCTTGCAGGACGCTTTTGTGCTCGCCAACTATTTCTTTTCCACCGAAAAACAAACCCTGGTACCGCTGAAACCGATCCGCCCTCCCGACGCCATCGCTCCCACCCGCTTCCTGGTGCTGCGCGACGCCGGAGTCTATTTCCGGGGCAGTGAGCAGGAGTTAACCCGCTCCCCGGATCCGTACTTACGCAAGTTTCTCGCATGAGAATCATCGAAGCCCCGTCCCGCGCTTTTCCCGTGATGCAAAACTCGACTCATTCACACCAGATCCTCAGCCTCAAGATTTCCATTGTGCCTTCGCACCCTCGGGAGGGATGAACTACAATAGGGGCCTGAACTTCGTAAAGGAGACCAACCATGCCACAACGCGAGCGTGTCAAGTGGGCTCAACTTCGGGTCGGTATCATGGTGATCGTCAGTCTGGTCATTTTTGCCGTTGCCGTTTTCTTCATCAGCGGCCAAGTGGGATTCCTCACCAGCCGCTATATGATCAAGGCTTACTTTTCCGGCGCCAGCGGTCTGCGCGAGGGGGCGCAGGTGCGCCTGGCCGGCATTGCCGTCGGCAACGTATCGAAGATGCAGATCTCTCCCTACACCGATCCACAACGGGCCGTGGAGCTCACCTTGAAGATTGCGCGCCGGTATCAGAACGAGATCCGCGCCGATTCCGTGGCCACGGTGGAGACGGTCGGCCTGCTCGGCGAAAGCTACGTCAACGTTACGCGCGGCACACCTGGCCAGGACGTGGTCGCGGACGGCGGCACGGTCAAGACCTCCGAAGAAGCCGACATCAAAGCCGTCGTGCAGAACGCCAACGACGTCATCTCGAACCTCCGGGTTCTTTCTTCCAAGCTCAATGAAATCACCGCACAAATACAGACCGGCAAGGGGTCCATGGGCAAGCTAATTTACGACCAGGCGCTTTACAACAAGATGAGTGCCACCACGGGCAGTATGCAGGACCTGATGAACCGCGTGCAGCGCGGCGAAGGCACGCTGGGCAAACTCATGTCCGACGAGACGCTCTATAACCGCACCGTGGCCACCCTCGACCGCCTGAACCAGGTCGTCGATGACGTCCAGCATGGCAACGGCACCCTGGCCAAATTTATCTCCGATCCCTCTGTCTACAACAACGTTAATAAGGTGGTGAAGGATGCCAACACCCTGATCGACAACGTCAATCAGGGCCACGGCTCGCTCGGCAAGCTGGCCAAAGACGAGCAACTCTACAATCGCCTGAACGAGACCTTCGATCGTCTGAACGTCATCACCACGCGCATCGAGCAGGGCCAGGGGACGCTGGGAAAACTCTCCACCGACCCCACACTCTTCAACAACTTGACCGAAAGTTCCCAGTCACTCAAGGAGTTCTTGACGGACTTCCGTAAGAACCCGAAGAAGTATCTGACCATCAGGCTGCACATCTTCTGATTTCCTAGCGGTGCGCTGAAAAACGTTCCAAGGATGTCATCCTGAGCCCACTCGCTGTCATCCTGACCCCGCCTTGCGGGAGAAGGATCTTTGTCATTTCGCTCAGGGTAAACTCCGCGAAGGATCTCTGCCTTCCCCTGCTGTCATCCTGATCCCGCCCTCGGGAGAAGGATCTCTGCATTTCGCTTGGTACCGGGAACCGCCGAAATTCTTCGTCGCCGGAGTTTGCCCTGAGTGTAGCGAAGGGGCTCCTCAGGATGACTGTCCCAGCGAGTTCTTCAGCAAGCTGCTCGACCGGCTCACCGGCGTCGGCCGTCGGCGGCACAACTCGCTGGCCGCGAGCTTCTTTCTTCTTTGCGGTAACCTGCCTGATCCTGTCGACTGCTTTCTGCCTACTGCTTAGTGCCCACGGCCGCTGCAGAGTGCCCACGCTTACTGCTCGCCCAACCCTCCCTCAAATCCCTCTCCCACGCTCGAGCGCTGGCGAGCGCGAAAAGCGGCGGACCTTCAAGACAGGTCCGCTACGCTTGGTAGCTGATGATGAGTATATTCTTGTCGAGCCAAGCCATCTGCCAGTACTCTCATCGGATGTTTTGCGTGACCCAGTCAATGAATCGCGGAACACGTGCGGTTGGCGCAGCCATGAACGCACGCGATCTATGGCCACGCCGACCGCTTCTCCTGCTCGCCGGGATCTATCCCTGCATACTCAGCCAGCCCATCCACGGTCACGAAAATGTAGCGGTCATAAAGGAAGGGACGCCGCAGCCTGGACATGCGTTCCATTTACGCGCGGGCCGGCGCCGAAGCAACAAAGAATCGAGCCCGGGAGCGCTGGCGGGCGCGAAGACCCGCGGACCTTCAACACCGGTCCGCGCTACGCTTACTGGTGTCCAAAACTGTAGCGCGAGGCAGCAGCCACCAACGATAATTATCAACAGAGAGAAAGCTCGCAATTTGATCACACCCAAGTCCTTCTTCAAAACAGAGCTGACATTCCCACGCCATCTCACATCCGGATGCTCGGCGCTTGGCGACCAGTGAATACCGTTCACCGGATGGTGTTCTTAAACCCCTTCGAGTGCAGCCGGGCTACTGGCCCGTCTTCTTGCTGTTTGCCAAACTGCTTTTTATGCTCCTGGCTGAGAGCTCGACCCCAAACTGAGGTTTCCACGCTCTGTATGAAACCAAGTCGTTTGCTAGCGCACCCGGTGAGGCTTGTGCTCCCACGCTCAGAGTCCCGGGACGAAATTCTTTTTCGTATACCCAGCCTGCGTAGAGATTCATCTGGAGCGGGACGAAATTCTTAATCCAAGGGACCTGCTTCAGGTGAATAAATCCTAGACCTAAGAACGGCTTATTGAAAACCTTACCCGAAAACGGTAACCCCAACATGATGTGTGGATAGCTTAAAGCGGGGGGGACTTTAAGTCTATAGCCTTCAAGTAGATATCGAAGAACGCATAAGCATTCAATGTTGCGTTACTCTTGGGTCCGGTAATCGTTCCGTCGGTGCTGGAGAAACTGAGTTGGCTCACAGCATTAAACGGCACTCCGCCTCCTACGTCCCAGTGGTAAAGGCTTTCGTCTGCGTACTGCTGGCTGAACGAGCAGTTTGACTGTCTATTCGTTCTGACATCAATTGTTGAATCGCAGTTCGACGCTAACGCGGCCTTTGGCGCCTGCGTGTTGGTGGTTTGGTCTGGTGCGGCGCCTCCCGCCGCCGCGGCGGGTGTTGCCGGCGGAGGTTTGCCAGGACTACCACCGCCGGTTTGGAACTTTACGTTGGCCTGGAAGGTGATGTTAAACGGTAGCATTTTCGCATCCAGTCCGCTCACGAGCCCCCCGCCCCACAGGCCAATTGGCGGTGGCGGCGGTTTGAGTGGTTTGGCTTCCTCCTCCGGCAGAGCCTTGACTCCGAATCCGGCGACAAGGCTGATAAGCGCCATTAAATCTTGAACGTTGGCAGCCTGCGTCTCCTGAACTTGAAGGTCGTAGGCGATCTGGAGCGCCCTAAACTCCTCCTGCGTTACGTCGCTGGGGCGCAGATGGATTGCGAGAAAACCGATATTCTTACTGCCGAAGATGCGTGTATCCGCTGATACGTTCGGTGAAAACCGACCGAAGGGAGTCTGGTGCGCGACACTGCTGTCAGTTGTGTTGAACAGATACCATTCATTGGAGGCCACTTGGTACGAGGGAGGAGAACCTTGTCGTTTCCATTGGACGATGTTAATTACATAGTACGCTGTCTTCCTCAGTGAAAAATCGGAAACTGTCATCTGGGTCGAACTCGAAGGATTAATGCCTATGCATGTACCCGCAGTGAACGCGCGAACAAGTAAGCGGCTCGCGTCACTACTATCTGACATGAGTTCGCTCGGCGCAGGAGAATCCGATGTCAGGATCGGTTTACCGTCATCTGTGAACTTGGTTAAGTCGTCGATGTGATTTGTGGGCGGATCGCCCATGCCCTCGTCCAATGGCGTTATAGTGTACTTCTCCGTTTCTTTGTTCTTCTCAGGTGCGTTGTCTTTCACAGGTGGATTGACCTCATACGAATACGGGCCTCTTTGATCGCAGTAGTCTTGGTTGACGCTGAATTGGGCAGTTGAAGACGCGCCTGAACTACCAGGAACAGGTTTGGGCTTCTCCTTTCCGTAAACAAGTGGCATCGCGAAGCTGAACACAACAATCAGTAACATTGCGCGATAGTCTCTCACTGGTTTCCCCTCCCTGGGCGTCTCCCAAGGTGCCCATTTTCCAGGATTCTCAATGTCGTTTATGTAGCCCCGTTCTCTTGAAGGTCGCCCCGTCATGCGGTCCTTAGTTGCGGACCTTCCGACGCTTGTCATCCAGCCGGGGCTAAATGTCGTTACATAGCTAACGCGGGAACCCAGCACAAAAAGTGACACGTACTTCCAGGTTGGCGGTGCTAAGTTCCTGGCTCCAGGTGGCAGGAACGCCAAGCGACCGCTGGCCCCACCTACAAAAAAGAGAACCCGGCGCATTTCCCTTTACGCATTTAGCGCGCTCTGCGGTAGATGATTGTCCTAAGACACCTGCACTTGGACGCCATCCGGGATAAGACCCTGGCCCCGCTGGAACGAATCCGTGCAATCTGTTAAGCCGTGACCGCCGCCGTCGACGAGTTTCCGGGTTTGCGATTCCGTTCAGCATTTGTGCTCCTGCGCAGGCCAAACGGTCTGGGCCGGGAAATTAGTCTGTCGTGTAATTGACCGGGGGTCTTGCCCTCGTGAAAGAGGTGCAGGGCTCCTCTATTCGTTACTTAAATCAAGTGTAATGGCGGACACGTTATGCCTAGACGCGGGTATTTAATGCTCAACAAGTATACTTGTCAATATCTATTTATAATTTATATCTTACTTCTTGACCCACTTCACTATCAGACCAGTAGTTTGACGAAAGGCAGGACAAAGTCTGGCATCAGTCAAAGGAAGTGGTTTGAAGCCCGAAGAGGTTGCCCCCCAGCCAAAGAGCAGGGACGAGGGACCAAGGACTGAATCACCGGGTCAGTGAATCAGTGAGTCAATGAACGACCATCGTCTGCTGAACCGATGGTCCGATGACACGATTCCGAGACCAGCAACGAGGGACCAAGGACTGAACCACTGGGTCAGTGAAGCAGTGAGTCAGCGAACGACCATCACCGGCTTGAACCGATGGTCCGATGCCCGCCCCGGTCCCCCGGCCCGTTCCCAGTTGTAAGAGCCGGGGCGGGCTTCGGTCCGGGAACGTGCCGGGGCCTGATGGCTCGACTCGAAGAGCAGCGACGAATGACCGGAGGCGAGCGGGGAGGGTTGCCGGCACGGCGCGCGCTACCCGCTAAGAAAGCAGCACGCGAGAGCATCCCAGCGCTGGAGGGGCCAGACCGTCCGACCCCTCCAGGGTCGGGGACGTTGGTTGCGACGCAATCCGTGGGCGGCCCGCCGCCTGAAGGCTCCGCGCAAAGTCTCTGCAAGAGCTAGTGGGCTCTGGGCCGCAGGGCGGCGGGCACAGAAACCGTGCCCTTGCCCACGGCTAATGAATTTCAACTCCTTCGGGGTTGCGGAGGCTTGGCTGCCGAGTGTTTGGGTTTGCGGATTCGACGAACGAAGGTCGGGGACTGACGACTGCCAACTGACAACGGACAACTGAAAGCAGAAAGCTGAACACTGAAGGCTGCTCGCTGCGGGTCAATTCATCTTGACGCGTTTCGCGCCGGGGGCGGGCTTCAACTCGAAGGTCGAGCCGGGCAGGGCGCGATTCACTTTCACGCCGGTATAGTGCGCGACGAAGTAGTCGCCGTCGCTTTCAAAGAATTTTTGCTGCACGGGCAGCCAGGACTCCTCGCTGATCCAAAGCTGGATTTTCACGAGTTGTGTGGCGATGTTTTCCTTGCGGGGCAGGAGCTCCAGCAGCGCGGTCGCGTCGCCCTCCAAGTCTTCTTCCTTGAGATACTTCACGCTGTAAGATTTCTTCAGTTCGCCAGTTTCCTGCCCGAAGCCCAGCAGCAGGAACTGCTGCACCAGCCCGCTTTTCTGTTCCAGGTCGTATTCCTGAATCTGATTGATCTTCGGAAGGTAGATTTCCGCCTTGTTTTTCTTGAAGAGAATGACCTTGCGGTCGGGCTTCTGGATGTCGATGCGAATCTCCGGGTTCTTGGTCTTGCGGTAGAGGATCTGGCCCGTTTCTGTGGATTTGTCGTTCACGAGCACCGTGACCTTGGTGTACTCGAGATTGGCGGAGACGGTTTTCAGGCGCTTGGCCGCCTCATTCATCTGGGAGAGAACCTCCGGGAGGTCCGCCGGCACCTTGCCTTTGCGAGCGGGGGCCGGTTGCCCCACGGCGAGCGCCAGCGCGCCGGCGAGCAGCACGCGCGTCCACGATTTGAAAGCCTTTCGCATGAGATCACATACCTGTTCAAGCCTGTCCCGCCACAGAAACCCGCAGCGGCGAGCGGCTGAGTTATTCCTCCACCAACACCGTGTAGCCGAGGATGACCTGATTGCGGTCCCGAACGGCGACAATCGACTTCACAGTGCAGGGCTTTTGCACGTGCTGCTTGAGGATAACGGGGATGGCGTCCTCGGGTTTCTGGTCCAGGGACTCCACCAACCGGGCGTCCACCAGGTAGCGCACGCTCTTATTGGCGCGGCCCATCTCGACGATGCCCTGGTGGTGCCGCAGATCGGTCAACTGCAAAGTGGGGCGGTCGTTAAACCAGGATCGCGGGGACAGGAAGATAAAGGCCAGGATGACAAGCACAATCAGGTCGTATTGCCAAGTGCCGCGTTCGTACGCCCAGAAGATCGTGCGCGTGACCAGCAGTTTGATCTTGGACCCCACTTTACTCCAGGGGGCTTCGCCCGGCTGGGGCTGGGCAGGCGAGAGAGCTTGACCGTGGAAATCCACGCTCGGGGCCATAAGTGTTAACCCAAAGAAAATAGCCACAAAGGCGGGAAGAATCAATCGGAAATAATCCGGCCATCCCGCATGCGGATGATCCGGTCGGCGACGGCGGCGGCCTCAAGGTTGTGCGTGATCATCAGAATAGTTTGCCGGAAGGTTCGGTTGAGTTCGCGCATCATGTCGAGCACGATCTGGGAATTTTCCGTGTCCAGGTTGCCCGTGGGCTCGTCGGCCAGCAGGATCTTGGGCTCGCAGATCACCGCGCGCGCAATGGCCACACGCTGCTGTTCCCCGCCCGAAAGCGCGTAGGGGCGGTGTTCGAGTTTCTCCGTAATGCCCAGCATGCTCGTGACCGCCTGGAAACGATGCGGGTTGAACCCGTTGCCCTGAATGTGGGTCGCGATGGAGATGTTGTGGCGCGCCGTAAGCGTGGGCAACAGGTTATAGCGCTGGAAGACGAACCCGATCTTGTGGCGGCGGAAGCGCGTGCGGTCGGCGTCCGACATGCCGCGAAAGTCGTTGCCGTCTACCAGCACATGGCCTTCCGTGGGGCTCGTTAAGCCGCCCAGCACGTGCAGCAGAGTGGACTTCCCGCATCCGGAGGGTCCGACCACCGCCACGAACTCGCCTTCCTGCACCCGCAAGTCCACCCCCCGCAGCGCTGGCACATCCACTTTGCCAATGCGGAAAATCTTCTTTAGGCCTTTGGTGGAGATGATGGGTTCCACGTGATTCCTTCGTTTTCCCCCCTCCTGTTGCGGCGGCTCGGCAATTCCACTTCTCTACCCATCATTCCCGACGTACGTCAACCCACTGTGGTTACTCGTACGCGAGGGCGTCCACCGGGTCGAGTTGGGCAGCTCGCAAAGCGGGGTAGAAGGCTCCCAGTAAGCTCCCGATTAATGCCAGGGACGCGGCGTAGAACCTCCAATCCCACGTGAGTTCAACGGAAAGAGTGGGAAAGGCCGCCAGGATTGCCCTGCGCGCAATCAGGGAGCCCCCATATCCGGCCAGAATGCCGACCGCTGCCAGCAGGGTGGCCTCTCTCAGGATATTGGCAATGATATACCTTTTCGACGCCCCAAGCGACTTCAAAATACCAATCTCCCGCGTGCGCTCGGTAATGGTGGTATACATGGAAAGAAAAATAACCAAAAACCCGATAGCCACGGCGATCGCAATCATGGCGCTGATAAAGTAGTTGAGCCCGGGGAGATTATTCGACGTCATCAGCGACAGATAATCTTTAATGGGCAGGACCGAATGCTTGGGCAACAGCTTGTGAATTGCCTGGGCAGCGTCGTCGCCGTATGCGGGATCGGTGCACTTGACGAAGAATATCGAGGCCCTGTCCTGTACGCCCTGCAGGTCCTCAGCGGTCGCCAGGGGAATGAAAAGTCGCGCGCCTTTGCCGTGTTCAACGATGCCCGCCACGCGGAATTCATGACTCAGCAGATTCAGCGTTTGCCCCACCTTGACACGATTCGCCTTTGCGTACACATCGTCCACCAGGATGTCGTACGGCGCCTGGAAGGGTCCGCCAGCGTGGTAAACAAAGCCTCCCGAGACGCGGTCGAAGCTGGTCATGTCGACGCCGTAGATGACGCTCAGATTCGCGACCGAATTCACCACAAACAGCACCGGCGTCACGGCCAGCACGTGGGGAATCTCCTCCAACCGCTCGCCGACCTTCATGGGCATGGGGGCTTGCGACAGCCCGAACAGAAACGATGATTGGGGCGGCTGCACCAGGATGTCAGCTCCCACGCCCTCCACGCGCTTCGCGCTTTCGTTCACCAGCCCATGGCAGAGACCCACAACCAGCATGACCATACCCACTTCAATGGCCACGGCCAGAACGCTCACCGCCGTCCGAATCGGACGGTGCAGCACATTGGCGAGGATCATCCTATTGACCACGCGGGTTCTCCTCTTGCTTCGCCGCGCTCAGGTCCACCAACTGCGCGCCCTCGGGCTTTGTCAGCTCGAACTTCTCCGGCGCGATGGGCTCGTTGAACGTGGCCTTCTCGATGGTGAGCGTCAGCCGGTAGTCCTCCGCGGGCCGCGCCACTTCAATGTGCGTGGGATAATGAATGCCTTGAAAATCCTGGTACGCCGCGTAGTGAACGTCCTCCGTGTATATGCCACCCGGCTCATAGAATTGCATGCGTGCCAGTTCCAGGTCCGCGCGGTCGAACCACACCTTGCGGCGCAGCGCCAGTTCACCATCGGCTCGCGGCTCGACGACCGTCACCACGTAGTAGCGCCGCGCGCCCTCCTCGGCCTCTTCCAGAAAAAACTTTTGGTGCTCCGCGTCGATAGGCGGAACGATCAGGGCCTGCAAGATGTGCTGCGGCCGCAAGTTTTCGAGCGCATTCTTGGCCGGACGCCGGAACGAAGTCTTGCCCACAATGAACTTCTGCTTGGGTGGAATGTACAGACGGAATTCTTCGCCATTGGAGACCATGTCAAAGATCTTCGTCCGCACAACCGGCGCTTGGCCCAGCATGTGGATCATCGAGGGTCTTTCCACCAGAATGAAACCCCTCACGTCGTGATACTCTTTGATGATCCCGGAATAAACCGACCCGGCCGTCGGCTCCAGGTCAACCGTGGCTGTTAGCGTGCGAACCGCCTCACTCTGAGAATTGATCTTGGAAAGTAGCTCAGCTAGCGTAGCCTCGCGCGCCGGAGGAGGCACCTGCGAGGGGTGAAGGCGAGTTTGCTTGCGCACCAGACATCCCGGCGCAGCCAGGAGCAGGGCGGTCAGAACAAGTCCGAACCAAACCTTTGCTCTATAATGAAATACGATTCGCAAGGTACCAATCCTCCAATTTAACAGACGACTTGAGATGTGTCAATTGAACAGTAAGTATCCCCCGGCAAAGCCGGGGGCTTTAAGTTGTGAGCCGCTCAAAGCGGCTAGGCGGGGTCGCTAACGCGGCCCCAGATTGGTTGAGCCACCTTGACGGTGGCCGCTCATCGCCACAGGTTCATCTGGTCCAGTCGCTTGTCTTCTT